>JAIFLV010000156.1 GCA_020048895.1 Rhodoferax sp. | reverse complement strand
CGGTGGAAGGCATCATCGTCAACCAGTTTCAGTCGCGTGCCAACCTGCCCCAGCGCATGGTGCAGGAGCTGATCGACGAGGGGCTGCCGGTGCTGCAGCCCTACCTGCGCTCTTCAGTGCGCATCCGCGAGTCGCACGAGCAGTCGCTGCCCATGATCTTTCTGGACACCGGCCATACGCTCACCCAGGAGTTCATTGCCCTGCATGACGCCTTGCTGTGAGCTCTTGCAGATTTACAAGAAAAGTGCCTGTAACGCCCATCAAATAAGCGCAAGCAGCTCCTGAAAAGGTAGCAACGCGGAGCGCTTTCGAGATCAGCTGCGGTTGCGCTCTTTGAACAGATCGTAGTTCGGGTACGGGTTGCATGGCAGGTAGACCGCGCCCGACTGCCCTGCCACGTCCAGCAGCACGCTGCCCGCCTGCACGTACGTGGTCTGCGCGCCGCCCAAGGCGTCGTGCAGCGTGACGCCGTCGTACCAATGCGAGTAGGGCAACAGCAGGCGCACACGCAGCGCCTTGGTCGCGGCATTCACCACCACCAGCACGGCCTGCCCTGGCCCATCGGTAAAGCGCAGAAACACCAGCGCATTGCCCGGCAGGCGGTCCCCCAGCACCAGGATGTCGCCGTACTGCAGCGCGGCGTGCGCCTGGCGCAGCGCGATGAGTTGTTTGAGCCAGGCACGTTGGCTGTGGTCCCAGTCGCGCTCACACCAGCGCATGGGACTGCGGGCCTCTGGGTCGGCACCACCTTGCATGCCAATTTCTTCACCGTAGTAGATCAGCGGAATGCCCGGCAGCGTGCACTGTGTCAGCCAGGCCAGGCGTGCGCTGGCGGCGTCAGCAATCGCGGTGCGTACGCGCGGTGTGTCATGGCTGGAGAGCAGGTTCCAGGAGCACAGCAGGCCAGGCAAGCCGTAGCCCTGGCGTGCGTCCCGTACGGCGGCGTTCATCTGCACCGCGTCGATCTCGCCGTTCAGCCACGCCAGCGTGGCCGTGCGGTACCAGTAATTCATCATGCCGTGAAAGCCTGCCTCGCCCGGTGCATCGCCCTGCAACCAGCTACCGGCAAAACCGCAGAGTTCGCCGACCAGTTGTGCATCGGGAAAACGCTGCCCGACCACGGCGGCGAGGTCTTGGGCTACCGCAATGCCCACGTCCTGCGCCACATCGAATCGCCAGTGGTCCACGCCCTGCGCCAGCCAGTGCTGCACCATGCTCGCGGGTGTGCGGTAGAGCACGTCGCGCACGGCGGGGTGCGACAGATTGAGCTCCGGAATCGAGCCGTGTCCTTGCCAGCAGTCGTAGCTGCCGTCAGTGCGCAGCGTGAACCAGTGCTGTTTGTCGGGATCGCCCGCTTGCGCCGCCGCAAACCAGGGGTGCAGGTTGGAAACATGGTTCAACACGGCGTCCAGCGTCAGCGTCATGCCGCGCGCATGCAGGGCGCCGACCAGCCTGTGCAACGCCGCGTCGCCCCCAAACATCGGGTCGATGCAGAAGAAATCGGTGGTGTCGTACTTGTGGTTGCTCGGTGACGCAAAGATCGGCGTCAGGTAGACACCGGTAATGCCCAAATCAAGCAAGTAGTCGAGCTTGCCGGTGATGCCGTCCAGATCGCCGCCGCAAAAGTGGTGGCTCCAGGGGTGGGGGAAATCGGGATTGTCCCAGTCGTGCGGCACGGCGTGCGGGATCGCGTAGGCCGGGTCTTTCAGCTTCTCTGCGCCGGGCTTGCCGCCGCCAATGGCAAAGCGGTCTGGGAATATCTGGTAGAGCACCTGGCTGGCGGCGCGCCGGGTACGAGCATCCAGGGCGCCGGTTGCCATCCGCTAATTCTTGCCGGTGAGCACACGCGCCTGCGCGCTGATGCCCACCACATCAAAGTAGGCGGCCAGCAGGCGCGGGACGCGTACAAATTGCACCTTGCGCCCGGTGGCAGTGACGTCGGTGATCCAATTCAGGATGCTGACCGCGGCCACAAAGTCCACACGTACCAGCCTCGCACAGGAAACAATGAGGGGGTCCTCCGATGGCGCACGTTCGAGCATGTGTGCCAATGCGATAGCCGCATCACCTTCCAGCACACCACTGAGGGCCAGCCGCGACTCGGGCACCTGCTCCAAGGGTGCCAAAGCCGAGGCACTGTGTGCGGCGGTAACCGGCGACGCGCCTACCAGATTGCAACGCGGTGGCGTCCAGCTTGGCGGCGACACCTCGTAGGTGACACAAAAATCCAACGCCACTTCTTCAAATACAGCGGGTTGGTTGAGGGTGCGCAGCACCTCCAGGCGCAGGTTCCACCAGGCCGTATCGACACTGCGGTCTTCCATGGCCGTGGCCTGCGCCAGCACGCGCAGCAACACGTCCACCCCACTGAACTGCAACTCCAGCGCACTGCCAGCCCAGGCCTGAAAGAGCGCGCGCAACGGCGCGATGCATTCTGGTGCCACCTCCGTCAGCGCGTCCCAGTGCAACACCGGAATGCTGGCCCGCCCGGCAGTCTCGCGCAGGGCGGCCGTCTCATGCAATGTCAGGCGTGCCGGGCAGGTCCAGCCCACTGGATCAGCCCCATCCGTGGCCCAGGGGGCCGAGTCATCCAGTGCGTCGGCACGGGTTGGTGCCACCTCTTCGACTGAAAACCACTCGGGCGCTGAGCGTCCGAACAGCTGGGCGTACTCAATGGCGACCAGGTCAAAGTCGGCCTGTTGGCCGGTTGCCCGGTACAGATCCAGCAGGCCCGCCGAGCACGCTTCGGCCGCTGCGTCGCCCGAGTCGGGGGATTCGAGTACCGACAGCAGCGCTGCCTCGGCCGCATCGTCCTCGCCGGCCGCAAAGCAGGTGGCCGCCTCCTGCAATATCGGATGCTCAGCCAGCGTAGCGGACGCTGCGGCCGCCACTGCTGTGCCAAGCGGCGACAACAGCGTCGCGCTGCCTTCTTCCGTGGCCAGGCCGGTGAAGTCCAGGTCGAGTTCCAGCTCCATTTCCAGTGGCGGCAGTTCGCGCACCACGGGCGGCGCAGTCACTGCCACAGGTTGCTGCGGCAAGGCCTGCGCGGTGGGTGGTGGGGCAGGCTTGGGCGGCTGCGTGCCCGCCATCTTGCTGGCGGCCCACTGTGTAGACATCTGGGCTTCGATAGCATCGATTTTTCGTACTGTGATGCGGCGATCGCCGACATCCGGATTGAACGAGGAGCTGTTCTGAAACACCGATGGGCGCGGGGGCGTGCTGGGAAACGCGGTCAGGCTCTTGGCCCGCACCTTGCGCAGGTAATCGAACTCGCGACGCCGAATCCGGTCGTCGCGGCGTCGCCCCGCGATATGCGCTCGGATCGCTTCCTTTTCCAGCGCCTCATCGCCCGCTTGGCGCGACTGCACGGAGTCCCCATCGTGTCGCGCAGGTTCTTTGGCCGATGCACGAATCAACCCGACCATTTTGGTCAGAAAACCTGGTTGTTTCGGTGTGGACGCCATACCTGTCAGTCTACCGCGCCCGGGTGGCCCCGCTCCAAATCCTGGCGCAGCACCGTTTGCGGGGCAAATAGTGCCACCAGTGCATCCATCACCTGGTATGCCTGGGCACTGTGATCGCCCCCAAAATTGCAGACATACACATCGAGCGTCACAGCCTTTTGCTCTGGCCAGGTGTGCACGCACAGGTGCGACTCCGCCAGCAGCACCGTGGCCGTGACACCACCCGGCCCGTGCGGCGTGGCGGGAAATGTATGGGCGAGGGAATTGACGGCCTGCAGCTCCGCTGCAGTCACCGTGTGCTCGCAGCGCGCCAGCAAATGCCGGGCGTCGGTCAGCCAGACCATGTCGCATTGGCAGTGGTGGAGGTCCGCGGTGAGGTGCAATCCATGCATAGGTGGGACTTTAGAGTATTTCCAGGCATTTGCAGCACCCTGCAGGCTGCAAATGGGGCACCGGTAAAATATCGTGTTTACCCCTGCCCACACTGGAGTTGTTCCCACCATGGCTCTGACGCAAAACACCCAAAACATGGCCAACGCCATCCGTGCCCTGGCGATGGACGCTGTACAACAGGCCAACTCCGGCCACCCCGGCGCTCCCATGGGCATGGCCGATATGGCCGTGGCACTGTGGGGTGAGCATCTGCGACACAACCCGGCCAACCCCCAATGGCTGAATCGCGACCGTTTCGTGCTCTCCAACGGCCATGGCTCGATGCTGTTGTACGCGTTGCTGCATCTCACGGGATACAAATTGCCCATGGGCGAATTGAAGAACTTTCGCCAGTTGCACAGCAAGACTGCAGGCCACCCGGAAGTTGGCGTCACGCCCGGCGTCGAGACCACCACCGGCCCCTTGGGCCAGGGCATCACCAACGCGGTGGGCATGGCGCTGGCCGAGAAGTTGTTGGCCAGCGAATTCAACCGTGAGGGCCACACCGTGGTGGACCACCACACCTATGCGTTCCTGGGCGATGGCTGCCTGATGGAGGGTATCAGCCACGAAGCGGCCGCGCTGGCCGGGGCCTGGAAACTCAACAAGTTGATCGCCTTGTACGACGATAACGGCATTTCCATTGACGGCCAGGTGGCGCCCTGGTTCATGGAGCAGACGTCCCTGCGCTTTGTGGCACAGGGCTGGAACGTGCTGGGCCCGGTGGACGGTCACAACGTCGAAGCGGTTGCCAACGCCATTGGCGAAGCGCGCAAGTCCACCGAGCGTCCCACGCTCATCATCTGCAAAACCCACATCGGCAAGGGTAGCCCGAATCGCGCCAACACCGCCAAGGCCCATGGCGAGCCGCTGGGTGCCGAGGAAATCCGGCTCACGCGCGAAGCCCTGGGCTGGAACTATCCCCCGTTCATCATCCCCAAAGACGTCTACGCCGATTGGGACGCCAAACAGTCTGGCAAGGCCGCCGAGCAGGCCTGGAAAGACCAGTTTGCCGCCTACCAAGCCGCGTATCCCGCATTGGCCAAGGAGCTGCTGCGCCGCATGAAAGGTGACTTGCCCAAAAACTTTGTACAAACGGCGGTGGATGCCGTCATTACCGCACATCAAAAAGCCGAGACCGTTGCCAGCCGCAAGGCATCACAGCTGGCGCTGGAGGCCTTTACCGCCGCCTTGCCCGAGTTGCTGGGTGGCTCGGCCGATCTGACCGGCTCCAACCTCACCAATACCAAGTCCACGCCTAATTTGCGCTTTGACATGCAGGGTGCCGTGGTGAAGAACGAGGCTGGCGTGGGCGGTCGGCACATCAACTACGGCGTGCGCGAATTCGGCATGGCCGCCATCATGAATGGCGTCGCTCTGCATGGCGGCTTTATTCCCTATGGCGGGACCTTCCTGACATTTAGCGACTACAGCCGCAACGCCATCCGCATGGCTGCGCTGATGAAGCTGCGGGTGATCCATGTGTTCACCCATGACTCGATTGGCCTGGGCGAAGATGGCCCCACCCACCAGTCGGTGGAGCATGCTGCATCGCTACGTCTGATCCCCAACCTGGATGTGTGGCGCCCGGCCGATACCGCCGAGACCGCGGTGGCCTGGACCGTCGCGCTGCAAAACCGCACGCTGCCCACGGCCTTGCTGCTGTCGCGCCAAAATATCAGCTATGCACCCAAGCCTGAGTCAGCGCTGGCACCCCATGCCTGCGGGCTCGACGCCATCAGCAAGGGAGCCTATGTGGTGGCGGAGCCGACCGAAGTGGGTTTGAAGAAGAAAGCGCAAGCGGTTCTGATCGCCACCGGCTCTGAAGTACAGTTGGCACTCAAGGCGCAAGAGTTGCTTGCTACCAGAAAGATAGCTGTTCGTGTAGTCTCCATGCCCAGTACGACCACATTTGACAAACAAACCGCAGCCTACAAGCTGGAAGTATTGCCCGCCGGTTTGCCGCGCGTTGCCA
>JAIFLV010000180.1 GCA_020048895.1 Rhodoferax sp. | reverse complement strand
TACTGACCGTCTGCCTGGGCAAAAGCACCTATGCGCGCTGCGGCATCATCGTGAATGTGACGCCGTTTGAGCCGGAGTGGGAAGGGTATGTGACGCTGGAGTTCAGCAACACCACACCGCTACCAGCCAAGATTTATGCCGGTGAAGGCTGCGCGCAGGTTTTGTTTTTTGAGTGCGACAAGGACGACGTCTGCGAAACCAGCTACAAGGACCGTGGTGGCAAGTACCAGGGTCAGGTAGGGGGATAGAGGATAATGCGGGTTTGTCCCTAGCCACTAGGACAGCCCGCTATCGGTTGGATAGCAAACATTTGGCTATGCCGGCTTGAATTGAATACTGAACTTCCCTCTACCGTTGCGAACCCCGTGAATTCGAACGAACTCACCAGCGACACCCCCATCATGGCGTTTGCCCAATTGCAATTGGCCGATCCTCTTGCACGGGCAGTGAGTGAAATGGGCTACGAGACCATGACGCCGATTCAGGCGCAGGCCATTCCCGTGGTTCTCCAGGGCCGCGATGTCATGGGCGCAGCCCAGACTGGTACCGGCAAGACCGCGGCTTTCGCGTTGCCCTTGTTGCAGCGCATGATGCGCCACCAGAATGCATCCACCTCGCCAGCGCGGCACCCGGTGCGTGCGCTGGTGCTGCTGCCCACGCGTGAATTGGCGGTGCAGGTGGCCGAGCAGGTGGAGTTGTACGCCAAGTACACCGATCTGCGCAGTGCGGTGGTGTTTGGCGGCATGGACATGAAGCCCCAGACCGCCGAGCTGAAACGTGGCGTCGAAGTTCTGGTAGCAACGCCGGGACGCCTGCTGGACCACATCGAAGCGAAGAACGCGGTGCTCAATCAGGTCGAGTACGTGGTGCTCGACGAAGCCGACCGCATGCTCGACATTGGCTTCCTGCCAGATCTGCAGCGAATTTTGTCCTATCTGCCCAAGCAACGTACCACGTTGCTGTTCTCAGCGACGTTTTCGCCGGAGATCAAGCGGCTGGCCAACAGCTATCTGCAAAACCCGGTCACCATCGAGGTGGCGCGCTCCAACGCCACGGCATCCACCGTGGAGCAGCATTTCTACAGCGTGCCTGAGGATGAAAAGCGCCATGCCCTGCACCAGGTGTTGCGTGCGCGTGGCATGAAGCAGGCGTTTGTGTTCGTCAACAGCAAACTCGGGTGTGCCCGTCTGGCACGCTCACTGGAGCGCGAGGGCCTTAAGACCACGGCCTTGCACGGCGACAAAAGCCAGGACGAGCGCCTGAAAGCACTGGATGCCTTCAAATCGGGCGAAGTTGATTTGCTGGTGTGTACTGATGTAGCGGCTCGGGGCCTGGACATCAAGGATGTGCCGGCGGTATTCAATTTTGATATTCCGTTCAATGCTGAAGACTATGTGCACCGCATTGGCCGCACCGGTCGCGCCGGCGCCGCTGGCCTTGCCGTGAGTTTTGTCAGCGGCAACAACGATGCTCGCCTGGTAGGCGACATCGAAAAATTGATCAAGACCAAGATCGAACTCGAAGGGCTCGAGTTTGACGAAAACCTGCCCAACATCCGCCAACAAGGGCGCATCAACGATGGTCGCCGCATGTACGCCCACGACGGTGAAGCCGGTGGCGACAACGGCCGCAGCGCACCGCGGACCGAAGGGCGCGGCAACCGCGAAGACGGCTATGCACCGCGTGCACCGCGCGCGCCGCGCAGTGACTATGCACGCCCACCTGCACCTTCGCGTGACCCGTTTTTCGACAAGCCGTATGAGCCGACCACCGTGGCGGACAAGCCTGCACCTTCATGGGAAGCAACCGCCCGCCCTGCCTCACGCAGCATCTCGGCCAACATCAAACCCAAGCGCAAGGTCGCTGCACTTTTCAAGACCGAATAAGGCTGCGAGGCGCGTAGAATCTGCGTGAGCAGCTCCTGATTCAGGAGCGCTTTTGTGTATCGCGACCTGGTTGCTGGGCCATTGGACAAGCCACCTGCAGCAGTTCATGGCGCGCCGGGTCGCCACTGGCGTCCAGACGCAGCGCGGTGAGGGAGCCGCCCCAGACGCAGCCGGTATCGAGCGCGTAGAGGTTTGCCCGTTGCAGCTGGGCGAGCATCGACCAGTGGCCAAATGCGATGCCGACATCTTGCGTGGCCCGACCTGGCACTTCAAACCAGGGCATGAATCCTGCAGGGGCGTTGGGTGCTCCTTCCTTGGTTTTAAATTCCATCTCGCCTTGCGCGGTGCAAAATCGAATGCGTGTCAGCGCGTTCACGATCACACGCCAGCGTTCAACGCCTTGTAGCCCTTCGCTCCATCGCGCTGGCAGGTTGCTGTACATGGCGTCGAAGAAGGTCTGCGCTTGCGCGCTCTGCAGCATGGCGGCCACCTCGTTGGCCAATGCCAGGGTTTGTTCAGCCGACCACTGCGGCAACACGCCGGCGTGTACAAGCAATAGCACATGGTCCTGCAGTTGAACGCGACGTGCCAGTGGCTGGTGAATAAGCCACGCCAGCATCGCGTCGCGATCGCTGGCGCTCAGTACGCCATCCAGTGTGTCGTTACGGTCTGCTGCGCGTGCACCATGGGCAATAGCCAGCAGGTGCAGGTCGTGGTTGCCAAGGATGCAGCGCGCCGCATCGCCATAGGCCATCATCCGGCGCAGAACCGCAGCAGACTCCGGTCCGCGATTGACCAGATCACCCAAAACGTAGAGGGTGTCCCTGCTGGGGGAGAAATCCAGTTTGTCGAGCAGACGCTGCAACGCGCTGTCGCAACCCTGAATATCGCCGATAAGGTAAAGTGCCATGTCTTCATTTTCGCTGGAGTTTCATGGAGTTGTTTTTGATCGTGCTGCTCACGCTGCTCAACGGCGTGTTTGCCATGTCGGAGCTGGCATTGACGGCGAGCCGCAAGGTACGGCTGCAGACCATGACCGACGCGGGCGACAAAGGTGCGCAGGCGGCACTGGCGCTGCTGGACAATCCCACACAATTTCTCTCCACCGTGCAAGTGGGCATCACCTCGATCGGCATGCTCAATGCCATTGTGGGAGAGGCGGCGTTCAGTGACTCGGTGTCTGCCTGGCTGCAAACGTATCTTGGCGTGGCGCACCGCGCGGCCGAGGTGTCGGCCACGGCCATTGTGGTGACAGTCATCACGTTCGTCACCATCGTATTCGGTGAACTGGTACCCAAGCGCATTGGTCAGCTCTACCCGGAAGCTGTGGCCCGGTTGGTATCTCGCCCAATGACGTGGGTCGCCACGCTCACCAAGCCATTTGTCCGGCTGCTCTCCATGTGCACGCACGGCATGCTCAAGGTGTTGCGCATTGACACTGCGGACAACCGGGCGGTGACCGAGGCCGAGATTTCCGCAAGCCTGGAGGAAGGCGTGGACGCAGGCATCATTGAGCAGCATGAGCACCAGATGGTGCGCAACGTGTTTCACCTTGATGATCGCCCCCTTACCTCCATCATGTTGCCGCGCTCCGATGTGGAGTGGCTCGACGCTTCGAGTACTGTTGCACAGTGCCTGGCGCAAGTGAGTGGGGCTGGCGGCCACGGTGCACACTCCTGGTACCCGGTGTGCCGCGGATCGCTGGACGATGTAGTCGGCATCGTGAGCGTTGCGCGTTTGCTGGAATTGGGCCCGGACCATGCGTGCGGCATTGACGCAATCGCCGAACCGGCCGCGTTTATGCCTGAAACCTTGAGTGGCATGGAACTGATCACCCAGTTTCGAACCACGGCTGCACGCATGGTGTTCGTGGTGGATGAATACGGTGTGGTGCAGGGGCTGCTGACGCCGCACGATCTGCTCGAAGCGATTACTGGCGAACTGCAGCCTGACGTGCAAGCCCAGGCCTGGGCAACCTATCAGCCTGACGGATCCTGGGCACTCGATGGGCTGATGCCTGTCGGTGAACTCAAGGTACGGCTGGAGATTGACGAGTTTCCAGACGAAGACAGGGGACGCTACAACACCCTGGCAGGCTTGCTGATGGCGGTGTGTGGTCATCTGCCTGCAGTGGGTGAAAAAATACGTAGCGCGTCCTGGGAGTTTGAAGTCACCGCCCTGGAGGGACGTCGCATTGACAAGGTGGTAGCCCGAATTCAGGCCCAGCCACGTAGCCCATAGGCGAGCATCCCCACCCATTCGTGCAGCACGAGTTGCCAGCGGGTGACGCCCTCACGCAGGGAGTATTCCGCCCAGGGTGTGGTGAGCCCAGTGCGGAAGTCCACCGGGTAGGCCGTGACGTTCCAGCCAGCTTTGCGAAACACGGCCATCGAGCGCGGCATGTGCCAGGCAGAGGTGACCAATAACCAGGGCTGCGCGGTGTTGATGCCGGGAAGTTGTGCTGTGAGCACCGCATTTTCATACGTGGTGCGGGAGGCAGATTCATAACGCACCCGGTCGCCGGCCAGCCCCAGGCTCTCAAAGAAGACGCGCGCCCGCTGGGCCTCGCTCGGCCCGGTCCCGAAGACTGTTCCCTCGCCGCCGGTGAAGACGATCTGCAGATGGGCCTGCACGCGCACGGCCGCGGCCGGCGCCACCATACGCTCGGCTCCGTCATTGAGCACCGGTTGGCGGTGGTCCTGCGCAATGTAGCCGTGCTCGAAGGCGCCACCCAAGACCACCATTCCCACATAGGGTCCGAGATCGGCCTGCGGGGGAATCTCTGCGTAGCGCGATTCGAGGTCGTGCAGCAACGCGTTGGGTGCGGGCAGCCATCCCAACAACAGCAGGAGACCCAACGCCGCAGCGGTCAGAATGCGGGCCAGTGCGGGCCGACGCGTGAACGCCCATACCGCCACGAAAAGCAACGCAATCACCCAGAACAGCGGCTGGGTGATAGCACTCAGAAGTTTTCCCAAAACAAACATGGGCGCCTTACCTCTATTCGGGTCGGTCGAGTTTGGAACTCAGCAGTATCGTGGAGAAAGTGTCTTTCACACCTTTGATGCCGCGGATGCGGTCAATCACCGAGTCGAGCTCTTCGGTGGATTCGGTGGTGAGCATGGCGCACAGGTCATAGCGACCGCTGACCGAGAATATCTTGTGAATCTCGTGGCGGCGCGTCAGCGCCTTCACCACGTTGGGCGCGCTCTCCGAGTCGGTGGAGATCAGCACCATGGCACGGATGCCAATGCTGCTTTGCGGTACCACCGTGGCGATGGTGTAGCCGGAAATGACGCCATTGTTTTCCAGTGCCTTGAGCCGCAAAACCACGGTGCTGCGGGCGCAGCCCAACGCCTGTGCCAGTTTGACCACCGGCAGGCGAGCGTTGACGCGCAGCAGTTCCAGCAGCTTTTTGTCGAGTGGATCTAACGAGGGGGGAGCCATGTAATCAGAATGTAACAAGTCGATGCATTTTGACTCAAAAATCAGGATGCAATCAGTCATTTTGCGTGTTTTCGTTTTGCGTCGTCATTTCTAGAATTCTCGGAATACACCATTCACATCGACCAGCGTTTCTGGTCCAGGAGACACCCCATGCTGCAACCCGTCATCCCCCTGTTTGTTGGAAAGCTGCTCACGCGCAAAGAGCTTGACGCCTATGACCCCGAAAGCGAATCGTGGCAGAAACAGTTTTCACGGCGCTACACCCACCACTCGGAACTCGACGGCGTGCTCAACCATATCGAGAATGTGAACGAGACGGTGTACCAAAAGTTCGCCATAGCGGTCACGCCGTACATGGCGCAATTGATGGACCGTGACGACCCCAACTGCCCGATCCGGTTGCAGTACCTGCCCACCTTTCACGAGGAAACCAAACCCGGTTTTGCCACCATGCTTGACCAGTTGGGTGAAGAGGGCGACACCATCGAAGGCACCAGCATCGTGCACCGCTACCCGCGTCGCGTGCTGTTTCTGGTGTCCAATACCTGCGCCACACTGTGCCGCTTCTGTACACGCAAGCGTATGGTGTCGCAACCCAAGGGCTCGGTGCACAAGGAGGAAATCGAGCGCTCCATCGACTACATCGCCAACAACAAGAACATCGAGGACGTGCTGCTCTCGGGTGGCGATCCGCTGACGTTCACCGACGAGCGCCTCGACGAGATTCTGGGCAGCATTCGCAAGCGCGCTCCCCATGTGCGTTTCCTGCGTATGGGCTCGCGCATGGTGGTGCAACTGCCCACACGCGTCACACCCGAACTCTGCGCTGTGCTGGAAAAGCACCGCGTGCAGATGGTCAACATCCACATCAACCACCCCAAGGAAATCACGCCGCTGCTGCGTGCACGCGTGAAGATGCTGCAGAAGGCCGGTATCATGATGGGTCTGCAGACGGTGTGCCTCAAGGGTGTGAACGACAGCGTGGAAGTGATGCGCGAGCTGTTCATGCAGACCATCGAAATGGGCGTGCGCCCGTATTACGTGTACTCCACCGACATGGTTGAAGGCGCGCACCACTTCATCGTGCCACACCGTCGCATGCTCGAACTCTACGAGGGCCTGCGCGGCTGGATCAGCGGCCCCGCAGTGCCTACCTTCATCGTAGACGGTTTGGGCGGTCTGGGTAAGCTGCCCATCATCCCCAGCTATGTGCGAGAAGAGGCCCTGCCGGACGGCAGTGGAACCACCGTCAAATGCCGCAACTACGCGGGCAAGACGGTCGAGATGCCCGGGCTGGGTCAGGACTTCAGTTTGCCTTCCATCAGCAACTAACGCCGGGAGAAGCCATGCGACACGGTTCCCCCTACGGTACGCACCGCGTGCTGGAACCCCAGGGCGTTTTGCCCCAGGGCGCTTGGAAGATCGACAACACCATGGAGATTTGCGACAACGAAATCCTCATTGATGTGTCGGCCCTCAACATCGACTCGGCCAGTTTCACGCAGATCAAGCAGCAGGCAGAAGGTGATGTCGCCAAGGTAGAAACCATCGTGCGTGACATCGTGGCGCAGCGCGGCAAGCACCACAACCCGGTGACCGGGTCGGGCGGCATGTTGATAGGCACGATTGCCGCCATCGGCCCCGCATTGAACGGCAAGATCGACCTGAAAGTGGGCGATCGTATTGCCACGCTGGTGTCGCTGTCGCTCACACCCTTGCGCATCGACGCCATCCGTGCCATCCACATGGAGCGCGACCAGATCGATATCACGGGCAAAGCCATTCTGTTTGAAACCGGCCTTTGCGCCAAACTGCCCAATGACATCCCCGAAAAGACGGCACTGGCCATTCTGGACGTTGCGGGCGCGCCCGCACAGACAGCACGATTGGTGAAAGCCGGTGACACGGTGGTGGTGATTGGCGGTGGTGGCAAGTCGGGCACGCTGTGTGTCTACGAGGCAAAGAAACGTGCCGGGCCAACCGGCTGTGTGATCGGTGTCTCACCCTTTGCCAAAGACTGCCAGCGCATCAAGGAACTCGGCTGGGCCGATCACGCCTTGCAGGTGGACGCCACCAACGCCTTGGCGCTGATGGACGCCGTCTCTGCAGTGACGCAGGGCCATCTGGCCGATGTGGTCATCAACTGCGTCAATATCCCCAACACGGAAATGGGCAGCATCCTCGCCACCCGACAGCACGGAAAGATTTATTTCTTTTCCATGGCTACCAGCTTCACCGCGGCAGCATTGGGTGCCGAAGGCGTGGGCAAGGATGTTGAGATGATTGTGGGCAATGGCTACGCCGAGGGCCACGCCGAGCATTCGCTCAATCTGCTGCGTGAAAGTCCCCGTCTGCGCCAGCTGTTCGAAGAACTCTACGTGTAAGCCATGGCAGCGCAGAGTGCACTGTGGGCCGGGGTTCGCAGCGGGGGCATCAGCACCCTCGCGGTCATGGGCATGACCAAGAACACTGGCAAGACCGTCACGCTCAACCACCTGCTGGCTTGCGCTGATGCGGACAAGGTGGCTGTCGGCGTGACCTCCATTGGACGGGACGGCGAAGCGCGCGACCAGGTGTTTCAGTTTCCCAAGCCCCCGGTCACGGTCTGGCCGGGCATGCTGGTCGCCACCGCACGCGACACCCTGGCACGGTCTAGGGTGCGCACACGCCCGGTTTGCCCGACGGGCCTTGACAGCCCCATGGGCGAGATCGTCATCGTGCGCGCACAGGAGCATGGCGAAATGGAGATGGCCGGTGCTTCGCGCAGTACCGACCTCTTGGCGCTGATTGCTCAGCTCAAGCAGTGCGGTTGCGATCTGGTCGTGCTCGACGGCGCACTCGGGCGCAGCCACCATGCTTCGCCGGCAGTTGCTGACGCCGTGGTATTGGCTACCGGGGCCGCCATCGGTGGTGGTATCCCGGATGTCATTCGCAAGACGCAGGACCGATTGAGCATTCTGGGCGTGCCGCAGGCCGAAAGAGGGATTCGCACGCTGGTGCAGCCGGTGTTTTCTGGTGGCGGCGTAGGGGTTTGGGACAACCAGGAACGATGCCTTTCTCTGGCGCAAACATCAACGCTGAATGCGGCTCCAGCGCTTATGGAACAAGCGCTGGCAGATATCAAAACAATAGCAGTCAGCGGTGCCGTTGGACGAAAACTGTGGACGGCCTTGATGGAACTTGCGGCGCACAAAGCCGGCCTGAGGGTCGTAGTGAACGATGGCACGCGCCTCTTTGTGGACGCGCCGGAGTTGGCAGCGTTTGCCAGGCTCGGCGCACAACTATTCGCCTTCCATGGCATTCGCATTGCCGGTGTGACGGTGAACCCGTTTGCTCCACAGGGAGGAGACTTTCATGCGCCCACCTTGCTGCAAGCTGCCCGTGAAGCATTCCCCCGCCACACCGTCACCGACGTGGTGCTGGAGCAACCCGAAGAAACCGTAACACTATGAGCCATTTACAGCTAGACCCAACCCAGATCGACCGCGCCCGCGCCTCAGCGCAACGCATTGCGCGCGCCGTGTTTGATGATATGAGTCGATTCACGACCACCACCGTGGAGCGCGCTACCGTGCGCCTGCTCGGCGTGGACGGTGTGGATGAGAACGGTGTTCCCTTGCCCAATCGGCTCGTGGAGCACTTGCAGGGACAGGGGCTCTTGCAGCATGGCGCGGCAACGGTGCTGGCTGCGGCCATGCAGGCACAGGGCACAACGGCGCAGCAAGTGGCTGACGCCGTGGCGGCAGGAACTTTGGTATTGCAAAAACCAGTGAATGAAGAGGCAGCACGTGCGGCGGCCAACGCCTTGGCGCAGACCCGCTGCGAACAGATTGCCACCCAACGTTGCCACCGCGACACGCAGATCCAGACCCTTGGCGAAGGCAAAGCACCGTGGCTGTATCTGATTGTGGCCACCGGCAACATTTATGAAGACGTGGCTCAGGCGCGTGCCGCGGCAGAGCAGGGTGCTGACATCATCGCCGTGATCCGCTCCACCGGCCAGAGCCTGCTGGACTATGTTCCCTATGGTGCTACCACGGAAGGGTTTGGTGGCACCTATGCGACGCAGGAAAACTTCCGCCTCATGCGCGCCGCATTGGACGAAGTGGGAACAAAGGTCGGCCGTTACATCCGCCTGACCAACTACTGCTCGGGCTTGTGCATGCCGGAGATTGCCGCCATGGGTGCCATGGAACGCCTGGACATGATGCTCAACGATTCGATGTACGGCATCATCTTTCGCGACATCAACATGCAGCGCACCTTTATTGATCAATTTTTCTCGCGCATGGTCAATGCGTATGCGGGCATCATCATCAACACCGGTGAGGACAACTACCTCACCACGGCCGACGCCTATGAAGCAGCACACACCGTGCTGGCTTCGCAACTCATCAACGAACAGTTCGCCCACCTGTCCGGTCTCGAGCCTGAGCAAATGGGGCTAGGCCATGCGTTCGAAATCAACCCCGATCTGGAAAATGGCTTCCTGTGGGAAATCGCGCATGCGCAACTGGTGCGCCAGGTGTTTCCGGACGCATGCCTCAAGTACATGCCGCCCACCAAGCACATGACCGGCAACATCTTCAAGGGCCATATTCAGGACGCTCTGTTCAACATGGTGAGTACCCTCACGCAGCAGAACATTCACCTGCTGGGCATGATGACCGAGGCCATTCACACGCCCTTCATTCAGGACCGATTCCTGGCCATCCAGAACGCCAAATACGTGTTTGGCACCATGCGTGATCTGCATTCCGAAATCGAGTTCAAGTCGGGCGGCAAGATTGAGTTGCGCGCCCAGGAGGTGCTGGCGCAGACTGAGAAAATTCTGGCCGAGATTGAGGCGATGGGCCTGCCTGCCGCCATCGGAAAGGGTACGTTTGCCGAAATCTCGCGCACGCCCACGGGAGGCAAAGGATTGGACGGCGTAATTGCCAAGTCGGCTGACTACTACAACCCCTTCCCGCAACTCATGCTCAATGGAGGTAACTGACATGAGCGAAACAACCACAGCAAAATGGGTGAAACCCTATGGCGACACGCTCAATGACGGACGTGTTCAGCTCTCGTTCACGCTGCCAGTGGCACTCGACGAAGTGTCCAAAGAAGGGGCGAAGCAGCTCGCGCTGGCCATGGGGCTGAACGAGCCCGCCGTGGTGCACGCCGAGGACATGGGCCAGGGTTTCAGCTTCTATGTGGTCTATGGGCAGTGCAAGCACCAGGTGGACCTGTCTCAGCTGAAGATCTCCAAGCCCGAGTATGAAGTGCTGGACAAGGATGGCGTCAACGCACGCATCGCCGCGGTGATGGGTCGCAAGATGGTGGTCGTGGGTGCCTGCATCGAGACCGATGCGCACACGGTGGGAATCGATGCCATCATGAACATGAAGGGCTACAACGGCCACAAGGGGCTGGAGAGCTACCACGAGATTCGTGCCATCAACATGGGCGCACAGGTGGATTCTGAGGATCTCGTGGCGCGCGCTATCGAAGAGAAGGCGGATGTGATTCTGGTGTCGCAGATCGTCACGCAAAAAAACATTCACCTGGACAACCTCACCAAACTGTCGGACCTGCTGGAAGCCGAAGGCATCCGGGACAAGGTCATTCTGGTGGTGGGTGGCCCGCGCATCAGCCACGAGCTGGCCAAGGAACTGGGCTATGACGCCGGGTTTGGTGTGAAAAGCTATGCCGAGGATGTGGCATCCTTTGCCATCCATGAATGGAGTAAGAGAAATGTCTGAAGCCATCACTTCCCTGATCCGCCTGCGCATGGGTGCGCACGACGCACATTACGCCGGCAACTTGGTGGACGGCGCCAAGATGCTGCATCTTTTTGGTGATGTGGCGACCGAGTTGCTCATACGCAGTGATGGCGACGAAGGCCTGTTTGTGGCTTACGACAACGTGAAGTTTCTGGCGCCGGTCTATGCCGGGGACTTTATCGAGGCCAGCGGACGCATAGTCAGCATGGGCAAGAGCTCGCGCAAGATGGTGTTTGAAGCGCGCAAGGTGATCTCCGCCGCAGGATTGGCTGACCAGGTGTCAGCGGCCAACGTCTTGAAAGATCCGGTTGTCGTGTGCCGAGCATCGGGAACTTGTGTTGTACCCGTAGCCATGCAGCGCGGTGCTGGTGGCCACGGCAATTGATTGCAGACACGATGGACAAGCTCATCGTTACGGTGGCGCTCACGGGTGCCGAGGTCAGCAAGGCAGACCAGCCCGCCTTGCCCATTACGCCTCAGGAAATAGCCATCGCCGCCGAAGCCTGTGCCAAGGCAGGTGCCAGTATCGTGCACCTGCATGCACGCCTGTCCGATGGCACACCCACACAAGACAGAGCTGTGTACCGCGACATCATCGCTGCCGTGCGCGAGCGTTGTGACCTGATCATTCAAGTATCCACTGGGGGCGCGGTTGGCATGACAGCGCAGGAGCGTCTCGACCCCGTGCAACTGAGGCCCGAGATGGCAACACTGTCCATGGGATCGGTGAATTTCGGCGGTGATGTGTTCATGAACCATCCCGCCGACATGGAGACCTTTGCCAAAGCCATGGCGGAGCACGGCGTTAAACCGGAACTGGAGATATTCGACGCCGGAATGATCGCCACCGCCAGCCGATGGATCAATAAGGGACTGCTACCCGCCAACGCCCACTTCGATTTTGTTCTGGGTGTGCCTGGCGCCATGCCCGCAACTCCAGAAGCCCTGATGTACCTGAAGTCGCAACTCCCAGCCGGTGCCACCTGGACCGTGGCTGGCATCGGTCCTGCCCAGTTGCAGCTGGGTACCATGGCCATCGTGCTGGGTGGCCATGTGCGCGTGGGCTTCGAAGACAACGTCTATTTCCGCAAGGGTGAGCTGGCCACCAGCAACGCGCAACTGGTACAGCGCATCTCCGACATCAGCCGCCTGCTGGAGCGGCCAGTGGCCACCCCAGGGGAGGCCAGGCAGCTGCTTGGTTTGAGAAAAAATAGCTTCTGATTTGATAGCGCCTTGCGCTTGTCAGACGGGCGTTGAAGGCCAATTTGATTGGCAAGAATGGAGGCGTGATGCGGCCAGCACGGCTGTTGCCCCGATGAACTCGGTCAAAATACCCTCCATGTTTGTACACCTGCGCCTTCACACCGAATTTTCCGTCGTGGACGGAACCAACCGCATCGACGATGTTGTCAAAGCTGCTGCCTTGGACGGGCAACCGGCGTTGGCCATTACCGATTTGAACAATCTCTTTGGTGCCATCAAGTTCTATAAGCAAGCGCGGGGCAAAGGTGTCAAGCCCCTCATTGGTGCTGAGTTGGTGGTCGAAGGTCTGGGCGCCGATGTGCTGGCTACCTCGCGGATGGTGCTGCTGGTGCAGAGCAAGCAGGGCTACCTCAATCTGTCGGAGCTGATTGCTCGGGCCTACACGCAGAATGTGGTCAAGGCGCAGGCGGTGGTCAAGTTGGCATGGCTGCATGAACTTAACGCTGGGCTAATCGCTTTGGCGGGTGCGCAAGCTGGGCCGGTAGGTCAAGCTTTGGTGCAGGGCGACGCACCGCGTGCTACCGAAATTGCGTTGCAGTTGGCTGGCATCTTTCCGCACCGTTTCTACATGGAGATTCAACGTGCCGGTCGCCCAGACGACGAAGGCCACGTAACCGCTGCGGTGCAATTGGCGGCGCGCCTGCAGTTGCCTGTAGTGGCAACGCATCCGGTGCAGTTTGCGCAGGAAGACGACTATGAGGCCCACGAGGCCCGCGTGTGCATTGCCGATGGTGAGATTTTGGGAAACGTAAAACGGGTGCGCCGTTTTACGCGAGACCAGTACTTCAAGTCCAGTGCCGAGATGGAGGCACTATTTGAAGATGTGCCTTCGGCGTTGGCCAATACCCTCGAAATTGCCAAGCGTTGCAATCTGACTTTGGTACTGGGCAAGCCGCAATTGCCTGACTTCCCGACGCCCGAGGTCAACGGCCAGCGGATGTCACCCGAAGAGTATTTTCGGCATGCTTCGCACGAGGGACTGCAAGAGCGCATGGCACATCTGTACCCGGATGGGGCGGTGCGCGAGAAAGAGATGCCGCGCTACGTGGAGCGGCTGGAGTTCGAGATCGGCACTATTCTGAAGATGGGTTTTCCCGGTTATTTCCTGATCGTGGGGGACTTCATCAACTGGGCCAAGAAAAACGGTTGTCCGGTAGGCCCCGGGCGCGGCTCCGGCGCCGGCTCCCTGGTGGCGTATGCGTTGAAGATTACTGACCTCGACCCCTTGCAATACAAACTGCTGTTCGAGCGCTTTCTCAACCCTGAGCGGGTGTCCATGCCCGACTTTGATATCGATTTTTGCCAGAGCAATCGGGACCGGGTGATCGATTACGTTAAAAGCAAGTATGGCAAAGAGGCGGTAAGCCAGATCGTGACCTTTGGCACCATGGCCGCGCGTGCGGCTATTCGTGATGTGGGACGTGTGTTGGACATGGGCTACACCTTTTGCGATGGAATCAGCAAGCTCATCCCCAACAAGCCAGGCGTTGCCGTCACACTGCAGTTGCCGCCACCAGACCGCAAGAAGGATGACAAACTGGTTTATGCCAGCGAAGCCGAGCCGATTCTGGCCGAGCGCGAGGCCAAGGAAGACGATGTCAAAACCCTGCTGGAACTGGCCCGCAAGCTAGAGGGCATGACACGCAATGTGGGCATGCACGCGGGCGGCGTGCTGATTGCACCCGGCAAGCTCACCGATTTTTGCCCGCTTTACCAGCAGCCCGGCAGCGAATCGGCTGTGAGCCAGTTTGACAAGGACGATGTGGAGGCCATCGGTCTGGTGAAGTTTGACTTTTTGGGCCTGGCGACGCTCACCATCCTGGAGATTGCCCGGGAATTCATCGTCAAACGCCATGCCGGGCAGGAAGACTTTGCCTACGAGAACTTGCCGCTAGATGACCCCAAGGTGTACCGGCTTTTTTCGGAAGGCAAGACCGAAGCCGTCTTCCAGTTCGAGTCCCGCGGCATGCAGGGTATGTTGCGCGATGCCAAACCCACGCGCCTGGAGGACCTGATTGCCCTCAACGCCCTGTACCGTCCGGGCCCGATGGACCTTATCCCGAGCTTTGTCGCGCGCAAGCATGGCCGTGAAGTGATCGAGTACCCGCATCCACTGGTGGCCGAGATGCTGAGTGAGACCTACGGCATCATGGTCTACCAGGAGCAGGTGATGCAGACCGCGCAGATCCTGGGTGGCTACTCGCTGGGTGGTGCCGACATGCTGCGCCGCGCCATGGGCAAGAAGAAGGCCGAAGAGATGGCCGAACATCGCAGCATTTTCCGTGCGGGTGCTGCCAAGAACGACATCAGCGAGGCCAAGGCCGACGAAGTGTTCGACCTGATGGAGAAGTTTGCGGGCTACGGCTTTAACAAGTCGCACGCTGCCGCGTATTCCCTGCTGGCCTACCACACGGCCTGGATCAAAGTGCACTACACGGCAGAGTTCTTCTGCGCCAACATGACGGTGGAAATGGACGACACCGACAAACTCAAGGTGCTGTTCGAGGACGCCGAGAAGATGGGGCTATCGTTCGAGCCGCCCAATATCAACCGGGGCATTTACCGCTTTGAGCCGATCTCCAACCAGCAGATTCGCTACGGTCTGGGCGCGATCAAGGGCACCGGGCAGCAAGCCATCGATGCCATCGTGGCAGCGCGTGAAGGCCTGGGGCCGACGCAGGAGGCAGGGCCTTTCACCAGCCTGTTTGATTTTGCCCGGCGCGTGGACCGCAGCCGGCTGAACAAACGCTGCGTGGAAGCGCTGATCAAGGCCGGTGCTTTTGACACTTTGCAACTCAACCGCGCCGCCCTGGTCGAGTCGATCGAGCGTGCGTTTGACTTTGCCGCGGCGTCTGCGGCCAACATCAACCAGGTCGGCCTGTTCGACATGGGGGGTGAGGGCGAGCATGGCTCGAGCCTGCAGGAGCCCGAGTTGGTGCAAGCCATTCCCTGGGGTGTGAAGCAACGCCTGACGCAGGAAAAGACCGCGGTGGGCTTTTACCTTTCGGGCCATCTGTTTGACGAGGTGGCACTGGAAGTGCGGCGCTTTGCCAAACGCCCCATCGAAGAGTTGGTTGACACCCGTGAGCCTCAATTGGTGGCGGGTGTCGTGACGGATTTTCGTGTCATCAACGGGGCGCGCGGCAAGCTGGCGCTGTTCAAGCTCGACGACAAGTCCGCCATGATCGAAGCCCGCGCCGAGGAGTCGCTGATCCTGGCGCACAAGAATGCACTCAAGGACGATGAATTGATCATCGTGATGGGCAAGGTGCAGCCCGACCGTTTTTCGGGGGGTATGCAATTGACCATTACCCAGATCTGGGATCTGGAGCAAGCGCGGTGTCGATTTGGAAAGTACTTGCGTGTGGCGGTCAATGGAAAGGCGCCGGATATCGACCGGCTGATGCGCGAGTTTCCGGCGCGGCGCGAGCAGTCCGAGCAGGGCGACCTGGTGCGGGGGTTGACCGTTCGCCTGCAAGTGCAGCGCCATGTCGAAGTGCCATCCACGGCGGATGGGACGGAGGCTCAGACCTGCAGCGGGGCCATGGCAGAGGTGCATCTGGGCGATGCCTACCGTTTTTACCCCAGCGACTCGGCGTTGGCCGGATGGCGTGCCCAGGCTGATCAAGGTCGCGCGGTGATTGCATACGATTGATTGCCCCGGGTGATTTCGACGGCTTTGAGAGGAGTCTAAATGAGATATACTCGCATTTAGATCAAGAGTTTTTCTCCGCAAGTTTCAGCTTTTTTTGAGAGCGCCCATGCTTTTGTCGACACTTCCCAATGGCTCCCACGCGGTGGTGGCTGACGTGGTGGCCTCATCGGCAGACGTGGGTCCCGCCACTTTGCGGCGCTTGGGCGAACTCGGCTTCATTCCCGGCGAACCGGTGCGGGTCTTACGGCGTGGTCCCGGTGGGCGCGAGCCACTGGCGGTGCAGGTTGGTGAAACCCAATTTGCGTTGCGCCTGGTGGAGGCCAACTGTATCCGGGTGCGCATCCACGAGCCGTCGGTCTGTTGAGGATTGAATGTCCTCGGCCTTGACCTCTCCGATCCCCATCAAAAGCATTGCCCTGGTCGGCAACCCGAATTGCGGAAAAACTGCGCTCTTTAATCTGCTCACCGGCGCGCGCCAGAAGGTTGCCAACTATGCGGGTGTGACCGTGGAGCGCAAGGTCGGGCAGGCCCGACTGGCCAGCGGGCAGACCATTTCGGTGATCGATCTGCCGGGTTCTTACAGCCTGACACCTGCCACTCCGGATGAGCAGGTGATGCTTGAAGTCATTGAAGGCCGCCGCCCGGGCGAGGCCGTACCCGATGTGATTGTTGCGGTGGTGGATGCCACCAATCTGCGCATGAACCTGCGCCTCGTGCTCGAACTCAAGCGTCTGCGGCGTCCGCTGATCGTGGCGCTCAACATGACCGATGTTGCAAGATCCCATGGTCTTGACATTGATGTCGGCCAACTTGCCGCACAGCTGGATTGTCCGGTGGTGGAGACTGTGGCGGTACATAGCGAAGGCCACAAGGCGCTGCTGGTACAGCTGCAAACCTCCCTGGACGCCCTCACAGCATCCGCGACGGGGTCGTCTGCGGCCCCACTTCCCCTAGACTCGGTTGCCCTGCAAGACGAGGTGCGTCGGATACTTGCGGCGGCTGCACCACAGGCGGCACGGTTGGGGCGTTTCCAGCATCGGCTGGATGCTGTGGTGATGCACCCCACCCTGGGGCTGGTCGTTCTGGCGGTGGTGCTGTTTCTGATTTTTCAGGCCGTGTTCAGCTGGGCCAATGCGCCGATGGACCTGATCAAGAGCGCGGTTGCAGCGGTGGGAGACTGGACCCTGTCCCACATGACCGACGGCCCCTTGCGCAGCTTGCTCGTCGATGGCGTGATCGCGGGTGTAGGTGGTGTACTGGTTTTCCTGCCGCAGATTTTGATTCTGTTCTTTTTCATCCTGGTGCTCGAAGACTCCGGATACCTGCCACGCGCTGCTTTTTTGCTCGATAGCCTGATGGGCCGGGTAGGCTTGTCGGGCCGCGCCTTTATTCCATTGCTGTCGAGCTTTGCCTGCGCCATTCCCGGCATCATGGCCACGCGTACCATTGCCAACTGGAAAGACCGCCTGGCCACGATCATGGTCGCGCCTTTGATGACGTGTTCGGCACGGCTGCCGGTCTACGCCTTGCTGATTGGTGCCTTTGTGCCCGAGCGTACCGTGGGCTGGTTTGATCTGCGGGGTTTGACGCTGTTTGGTCTGTATGTAGTCGGGGTGCTGGGCGCGATGGTGGTGGCCTGGGTGTTCAAGCGGGTCTGGATGAAGAGTGCCTACCAGCCGCTGATGCTGGAGTTGCCGCCATACCGTGTGCCGAGTGTGCGCAACCTGGGCCTGGGCCTGTGGGAGCGGGCGCGTATTTTTCTGCAACGGGTGGGCGGCATCATCTTTACTCTCATGGTTCTGCTCTGGTTTCTGTCAAGTTACCCGGGTGCCCCAGAGGGTTGGGATGCGTCCCAAGGACCAGCCATTCAGTACAGTTTTGCCGGCATGCTGGGCAAGGCGCTGGAGGTGGTTTTTGCCCCTATCGGGTTTAACTGGCAAATCTGCATTGCCCTGGTACCGGGCATGGCCGCGCGGGAAGTGGCTGTGGGTGCATTGGGTACGGTGTATTCACTCTCGGCAACCGATGGCAGCGTGGCCAGTGCCTTGTCACCGGTGATTGCGCAGGGCTGGTCCATCGCCACGGCCTATGCGTTACTGGCGTGGTTTGTGTTTGCGCCTCAATGTCTCTCTACCCTGGCCGTGGTGCGCCGGGAAACCAATTCCTGGAAGTATCCCCTGCTGATGGCCGCCTACCTGTTTGTGCTGGCCTATACAGCGGCATGGGTCACCTACCGGCTCACCTTGTGGTTCGGGGGCTAGCGCATGGACTGGCAAAGCTGGCTGGTGGCGGTGGTAGTGGCGCTATGCGCAGGCTCCCTGCTGCGCAGGTTCTGGGTGCGACCAAACGCGCGTGTCGGTGGCTGCTCCAGCTGCGCATCGTGCGGCAGTGGCGCCGACAAGGCTTGCAATAGCAGTGCAGGTGCCGACTTTTCGCCCATCGTTTTCCATCCCGTGAAGCCCGGTAATCCGTAAGCCAAATTGGCCTTTTACGCCCGCCAGATGTGCGTAAACAGCTATCGAAACAGTAGCAACTTTGGGGTTGTCAGTCCTTGGGCCTGAAGGCAAATTGCATGGTCGTCGGAACCCGGCCATCGGTATCCGCAGGCAAGGTCTCGGTCTTTTCAATGGCGCGCACCACTGCGTCATCCCAGGCTTTGCTGCCACTCGATTGTGCAATCTTGACACTCAGGATAGAGCCACTGGGAGCGAGCCGAATGTCCACCTCGACGCGAGGATTGCCAGCCACGGTGTCCGAGAAGACAAGGTTGGCCTTGATGCGGGCCGCAATCCGCGCGTAGTAGCCGGGGGAGGGGCCAGACGCTTGCGCCGCCGTTCCCGCGGCATTCGGTCCGCCGGTACTGGCCGCCAGGCCCGCCATACGCTGCAGATTTTGCTGCCGCAGATCGGCCAACTTCTTGGCATCCGCCGCTGCGGCTTTGGCGTCCTGTTGTTTGGCCTTGTCAGCCGCGGCCTTGTCGCGTGCAGCCTTGTCACGGGCCTCTTGCTCTTTCTGGAGTTTTTCTTTTTTCTGCTTTTCCTTCAGGCGCTTTTCTTCTT
Source organism: Rhodoferax sp. (assembly GCA_020048895.1). Lineage (GTDB taxonomy): Bacteria > Pseudomonadota > Gammaproteobacteria > Burkholderiales > Burkholderiaceae_C > Allorhodoferax. Next base: position 633 of record JAIFLV010000180.1, on the reverse strand, counting down.
CCAGGCGTTCCTGTTTCTTCTTGTCCTGGGCCAATTTTTCCAGTCGCTGTTGCTTCTCGCGTTCTCTCTCGAGACGTGCTTTTTCCTTCGCGATGGCGATGCTGGGGTCTGGCTCGGGTGCCACCACGGGTTCTGGTGCTGCGGGCTCGGGTGGCAGTGGTGCGGGCTCGGGTTCCGGCAAGGGCAGCGGTGGCGCTGCTTCCTGGGGTAAGGCCGACCACAACTCGGCCTCGGCCGTCACAGGTGCGGCCTGGTGCTTCCACTGCACACCGGCGGTGAGTACGGCAAGCAGCAGACCATGGGCCAGGATGGCCAGACCCATCGAGCGCACCAGCCCCGGCGTGGGTGGTGGGGCAAATTCGAAACGGGCCTGCTGGGCGGACATGGTGTGGGCTAAGAAAGCGCGCGGCAGTTTCAGTTGGCCAGCTGCACCGACAGCCCCACCCGCGCAATACCAGCGCGCTGCAGCGTGTCCATCACCTTGACCACACTCTCGTACTTCACATTCTTGTCAGCACTGATGACCACTGCCGAGTTGGCCACAGCGGCACCGTCTTTGGAGCCCTGCGCACGCTTGACCGTGGCTCCAAGGTCCTTCAGCGTGAGCGCAGTGGTCTGGTCCTTGATCTTCAT
>JAIFLV010000019.1 GCA_020048895.1 Rhodoferax sp. | reverse complement strand
TCAACAACTGTTTGGCCAGCGTTGCCGCACCCTGCGCACCCAGGGCTGGAATCAGCCGGGTCTTGGAAAAACCGGCCCGGGGCTCCTTGGCAAAAACAACAATGCGCAGCGGCGTCATCGGTAAGCCTGCGCCAGCAGTTCTGGCGCCACGCCGCGCCAGTAGTTCCAGCGCAGGCGCCACATGAGCACCATCGTGCGCCACACACCGCGCGTCTCCCAACGGCGCCCCGAAGTGGTCACCCGGTGGGCAATACACGCAGGAGGCGTGATGCGACGCAAACGCCCCGACAGTTCAATGTCTTCCATCAACGGGAGGTTCGCAAAGCCGCCTACTGCATCGAAGGTGGCGCGCCCCACAAACATGGCCTGGTCGCCAGTCGCGATGCCGGTCATTCGAGAGCGCAGGTTCATCATGGTGGCAATGACAGGCAGCATCCAGTGGCGCCCGCTGATGCAGATATCAAAGCGCCCCCACCGATGCTTGTCATTGGCAAGTGCATCGCGCACGCCTTCGATGGCACCGTGGGGCAGTTCGGTATCCGCATGCAGAAAAAGCAACACATCCCCGGTGGCCTGCGCCGCGCCGGCGTTCATTTGTATGGCGCGCCCACGCTGCGAGTGCACCACACGAAAACCTGTCGCTTCGATGCGGTCCACTGAACCATCTACGCTGCCACCATCGACCAAAAGGACCTCACAGCCGTGCTGCTGCAACGGCAACAACCGTTCGAGCAAGGCAGTCAAGACCGCGCTTTCATTGAGCACCGGAACAATGATGGAGATCACCAAATTGGCCTGGGCGGTGTTTGCGGTGTTTTGCATCGTGACTTTGGTGATCAGCCCCGCCGCCAGGCGATGTGGGCGGCGGTGTGGGTTCATTGGTAGGGTCCGGCCACATCGCCCGCCGCGTAGATATGATAAGCGCCTTGCTGGGCACGCGATCGCAGTTCAGGCAGTCACCTCCCCCAACAATCAGTCATTTTTTCATGGGTTGCCCAAACGCGGTGTGTGTGTGAAGGCAATGGATTTTCACCGCTTGTGAGCAGAGTCGCTGATTGCCTGGTTTGGCACCCTGGATACCGACTGACATTAACCACCAAACCATATGTTCCGAGCGCATCCAGCAGCCGTAAAATCATACGCACTACAACGAAAAAGTACAAAGCGATGACCACCCTCTTCGACCCCCTCCAAGTCGGCCAGATTTCCTTGGCCAACCGCATCGTCATGGCGCCTCTCACGCGCAACCGGGCGCCGGGGGCGATACCCAACGCGTTGATGGCCACGTATTACGCGCAACGCGCAACCGCCGGCCTCATCATCACCGAGGCCACCGCCATTAGCCCGCAAGGCCAGGGCTATGCCGATGTGCCTGGCCTGTACAGCACCGAGCAACTCGATGGCTGGAAGCAGGTTACCCACGCGGTGCACGAGGCGGGTGGAAAGATCGTGGTGCAGTTGTGGCACGTGGGGCGTGTGTCCCACACCGAGTTGCAACCGCACTTTGGCAAGCCAGTCGCGCCCTCGGCAATTCGTGCCCACACCAAGACGGTACTCATCCACGACGGCGTGCCCACCTTTGTCGACACATCCGAACCGCGCGCTCTGGAGGCCGAAGAGCTGCCGGAAATCGTGCAGGACTATCGCCGTGCGGCCGAAAACGCCATCGCTTCGGGTTTTGACGGGGTGGAAGTACACGCCGCCAATGGATACCTGCTCGACCAGTTCCTGAAAACCGGCAGCAACCACCGCACCGACGATTACGGCGGTAGCATCAAGAACCGCGCCCGCCTGCTGCTTGAAGTGATGCGCGCGATTGTGGATGACGTGGGTGGCAGCCGCGTCGGCATTCGCCTCTCGCCGGTGACGCCGGCCAACGATGTGGTCGACACAGACCCGCAGCAACTGTTCGACTACGTGATTCACCACCTCGCTGAGATGAACCTGGCTTACATCCATGTGATTGAAGGCGCCACCGGCGGTGCGCGTGAGATTGCCGATCGCCCGTTCGACTACCAGTCCCTCAAAGAGGTCTACCGCCAAGGCGGTGGCGCCGGTGCCTGGATGGTCAACAATGGCTACACCCTGGAACTCGCCAACCAGGCACTGGAGCGGGGCGCCGATCTGGTGGCGTTTGGCAGAGCCTTCATCTCCAACCCCGACCTACCGCAACGCCTGCGCACCGGTGCAGCGCTGAATGCACCCGACCGAAGCACCTGGTATGGCGGCGACGGCAAAGGCTATACCGACTACCCTACGCTATAACTTTACTAGCGCCTTACGCTTATTGCGCGGGCGCTAGCAGCATATTTTTCATATGGGCTGAGTACCGATGCCGCGCACAAGACGGGTGGTTTCAAGAAGTACACCTCCTTGAGAACCTCGTCCACGTCCTCGTCAAATACCGCCCTTACTTCCACCCAGATTAAACATTTGCAACAATGGTCAAGGGGCGGTCAGCCAAACCTTGTCGGCTCATTCTTCATGTAACTTTTCCTTCGAACAAAACTTTGGTAGTGAATTCTTCGACCCTTCTTTGCTCACCGGTTTCATCTGCAGTCGCATAGTTGTACCCCGGTAGGTCGTTCAGCAATTGCATACCTCTTTCTGAAAACAGTTGGATGAGAGATTTCTCCTCGGCTCTTCGATCAATAGTGGCTTTAAAGCGAATGACCACCTGACATCCATGTGCACGGAGTCGCTTTACCGCTTGGCCAACTTTGAAGTCCGTTGACGCCGTGAACTTAGCTGCCACATAGTCGCCGAAGCGGCCAACGTGCCGCGACGACTCGCCGACGTAAAACGGTATGCAGTCGTTAGAGCCCTCACGTCTAAAGCACAACACGTAGACGATGTCTCCACTTTCCGGAAATGGAAGCTCAGAGAATTCAGCAAAGTCAAACGAGGGGATTGGACCGGGCGGGAGCGTACCGTCCGTACTCATGGAATTTTCCTTGCAACAATGGTCAGCTGATTTTTTGCTGGATCAATTTCGTATTTGTTGATCGCGAATGGCCAGTCATCAAAAGTCATGTGCGAATGGAACCCTAAACCGTCATTCGCAATCAAAACTGAAACCTCCCTCGGCGCCATCTTTCGAGCCGCTACGCTGCCTTCGTGATCTTCAAATTTCACAAGAACATCGGTGGTTCCTTCGTTCGAAAATAAAACAAGATATTCCGGAATGGTCATACTGAGTCCTGGTGGCTGACTGTCAAATTTTCAAACTTCGCCAGCGACTTATTGAAAGCCAGCTTGGCGCAACCAGTATTCCCGTTGAGGTGCTTGACAACACTAACCTCGGCAATACCCGGTGAGGGGCTGGCAATCGCATTGTAGTAATCATCCCGGTAGATGGAGATGATCATGTCGGCGTCTTGCTCTTGTTTTCCGCCAGCACGCAGGTCCCCTAGCCTGGGACGTTTGTTACGCCGCAACTCCACTGCACGCCCTAGTTGTGTCGGAACGACTACTGGGCAGCGCTGCTCTTGTGCCAGCGCCTTCAGCCCTTGAGAAAGCGCGCGAAGCTCACTGGCAAGTGCTTGCCCTCGTCTTGCAGAAAAGTGGGTGCATTGCAAATCATCCACAACAATCAGCCCGAGCTTGCCATGCTGATCTGCCAACCACCGGGCTCGATCAAACAACTGTTTCACCGATATGCGCAGATTTCCTTCAATATGCAACTTGCTGCCTTGAAGCACCGCGTTGGCGCTATTGAGATCGCGCCAATCCTCGCCTGAAAGGTGGCTGGCTTGAATGTCACGCAAGCAGATGCCGCTGATCGAACTGGCAAGCCGCATCTTCAATCCAGAGGTACAGGATGTCAAACAAAACACGGCCACAGGCAAATGTTCGCTGATCGCCATGTATTCTGCGATGTTCAACGCCAGGGCCGTTTTCCCCATGCTGTATCGACTGGCAACAAAGATCAATTGGCCTGGCTGGAAACCCCCTGTCAGGCGATCCAAATCGTGAAAGCCGCTGCAAACAGCTGATACTTCTGCTGGTTCCATGCCACTTGCAGTCGGTTGGACAGTTGCCAAAGCTCGTTTCATTGCTGAAAGTATCGCACCATACCCGGTGTCACGTCACGGCTGGAGGCCAAGCCCAAAGCCGTGTGTTGCGCTTCCCTGGTTCTATGAAGCCAAGCGCACGGGGCGAAGCCGAACATGTTGCATTGACCTGTCCAGCTCCTGCGCGCAATAGGCGCTGCAGGCGTTTTCGTCGGTGCGCATGGTGCCATTTTTTTTCGGGCTTGGAGAGATTCCTGACGCGCAAGATGACAGAATTTGTGCCAAGCAACAACTCAGCGCAATTTGGCGCCGTTAATTTTGAAAGAGCATTTGCGCTATGACGAATGACGATTCAGTTTCCCCGATCCATCAATCTCTTCGTCAGGCGACGAAGCAGTTGCATCACACGCTGGACCATCACCCACTCCTCGCCCCGCTATTACGGCCGGAGCTGACGAGGGAGCAATATGGCAACGCCCTGGCTGCACTTTATGGAATACAGCAGCATGCAGAGAAAGGCATTCTGGCGTTTCTTGAAAAGCACCCTGCGGGCTTTGACTACCAGTCTCGTCGCAAAGTGTGGGCGCTGGATGCGGACCTTGCCGCGCTTGGGCGATCGCCCATCGACATCGCCACGAGTTTTCCGCTGCCGCAGTCGGTCGGCGCGCTGGTGGGTGTGCTCTACGTTATTGAAGGTTCAACCCAGGGTGGCCGCATGATTGCGCGGCTGTTGCAGGCATTGCCGATTGCACCACTTCCGGTTGCCTATTTCAGCGTGTACGGCAATGCTTGCGCGCAAAAATGGGCGGAATTTCTGCAGTTTGCTGAACGTCAAAATTCCGACGAGGAAATGGAAGCAGCTGTAGCCACCGCTGTGCGTGCGTTTGAAGCCATACAGTGCCATTTGGACGCATGCTTTTTTCGCCTTGAAGCAGTCTGAATACCCACTGCGTTGGGCGTGCAGGTAAGATCATTTTGCACAGTCCAGAAAATTGCGCTGGACGCCCTCCCATCAACACGGTTCGCTCATTTTGTTGAAAGATGAAGTTTGTATGTCGACACCCGCGCCCGGCACTGCGCCAAAAATAGACTCTGAAGCGCTGCTCAACAAAATATTGATGCAGTTGCACGATGGTGCCGACTTGCAACTTGCAGTGGGTCAGGCCTACCCTGACATCATGGCCCTCATGGACGCAGAGCGGGTCACCATCTACCAGAAAGACAAGATGTCGGGCGACATGGTGTCTCGCTTCAAAGTGGCCGATGAGTTGAAGGAGATCAGGGTTGCCTGCACGACCACATCGTTGTCTGGCTACTGTGCGCTGACGCGGCAGGTCATCAACATCGCCGACGTCTACGACGCAGCAACCTTGACCAAGATCCATCCCTCACTCGCGTTCCAGGACTCCTTCGATCGTGCTTCCGGTTTCCGTACCCGCGCCATGATGGTGCTGCCGATTCTGTTCCACGATGCACTCCTGGGAGTGTTGCAAGTCATCAACCGCCGCAGTGGTGATGCTTTTAACCATCGCGATGTGGGAGTGGCCAGCAAACTGTCGACGATCCTGGCGCAGAAGTTTCGCTATGAAATGCAGGCGACATCGGGGCCCTACGCCCATCTGGTCAACAATGGTCGCCTCAAGCAATCCGAACTCGATGACATCAAGCTGCGCTCGAGCAAAACACGACAAACAGTCATCCAGTTGCTGATGCGCGAAATGCAAATCAGCGCATCCGAAATTGGCGCGTCGATGGAGCGCCACTACCAGATTCCCTACATGCCGTTTGATCCGGCTTTGGTGATTCCCAAAGAGTTAACCCAGGGGATCAAGGAGAGTTATCTGCGCGCCTGCGGTTGGCTACCGGTAGCAGGTGACCGCAAAGAGGTCACCATTCTGATCGACGACCCCTCCGACAACACGAAGTTGCGCGAGATTCAGAGTTTGATCAACGCACAAAAATACGTCTTCAAGCTCGGACTGCCTGAAGACATGCTGCGGTTTCTGGGGCAGGAGGTTGCCGCCCCCAGTGCTGGTGACGGTACCGGTGCCGGGAATGCATCTGCTCCGGGGCGCACCGAGACCGCGATCGGCGAAGCGGCGGAAGAAAGCGACGCCGAGGTCGTGCAACTCGTCAACCGATTGCTGATGCAAGCCTACCTGGACCGCGCATCGGACATTCACATCGAACCCTCTGCAGGCACTTCACCCACCGCGGTGCGCTTCCGGGTAGACGGCAGTTGCCTGTGGAAGGAGGATATCCCGACGCAACTGCACCGCGCGGTGATCTCCCGCATCAAAATTCTGGCAAAGCTGGACATTTCCGAGCAGCGCAAGCCGCAGGACGGCAAACTGATGGTGCGCTTCAAAGGCAACCCGCTGGAATTTCGCATTGCCACCATCCCCACGGTGCATGGTGAGTCGATGGTGCTGCGCCTGTTGGCGTCCGGTGCCAAGCTCATGAAGATTGACGAAATGAACATCGCGCAGCACTACCATGGCATGCTACACAAAGTGCTGGCACAGCCGCATGGCGTGTTCCTGGTGGTGGGGCCGACCGGCTCTGGCAAAACAACCACTCTGCATGCATTACTCAACCACCTGAATACCTCCGATCGCAAGATCTGGACGGCAGAAGACCCCGTAGAAATTACCCAGAAAGGGCTGCAGCAGGTACAGGTGCACCCCAAGATCGGCTTCACGTTTGCCGCCGCGATGCGCTCGTTCCTGCGCTGTGACCCGGACATCATCATGGTCGGGGAAATGCGCGACCAGGAAACCGCAACGATTGGCATCGAGGCGTCGCTGACCGGGCACCTGGTGTTTT
>JAIFLV010000052.1 GCA_020048895.1 Rhodoferax sp. | reverse complement strand
ACCGGCAGCCCCTCGTCGATCAGCTCCTGCACCATGCGCTGGGGCAGGTTGGCACGCGACTGAAACTGGTTGACGATGATGCCTTCCACCGTGAGGTCGGCGTTGTGGTCGGCCTTGATTTCCTGCACGTTCTCCAGCAGGGTGTACAGGGCGCGGCGGGAAAAATCGTCGCAGTCGAAGGGAATCAGGCAGCCCTGGGCAGCGATCAAGGCGCAACGGGTGTAAAAGTTCAGCGCGGGCGGGGTGTCGATGTAGATCTGGTCGTAGCTGTCCGACAGTTTTTCCAGCGCGTCGCGCAGCTTGTAGATCTTGTGGCGCGACTCGAGTTTGCCATGCAGTTCGTCGAGCAGCGGGCTCGAGGGCATCAGGTCCAGACCCTCCCACTGGGTGTTTACGATGAAGTCGGCAGCGGTTTTCTCGCGGATGGTGAATTTGAGACTTTGCTCGAAGAACTCGGCCACATTGGGCAAATCCTCAGGCATCTCGGCCCCCAACAGGTAGCGCGTGGAGTTGCCCTGCGAGTCCAGATCGATGACCAGCGTACGCAACCCCTGCCAGGCACTGATGGCGGCGAGGTTGCAGGTGATGGTGGATTTGCCCACCCCACCTTTTTGATTGAAGACGACGTGCTGCATGGGTGTGATTGGGTGAAATGGCGACAGCCACGAGTTTACCGGGTGGGTTTTCGTCAGGGTAAATACTGTGTGTTGCTGATGGGATCAATTGTCGGGCTGCGGATATGCTCACCGCAGGCGGACAAACGCCCCATTGCCAGATGAATCACAACAAATTGGAGACCCCTATGCCCTCTGCACAATCCTTATCACCCTCTCGAAACCGTGTTTTCCAATACGGCGCCTGTGCGCTCGCAGTTGCGCTGCTGGTGGCCTGCGGCGGCAGTTCTATAGACCCCAGTTCGGTCCGAGTGGAGATCCGACGCACCGCCTTTGGGGTGCCACACATTGCAGGCCAAAACCTGCGCAGCGCCGCGTACGGCATGGGCTATGCCTATGCGCAAGATAACGTGTGCATCGCAGCGGACCGGTTCATGACCGTGGCGGGCGAACGCTCCAAATACCTGGGCGGCGATGCAGCGAATTTGCGCAGTGATTTTTACCACCGCAATGTGCTGGATCAGGCAACAATTGATAAGGCGTTTGCAGCCCCAAGCACAGTGACGGCCGATTCGGTCTCCGGTTATGTGGCTGGCTACAACCGGTTCCTGACCGATGCCAAGGCCGCCGACTTTGGCGAATGCGCCAGTGCGGAGTGGGCCAAGCGCCCCCTGAGCGAAAACGACTTCAAACGCCATCTTCTGGCGCTTGCCACTCAATCTGGCGCGGGCGCCTTCCTGGCTGCCATTGCCGATGCCGCGCCGCCCGCCGGCGTATTTGCCGCAAGCGAGTCGGATCGGTCGGTGCAACTGGCCAAGGTCAAGAACCGCCCGGTGCATCTGGCACAGCTCAAGCGCAGCGCGGCAGAGTTTTCCCGTCAGTTTGACGAGCGCCCCATGGGCAGCAATGGTCAGGCTTTTGGCAGTAGCGTCACGGAGAACGGCAAAGGCCTGCTGATAGCCAACCCGCACTTTCCGTGGTCGGGCACCTTGCGCTTTTACCAAGCCCATGTGCAAGTGCCGGGTCAATACGACGTCATGGGTGCAAGCCTGGGTGGCGTACCGCTACCGCAGATCGGGTTCAACAACGATCTGGCCTGGACACACACCGTCTCCACGGGTCGGCGCTTTACCTTGTTTGAGATGGCACTCAACGGCACCAATTACCTGGTGGACGGTGTTGCGAAGCCCATCATCAGCAAGAAGGTGACGGTCGATGTGCTGACAAACGGAGTCATTACCCCCCAAACGCGCACCTACTACTCCACCGAGTACGGCCCCATTGTGGTTTCCGCCGCGCTGGGAGCCACTTGGACGAGTACCAAGGCCTTCGCGATTCGTGATGCCAATCTCGACAACGGCCGCATCATTGAGCAGGTATGGGAGATGGGCCGTGCAACCAGCACCGAGCAACTGCGACAGGTCATGGCAAAGCGCATGGCGCTGCCCTGGGTGAATACCATCGCCGCTGACAGCGCGGGCAACGCGCTGTACGCTGACTATTCGGTGATCCCCAACGTGGATTCCGCCCATCTTGGCAAGTGCGCAATGTCGGCCCAGGCGCAGGCACTTGCCGCTGCACGGACCTACCTGCTCGATGGCAGCAAGGCTGCTTGCAATTGGCCGGTAGACAGCACTGCAGCGTCACCCGGCATCATGACAGCAGCCACCTTGCCCAGCGCGACCCGCTCCGATTACGTCGGCAACCACAACGAAAGCGCCTGGCTGACCAACCCTGCACAGCTATTGACCGGCTTTAGTCCGCTGGTGGGCGATCAGGCGAAGTCACAGTCGCTGCGCACCCGCATGGGCTTTGTCCAGGTGCAGGACCGTCTGGCCGGCAAAGATGGCTTGTCGGGCACCAGGGTGTCGCCTGACAACCTGGAGGCCGTGTTTTTCCAAAGCCGGCTCATGAGTGCTGAATTGGTGCTGCCGTCCTTGCTCGGTTTGTGCCAGGCCACACCCAGTGCCACCGCAACCAACGGCTCCGTGGTCGACCTGACACAGGCGTGTACGGTGTTGGCTGCTTGGGATCGGCGCGCAAAGATCAGCAGCGTCGGGGCACCCATCTTCCGCGAGTTCTGGCGCAGGGCGCAGGCCATTCCTGGCCTGTATGCCACGCCGTTCAGTGCCACGGCACCGATCACTACACCGCGTGACCCGGCAGTAGCCACTCCCGCGGTGGCTGCGGCCATGCTCAAGGCGCTTGCAGACAGCGTGGTGGCCTTGAACGCCGCGGGCGTGCCACTGAGCGCGACCCTGGGTAGCGTGCAGTACGTGACACGCAACGGCGTGAAACTGCCATTTGATGGCGGCGATGAGTTTGAAGGCATCTACAACAAGATGACGCCACCAGGCCTCACCGCAGGCGGCTACACCAGCATGGTGAGCGGCAGCAGCTATATCCAAATCGTGTCTTTTGAGCCCAGTGGGGCGGTTGCGCGGGGCCTCCTGACCTACAGCCAGTCGACCAACTCTGCATCGCCCTATTTTGCCGATCAGACCCAGCAACTCAGTACCAGCAAGTTTGTCAAGCTGCCCTATAGCGAGGCGGATATCAAGGCAGACCCTAAGCTGAGTGCTACCCTGCTACTCACCGCCAACTAGCCCCGTCACAGACCCGGCAACACACAGGGGAACTTGCTTGCCCTGTGTGTTTTTTCTGGGCCCGAAAAAGTCGCGGGCCGGGATAGATCAGCCGGTGAAGTGCCGCCATACTTGCGGTTCACCGACTTGTCGGCCTGCTCGAGAGGGCCTGATCGAGCGCCTGCGCCATGTTTCTGGAGGCCACCTGCGTGCGCAGTTCATGGTTGCTCTTGTTCTGCTCCAGGTGAAATGCTATCCACGCCAGCGCCAGCAGGTTGAGGGCTGCCAGGCCACCCAGCAGCCACCAGCGCAGTGTTGGCAACCGGCGGCTCATGCCAGACGTGCCAACCTGCTCTGGTCGATCACCGCACACTCCATCAGAAAGTTTCCCAGTCGTCCGCCTGCGCCTGCTTTGGTGCCTTCGCCGCTACAGAAATCGCAGCGGGCGGCGCAGTCTTCGCGGGACTTCCCGGGTTGTTACTCTTGAAACCGCTGCCCTGACGCCGCTCGGGGCCAGCAAAAGCCGCGGGTTTGGCTGGCGCGGCACGCACCCGCGCCGCTTGCGGCTCATGGGTGCGCCCCGGCGCATCTGTCGCGAGCTGGAAGACCGCCACCGTCTGCACCAGGTCCTGCGCCTGGTGCTTCAGGCTATCGGCAGACGCTGCAATTTCCTCTACCAGCGCCGCGTTTTGCTGGGTGACCTGATCGATTTGGGCCACCGCGTCGCCCAACTCCACCACGCCGGCCGCCTGGCCACTGCTGGCGGTGCTGATCTCGCCCATGATGTCGGTGACGCGCTGGATGGAGCTCACAATTTCAGTCATGGTCTCGCCTGCTGAGTCCATCAGGGTAGTGCCCTGCTCCACCCGTTCAACGCTGGTATTGATCAGGCTCTTGATCTCCTTGGCCGCTTCGGCACTGCGCCCGGCCAGCGAACGCACCTCGCTCGCTACCACGGCAAATCCGCGTCCCTGTTCGCCCGCGCGGGCGGCTTCCACCGCTGCGTTCAGCGCGAGGATATTGGTCTGGAATGCAATGCCGTCGATGACGCTGATGATCTCGGCGATCTTCTTGCTCGACTCGTTGAAGCCCTGCATGGTCAGCACCACTTGCCCGACCACCTCGCCGCCCTTGATGGCAATGGCGGTCGCACTGTTGGCGAGCTGGTTTGCAGTGCGCGCAGCGTCAGCGTTTTTTTGCACATTGGAGCGCAACTCCTCCATGGATGCTGCAGTCTCCTGCAGGGCACTAGCCTGGCGCTCGGTGCGCGCGCTCAGATCGGTGTTTCCGAGCGAAATCTCGGCACTTGCAGCAGCCACGCTCTCAGAGCCCTGCCGCACGGCCGATACCACGTTGGCCAGGCTCTGCTGCATGTTCTTGAGCTGCACCATCAGGCTCTGTGCATCGCCCTGGCGTATCTCCACCGCCTTGCTGTGTAGTTCCTTGCTGCGCTTTTCGACATTGGCCGGCTCGGGCTGCAGCAACATGTCCATGATGAGAACCCGGTTTCTCTGGGTCAGATAGCCGATCTCGCCGATCTGCTCGAGGGCGACAACCCGGTCTTCAAATACTGTCTTGAGCGCGTCGTTGGAGCGTGCAATGCCCATGAGCCCCAGCAGGCCAATGCCCACCAGCAATGCCGAGAGAACGGCAATCAGAATCATCAACCGGGTGGAAACTTTGAACTGGTTCATACCGTGCTGGTCTTTCCTACAAGCTTGATCGACCCGGGCGGGTTTCACGGTTCAATAGAGCGCAAGAATTTCTCGTGCAGGTCTTGCAGCGGCAGCGCCTTGCTGAAGAAAAACCCCTGGAAGGAATCGCACCCTTCCTCTAGGAGGAATTGCAGCTGGCCTTCGGTTTCCACCCCCTCGGCCACCACACTCAGATTGAGCGTGCGTCCCAAAGCAAGAATGGTCCTGCAGATCGCCCTGTCGCCCTCGTCGAGATCGATGTCATTCACAAACGAGCGATCGATCTTGAGCACGCTGATGGGTAGCCGACGCAGGTACGCCAGCGAGGAATAACCGGTTCCAAAATCGTCAATGGAGAACCGCACTCCAATGGCACGCAACTCTTCCATTTTGGAAACCGTGGCATCGAAATTGTTTTGCAACAGGCTTTCGGTCAATTCCAGCTTCAAACACTTTGGATCGAATCCGGCTTGCCCGATCAGCGCTTTTGTCTCCTGCACGAAGGACGGCAGGCTGATCTGGCGTGCGCTCACATTCACCGACACGGTGAGGTCGCAGCGCGACGCATCGGCCGCCCACGCATGCAGCAGTTGGCAGGCCTGCTCCAGCACCCAGGTTCCGATGGGAACAATCATGCCGTTGAGTTCGGCAATTGGTATGAACTCTGCCGGCGAGACCCAACCACGCTCGCGGTGGTGCCAGCGCAACAGCGCCTCCACGCCACTTAGCTTGCGGTCCCGGTTCATGATGGGCTGGTAATGGACCGCCAGCTCCCTGGCCTCAAACGCCTGCTTCAGGTCGGCCGCCAGCAGGCTGCGCCGCAGCAGGGCAGCCTGTGTCTGCGGATCGTAGAAACGCCAGGCATTGCGCCCGGCCGCCTTGGACTGGTACATCGCAAAGTCGGCCCGCTTCACGAGTTCGTCGGCGGTCTGCTCCTGTTCCTTGTCCTTGTCCCTGAAGAGCGAGATGCCCAGACTTGCCGTGGTGGAGTGCTGACGACCGTCGAGCTCATAGACCCGCCCCAGGCTGGCGATGAGTTTCTCGGCTACCTGCTGCGCGGACGCCGCAGCGTCCTCGATGTTTGCACTCAGTCCTTCGAGCAGGATCATGAATTCGTCGCCTCCGAGCCGGGCCACGGTGTCTTCCAGGCGCACTTCGGAGACCAGCCGTATGGCGACCTGACGCAACAATTCGTCGCCAACATGGTGGCCAGCGGTGTCGTTGAGATCCTTGAAGTAGTCCAGGTCGACAAACATGAGCGCGCCATTGCGACCGTAACGCTTGCTGTTGCTCAAGGCTACGCGCAAGCGGTCCATCAGCAACCGTCGATTGGGCAAATTGGTCAGGCTGTCGTAGTAGACCAGCTTCTGAATGTCCATTTCCGCACGCTTGCGCTCTTCTATGTCCCGCTCTATCGCCACCCAGTGGGTAGACCATCCGGCGTCATCGGCAATCGGGGCCATGCTGATTTCAGCCCAATAGGGCTCGCCGCTCTTCTTGTAGTTGACCAGTTCTACGGTCACCGGACTCCAGGCCTTGATGGCAGTCCGCAGGACGTCCAAGGTGGCCCGATCGGTCTGCTCACCCTGCAAAAAACGGGGTGAGCGACCAATCACCTCGGAACGCGTGTAGCCGGTCTTGGCAACGAAAGCATCGTTGACATAGAGAATGCGCGGGCCGGGCTCGTCCAGGCAATCTGTCTCCGTCACCAGCACCATGTCATTGAGTCGCGCCATACACGAGCCCAGCATGTGCAGCTCGGCTTGCATGACCACGTTGCGATAGTCGCGGTAGGCACCGCCCACTGCCCGGGCGATATCTGCCACAAGCGTTTTGTCGATTTCGGACCACGACTCACTCTCTTCGTGCACCGTTTGCGTCCAGGTGTCGAACGAATTTCTGGGGCCCAGCACGCGCAGTCCATTGGGCAATACCTCCGCGGTGGTGCTCGGCGCGCCGGCCCAGTGGATGTGTTGCACCAGTTCCTCGCGCAGCAGGACGAGAAAGCTGTCTTCGTGGCCGTTGAGCCTGATGATGGCCGCGCCCGCCCACGGCAGCTTGCCGGCGCCCCGCATCCCCAGGTCCGATGCCAGTTTATGGGTAAAGAAACTTGCATCCGCGCCCAGCTTGCGCGCCGCTTGCTGCAGCGAGTCCACCAGCGCCGGGGGAATCTGATCCCTGATCAGCCATTGGCCGGACACCATCAGGCCTACCGCGTGCACATGAAGCAGTTGGGATGCGTCGCGCAAGGCCTCCGATACCTGGGAGTGAAAACTCTGGTTGGGATCCAACGCGGTCACCAAACGCATCAAGATTTCATGCATGCCCAGGCTGCGGCTGACTTTGGCCTGGTGCTCCAGGGAGTCAATCCGTAGAACCGCCGTTTCTGCGATCAACGCGCAGAGCATTCGGGTGATCCGGCGCAAATGCACGGGTGGCGTCTTGGGCTCATGGTGATGGCACGACACCACGCCCCACAACGCACCGTCCTTCATCAGCGATGCCGTCATGCTGGCGCGCACACCCATGTTTTTGAGGTAGCCCACGTGCATTTGCGACGGTGCGCGCAACAGGCTGTGGCTTTGGTCCAGTAACGCCCCGGCCACTGCCGATTCCAGCGGCACCGGGGTTGCCTGCGTATCACCAATGATGCGCAGCAGGTTGATCCGGTACAGCTCGCGGGCTTGCGGTGGAATGTCGGAGGCCGGAAAGCGCAAACCCAGAAAGCGCGTCTCAACGCCAGCGTCGACCGACTCGGCCAGAACCTCGCCACTCCAGTCGGGAAGAAGGCGGTAGATGATGACGCGCTGGTATTGCGTCAATTCCCGCACCTGCAAGGCACAGGCCTGCAGGAACTCGGGCAAAGACTTTTCCCGATGCAGCGAGCCAATCTCGGTCAGCAGGTCCTCCATCTTTTCCCGGTCATGCACCGCGTCGATGGACTCCTCGCACGGCATGGCCTCTATCACCACCGTGTTGTCGACGCTGTGCGCCAAAACTTCCCAGCGCGCAGTCGAGCCGCCTTCGAGGCGGAACCTCAGATTGACCACGGCTGGCGTACCGGGCGCAATCTTGGCAAGAATGTCCATGACATTCGCACGCTCGTCCTGCAACAACTCGCCAAGGTACTCGCCCAGCAGCGATTCCCGCGCCAGCGCCAGTATCTGCGTGGCATTGCGCGAGGCAAAGCTGATGACGCCGCTGTACCGGTCGCAGGCGAGCAGAAACCCGTGGGTTTGCACCCGCTGGATTTGATGGATCGCCTCTTTGGCGCAATTGCGCAAGGCTTCAGGGTCAACCTGATATTCTGTGTTCAGACGCACAACGACACTTCATCTTGTATTTTTTTCGGTGCATGGATGCTAAGGACGCTGCAACAACCCGTCTGTAGGGAAACCTTGACACCTTTCAAAATACTTTTCGGCGTGATGCGGACTGTCGGTGCCTGGCAACTGTGCGTGCCAGCGCTCATAATCCGGGCAATGCCACCGAACGGCTCTCACATTGAATAGCATGCATGACCTGCTGACCTCCCGGCCCGACTATTCTTTGGTATTTCACGGTGCGCCCTGCGCCTTGATGTTGATCAATGTCGAGGGCGGCGCCATCGTCGACGCCAACCGTGCCGCGTTGACCCTTCTGGACTGCGACAGTGCCAGCGTGCTGGGCAAGACCACCATCGATATCGGCATGTGGGCACAGCCCATGGACCGCTCACGGCTGATGCATGTGTTTTCTGAGGACCGGCGTTTGACCAAGCGTGCGGTTCGATTGCTTAGGCGCACAGGCAAGGAGTTTGATGCCGAACTGTCGATCGAAGCGGTGAACTTCTCGGGCGCGACGTGTTTTCTGGTGGCAATAGTGGATTGCAGTGACCAAATCCACCTGACAGAAGAACTCAGATCCGCTCGTGACCAGTTGTCGGTAGCCCTGCGGGGCACGGTGGCAGGTGCATGGCACTGCAACCTGGAAACACTGGAGGTGGAGTTTTCACCAAGCGCCTGGGAGTTGCTTGAACGGACCGGGGCGGCGCGTGGATCGGGCCCGTTTGCGGCCTATGTGCATGCCCAGGACGTGCCGACCTTGTTGGCGTCGCTCGATGCATTGAAGCTGGAGAACCGCGTTCTGGATTTGCCCCTGCGCCTGATCTGCGCCAACGGCAGTTTCAAGTGGTTTCGTCTGCAGGGTCAACTCTCGACCGCCCGCAGCGGCAACGCGGCGGCGGGTTATGCACGCGGCACGCTGGAGGACATCCACGCCAGCAAGGTGGCCGAGCTCAATCGCATCCGCGACAACGAGCGGGCCTGGCTGGCGATCACCGCGGCCAATATGGGTACCTGGGAGATGTTTGAGGACTACACCTCCATCTGGGACCCGCAAACCTATCGGATCTACGGTTACGACCCTGGCACTTCCAGACTGCCAGCGGAGATTTACCGGGACGCGCTGTCCGACGAGGACTATGCACGATGCAACCGCTGGCTGGCCAAGAGCCTCAAGCATGGTCTTTCGCTGTCGATCGAATTTCGAGTGCACTGGCCCGATGGGCAGACGCGCTGGCTGGCCTCCAGGGGCCACGTTTCCACCAACGCCGCCAGTGGCGCACGGTCCCTGCTGGGGATGAACTGGGACATCACGGACCGGCGTCGCTCCGAGCATGTTCTGCTGGACCACCGGCGCCAACTGTCCACCCTGACTGTGCAGCTGATGCAGCAGGAACAGCAGACCACCAAAAAGCTGGCACAAGTGCTGCACGATCAGCTGGGTCAAACCCTGACCGCCGCGCGACTGATGCTGGATTTGCAGCTGCAATCGCATCCTTCCGAGGCAGCCATCCGCATGGATGGACTGATGACCCAGGCCATGGAACAGGTGCGCGACCTGCTGGTGGACCTGCGACCCCCGATGCTTGAAGAGCGCGGTCTGGGCTTTGCACTGGACAATGAGGTTCGGCGGGCGCAGTCGCTCACCCAGGTGTGCGACTTGCTCTTTCATGTGACTGACGAGGCCATGGAACGTCGTTGGCCATCCGACATCGAGTACGCGTTCTTCATGATTGCGCGGGAAGCCATTACCAATGCACTGGTACATTCGCGCGCCAAGTTGATTCAGGTGCGTCTTGAAGTGGCGCACGAGGGCCTGACCGTCGAGGTCATCGACGACGGCTTGGGGTTCCCGGCCGCAGGCATGGAGCGGCGAGCGGGCCATCTAGGCCTGGTGGGTATGCAGGAGCGCGCGGCCGCAGTCAGTGCCCGCCTGTCCGTTGGCTCTGAGCCCGGCGATGGTTCGCGCGTCAAACTTGCATGGGAGCCACACAAGTGACGCGGCTTTTTTTGCTCGATGACCACCAGATGGTGCGCGAAGGGCTGCGCAGTGTTCTGCAGGCCTCGGGGCACGTGGTGGTAGGGGATTGCGACTGTGCACAAGGCATCACAGACTTGCTGCTCTCCTCGCAAGCCGAGGTGCTGATCCTGGACATTCATCTGGAGTCGGGTTCGGGGTTGACGGTCTTGCAGACGCTGGGGGATCTGAAGTTGCCCGTCCGCACCGTGGTGCTGACCATGTCTGCCCAGCCACGGCATGTGAGTGAGGCGTTGCGCCTGGGAGCTTTGGGCTACGTTCTCAAGGGTTCCCCCTCCAGTGACTTGTTGCAGGCCATCGAGGCCGTGAGCGCCGGACAGAAATACCTGAGCAAGGCCGTGCGTGCACTGGCGCAGGAACCCTCCGCCAACGTGGTGCAAGGCAACCCACTGGGCCGGTTGTCAGTGCGCGAGCTGCAAATTCTGGAGATGGTCATACGCGGCAGCACCAGTGCGACCATTGCCGTCAGCCTGTCTCTGTCACCCAAGACTGTAGAGACTTACCGCAGTCGCCTGATGACAAAACTCGATATCCCTGATCTGCCCAACCTGGTCCGCTTTGCCATTCGCTGGGGTCTGCTCAACGTGGACGCGGACGCGCCCACTTGAAGCCCCCCGCGGCAACTACAAGTGCCCAAGTGCCCAAGAGCCCAAGAGCCCAAGAGCCCAAGAGCCAGATAATCGCAGCATGACCGCATCGACCCCCAGAGTCACGCAGCCAACCTGGCAATTCATGCTGGCCCATCCAGCGCATGTGATTGCGCTGGGCTTTGGCGCGGGCCTGTCACGCATCGCACCTGGTACGGCGGGTACCCTGTGGAGCTGGTTTGCCTTTACCGCACTGTCACCCTGGATGGATGATGCCGGCTGGGCGGTGCTGCTGGCACTGACGCTGCCCATGGGCTGGTGGGCCAGCACGGTCACTGCGCGCAACATGGGCGTGCCCGACCCGGGTAGCATCGTGTGGGACGAAGTGGTGGCATTCTGGCTGGTGTTGTGGCTGGTTATGCCCACCGGCTGGATGGGGCAGTTGCTGGCGTTTGCCTTGTTTCGCTTTTTTGACGCCGTCAAGCCCGGCCCGGTGGGTTGGGCGGATGCGTTGTTTCACCATGTCGACCCGCAGTCGGACCGCTGGGCATGGCACAAGGCAGGCTCTGGCATCATGCTCGATGACCTGGTGGCTGCACTATGCACGATGCTGGTGGTGGCACTCTGGAGGTTTTTTGCATGACGCCGCAAGCACCCGATTTGCTATCAAAGTCAGAGCTGCTCACGCAAGACTGGTGCGCTCTATTGGCCGATTTGCTTCAAAGCCGCAACTGGTCGCTGGCGACAGCGGAGAGCTGCACCGGGGGCTTGATCGCGGCTGCGTGTACCGATATTGCGGGCTCAAGCGCCTGGTTTGAACGCGGCTTTGTGACCTACTCCAATGCTTCCAAGACTGAGATGCTGGGCGTTGACACCACGGTGATTGCACGCTGTGGCGCGGTGAGCAAAGATGTGGCGCGCGCGATGGTACGCGGCGCCTTGCAGCACTCGCACGCCCAGGTCAGCCTGGCGGTGACCGGCATCGCCGGTCCCGGCGGCGGTAGTCCGGATAAACCGGTGGGCACCGTCTGGTTTGCGTGGGCTACGCCGCAGGGCGTGGTGAGCGAAATGCGCACCTTTGATGGCGACCGCGCTGCGGTACGTGCTGCCACCGTTGCGCATGCGTTGCAGCGCATGACTGTGCTGTTGCAAAGCGAGTCGCATTGCGCATCCACCCAGGCTACAGCTTGATTTCCATCCCGAGATTGAAGTTGGTGCGACCACTGCGCCAGGTGTCGGTCGCATAACCCTCGGCCGTCACCACACGCGACGCCGTGTCCAGCGGTACCAGATTGTTGACCGAGAAACGTGCCGACAGGGTGCGGCTGAACACCCACTGGGCAAACAGGTCGATGCTGCGATTGCGCGACTGGTCCAGCGACTGGGTGAGAGACTGCTGCGTGGTGTAGCCCGGTGTAAATGCCAGACTGGCACCCATATTGACCGGAACGCTGGTAAAGCGGTAGTCAAAGCCGAAATTGCCCGACCAGGGTTGCTGGGAGTCCAGACGATTGTTCGGCCCAGGCAGCGCCTCCACCTCCGACTGGTACACGTTGAACGAGGCGCGCAAGTTCAATGGCAATTTGGGGTCCACCAGTGCAGGCAGCAGTTCACCGGCCCGACCCTTAAGCTCGACCTCCAGTCCACGGGTCATGGCGCGTGAAAAGTTGACGGGGCGCGACACCCAGCGCGGCACGCCCGACCAGTCCACCGTTTGCAGCGCCGTGACGCTGCGAATCAGGTCGTCCACCTGGCGGTAGAAAAGGCCCACACTGACCAGACCGCCAGCGGGCAGGTAGTGCTCCAGCGCAATGTCGAAACCGGTGGCCAACTCAGGCAGCAAGCTGGGATTGCCCATGCGGTCGGGCGAGAGCTCGGTATTGGCCTTGCTGGTATCTGCAAACTGGCTGCTCAGCGCCGGGCGCGCCATCAGTGCAGACAGGTCCGGCGCCTTGTAGCTGCGGGTGACGCTGGCGCGCAGCAGGTCGCGCCCGGCAGCGTCGAACTTGTAGTTCAGGTGCACCATGGGTGTGAGCACATTGCTGGTGTTGGAGAGCGTGGCCAACGTGCCTTCGCTGCGGGTGGTGATCTGCTCGGAGCGCACCCCCAGGTAGGTGGACCACTGTTTGCTGATCTCCCACTCGTCCTGCACATAAAAAGCTTGGCGGGTGATGCGCGCGGCAAACGGCTGGCCTTCAAACTCGGCCAGCAGCGGCACACCGTTCTCGGTGACGTTGCGCATTTCATCACGCTGGCGCCATTCCAGGTCCCAGCCCACCGTCAGGCTGTGGGCTTCGTTGAGCAGGCGTGAGTAGTTGCCCGCCTGGGTAAAGCTCAGGTCGGCGTTGTCGGCGATGGTGCGCCGCTGGGGCTGCCCCATACGCAGAGTCTGTCCGTCAAAAGTTCCCTTGGAGGCCGACACGCCGGCCTTGAGTTCCATCCGGTCGGCAGCGCTCAGGTGATTCACCCACTGCAGATTGCTGCGCACGTTTTGCCAACCGCCCTGGAAGCCACCGTCGTCTTCCAGTGTCGGGGTGCCTGCCAGCACCTGGTTGCGGTACTGGGTCTGGCTGTTCCAGTTGCCTTTTTGCAAGAAGCTCTGCCAGACCACGCTTTCATCGTCACTGACCTTCCAGTTCAGCCGCGGCCCGAGGTTGAAGCCATGCCCGTAATTGAACTGTTCTGCCTGCTGCATGGCCAGCGAAGATGCACCATCCAAACCTGGCGCGGCGCGCTGCGTGAGCGAGTCGTTTCTGTTGCGCCACTGAAACAAGGAGATCGGCAGCGAGAGCGAATAGCCATTCCACTTCTCGCCCAGGGTGAAACTGCCCGAGACGGTGGGGCGGTCCACGTTGTAGCCCAGCCCCACGCGCAGGTCGCGCTGCGAGACCTTGGGCGCGTCTTTCATGATGATGTTGATGGACCCCGCCACTGCCTGTGCACTCTGATTGGCCGTCGGCCCCTTGGTCACCTCGATGCGCTCCACCTGGGCAGGGTCCAGCTGGTCCAACGCGAAACCGGGGGGTGCCGGGTCGCCGTTGATGAGCATGAGGGTGTAGCCAGAACCCAGGCCACGCATGCGCGGCGCGTTGCCCTGCATGGTGACACCCGGCAGGCGTTTGAGCACATCGGCCACGTTGGTGTCGCCATTGCGGTCGAGTTCTTCGCGACCATAGACCTGTTTGGCGACCTGGGCGCGGCGTCGCAGGTCGTCGCTGGCCTGCTTGCCCGAGATTTCCACCCGCTCAAGCTTGGCACCCGCGCGGGGAGTTGCTTCGCCGCTGCCGAATTGTGCTTCCTGCGCCAGCACGGGGGCAGTGCACCACACCAGCAGCGCACCGGCATAGGCCATGGAGGACGTGTGCTTCATACGCCGCAACACTTCTTGAACTTCTTGCCACTGCCACAGTTGCAGGGGTCATTGCGGCCAGGTGTGTCGGCGCGGTGCACCGTTTCCACACGGGGCCTGATCGACTTCCACAGCTCCCGCAAGTCGTACACCGCCCACACTGCGTCGGCAAATGCGTTCAGGCGGGCAATGCTCATCGACGGCGGCGCGTCCTCGCTGAAGGGTGACACCTCGGGCGGGCCCTCATCGTCTTCGGTCAGGGCCACCAGCGCCTGCAGCGATGCATCGAGCCATTGCGCCGCTTTCTTGTCACGGGGTGCGGTCCACTCCTCGGGCCAGGCCTCTATGGCATACATAAAACCCAAGGCCCAGATCTGGCCAAACGCGGGCAAAGGTTCGCCGGCCAGCCCGGCACGTTCTTCGTCGGACAACTCGGCCACGGTGCCGCGAACGTCCATCACTTCCGGGTGGTACGCGGCCTCATCCTCGAGGGACTCTATCGGCGCGTCCAGAGCGGTCTGGACCTCGCGCCAGCGCAGTTCCCAAATCTCCATAAAGCGCTGGCGTTGTGCGTCATCGGCAAAGGAGCCTTCTGCCGTGGCGTCATCGGTTGCACCGACCGCCAGCAGCACGTCGAAGTATTCCGAAGCGGCAATGGCGCGGCGGCAGCACACCAGCGCGGCCATAAAGCCCTCACAAAACTCCCACTGTGGGGTTTCGTCAAAGCGCTGTCGCATGTCATCCAGGATGGCGTCGATTTCTTCAAAAACGTTGGGGGCCTGCGCCGCATCCGGATTCAGCGGGGCAATGGATAGGTTTTCTGTAGGCATGGGGAGCGATTGTGCCTTTTTCAGACACAACGCGTAGGCGCGCGCACCGAGCGGGTTGGCGAGGCTTTATAGCGCGGACAGAAACTGCCGCAGTTCCGGCGTTTGCGGTCGACCGAAGATCTCGTCGGGTGTTCCGGCTTCGTGGATCAACCCCTGGTGCATGAACACCACCCGGTCGCTCACCTTGCGGGCAAAGGCCATTTCATGTGTGACCAGGATCAGGGTCATACCATCCAGGGCCAGCATCTCCACGACCTGCAGCACCTCACCTACCAGTTCGGGGTCCAGCGCAGAAGTAATCTCGTCACACAACAACACCGTGGGGGCCATGGCCAGCGCACGGGCAATGGCCACGCGTTGCTGCTGCCCACCCGAGAGCTGGTCGGGCATGCGGTCAAAGAACTGGCCCAGCCCGACCCGTTCGAGCAGGGACTGGGCACGCACACGGGCCTCTTCCTTGGGGATGTCCTTGACCAGGGTCGGGGCCAGCATCACGTTGCGCCCGGCACTCAGATGCGGGAACAGGTTGAAACTCTGAAAGATCATGCCCACCTGCTGGCGCAGTTCGCGCATGGCGTTCGCATCGCTGTGCCGCAAGGGCTGCCCATCCACACACAGGCTGCCTTTTTCGAATGTCTCCAGGCCATTGATGCAGCGCAGCAGCGTGCTTTTGCCCGAGCCACTCTTGCCGATGATGCAGACCACTTCCTTGCGGCCCACCTGCAGGTCAATGCCCTTGAGCACTTCGGTGGGGCCATAGCTTTTGTGCAGACCCCGGATGTCCACCAATGCAAAGGGCGGGTTGGATGATGTTTCAGTCATAGGTCAGGCCAGGCGGCGGTTTTCCAGCCGCTGACTCCACCACGACAGCGGGTAGCACAGGGCGAAGTACAAAAGACCGACAAAGGTGTAGGCCAGGAAGGGTTGGTAGGTGGCGTTGGAGATCATCTGTCCGGCCTTGGTCAGTTCGACGAAGCCGATGACCGAGGCCAGCGCCGTGCCCTTGATGATTTGCACCATAAAGCCTACCGTGGGTGCAATGGCCACACGCAGGGCCTGGGGCAAAATCACATAACGCATTTGCTGCGTGTAGCTCAGCGCCAGCGTGGTCGAAGCTTCCCACTGGCCTTTGTGGATGGCATTGACACAGCCGCGCCAGATTTCGGTCAGGTAGGCGCTGGCATAGAGTGTGAGGCAGATCGCTGCAGACACCAGGGGCGAGGTGTCCATGCCCAGCAAGGCCAGCCCGAAGTACACCAGAAAGAGTTGCATCAGCAGCGGCGTGCCCTGAAAGATCTGTACATACCAGGCCACCGCAGTAGCCACTCCGCGCAGCTTGGTGAAACGCAACATCAAGAGGCCCATGCCGACCAGGCCGCCACCCACGAAAGCGATCAGGGAGAGCGCCACCGTCCAGCGCACCGCGCCCAGCAAAAAGGTAAAAATATCCCAGAGCGAAAACTGAACCATGCTGCTTGCGCTCGCTAACGTCGCGAAAAGATGAAGCGCGGCCCCACCCAGTACAGCAGTTGCCGCAGCGCAATGGCCAGCATCAGGTAGATGATGGTCACAATGATGTACGACTCAAAGCTGCGAAAGGTACGGCTCGATATCAGATTGGCCGCCTGCGACAGCTCCTCCGCGGAGATCTGGCCACACACCGCCGAGCCCAGCATGACGATGATGATCTGGCTCACCAGCGCCGGCCAGATGCGTGCCAGCGCAGGCGGCAGCACCACACGTGAAAAGGTTTGCCAGGGCGTGAGCGCCAGACTCATCGCCGCTTCCAGTTGACCCCGGGGTGTGCTCTGCAGGCCGGCGCGCACGATCTCGCAGGCATAGGCCCCGAGGTTGAACACCATCGCCAGCACACACGCCACTTCGACCGACAGGCGCAGCCCCAGCGAGGGCAGGCCAAAGAAAATGAAGAACAACTGAATGATGAATGGCGTGTTGCGCACCAGCTCAACATAAGTCCCCACCGCCCATTTAAGGAAGGCGCCGCCGTGAAGTCGGGCCCAGGCGCAGGCGGTTCCCAGCAAAGCCCCCAGCACCGCCGAAGCGGCTGTCAGGGTAACGGTGAGCACCAGCCCGCGCAGCAGCATAGGCCACTGGGCCAGCACAGTTCCAAAATCGAACTCGATCACGCTATGGGATCACACGGTGTGAGGGCTGTGCCGGACGGGCCCGCTGCGACGTTGGCAATTAGTCAGGAAGCACGCCAGTGCCGCGGCCCAGCCACTTTTGCGAGTACTGCTCGAGCGTGCCATCGGCCTTGGCGGCACGCAGAATCTCGTTCACCTTGTTCAGCAGCGCGGTCTCACCCTTGCGTACGCCAATGAAGTTGGGCGAGTCTTTCAGCAGCAGCTTGTATTCGGCCTGCACCTGTGGGTTCTTCTGCACCGCAGCCGCAGCCACGGCGGCGCCGGTGGCCAGCAATTGCGTCTGCTGCGAGATGAAGGCGGCAACGGTGGTGGCATCGTCCTCAAAGCGCTGGATCTTCAGTGTGGGCGGCGCGACTTTCTGCAGCACATCGTCCTGAATTGTGCCGCGCGTCACGGCAATCGTCTTGCCGGCGAGATCGTCAAAACTCTTGATGGTCAGAGCCTTGGGGCCAAACACCGCCTGGAAGAATGGTGCGTAGGCCACGGTGAAATCTATCACCTTTTCACGTTCCGGGTTCTTGCCCAGGGCCGAGACAATCAGGTCAATCTTCTTGGTTTGCAGATACGGAATGCGGTTGGGCGTGCTGACCGGAACGAAGTCGGCCTTGACGCCCAGCTTGTCAGCGATCAACTGCGCCGTGGCCACGTCCACACCGGTGAGCTTGAAATCAGGGCCCATATAACCGTAGGGCGGGAAGTCTGAAGCCACACCCAGCGCGATGGACTTTTTGGCCAGGATGGAGGAGAGGGAATCATCGGCCTGCGCGGGCGCTGCGAAAGCCAGAACGGCGCCGGCGAACACACCAGCGAGTGCAGAAAGCGATTTGAATTTCATGGGGATACCTGTCAATAAAGGATGGGGTATGCCTGCCGGGCGCAAGATGTATGCCACGCGCTGTGGCTGGTACGAGCCTTGCGAACAGAACGCTGACAATGTGCCTAGAATCGCCGCTCCGGCCCAGAGAAATTACCCGCTAGCCCCAAACTGGTGCGCAAACGCCCTATTCTGGGGATGCCAACAGGACACGGATCGCCGACCCCTCGAATCACCGCTTTGAAGCCCTTTATCCATGCCCTCATTCCCCCAACACCCGTTCACGTTGCTGGCCAACCCCCGCTTTCAGCCCGCTGAGCCCTATGGTGCACACCGCAGCGCGTTGCTCAGCGCAGCGGCACTGTCCCAGGCCAGCGATGTCATCACCTCCTGGAGCGGCTACGCGATCACCCCGCTGCATTCTTTACCGGGACTGGCCCGTAGCGCCGGTGTGGCCAGCCTGCACTACAAGGATGAAGGCTCACGCTTTGGTCTGGGCAGCTTCAAGGCGCTCGGCGGCGCCTATGCGGTGGCGCGTCTGCTGTGCCGCGTGCTGGGCCAGCGCCTGGGCCGCAGCGTAAGCCATGCGCAGTTGCGAACGGACCCCGCACTGCGCCTGGCCTGTGCAGACATCACCGTCACCTGTGCCACCGACGGCAACCATGGCCGCTCGGTCGCCTGGGGCGCAAACATGCTGGGCTGCCGCTGCGTCATCTATATCCACGCAACGGTCAGCGAAGGCCGCAAGGCCGCCATTGAACGATATGGCGCACAGGTGGTGCGCACCAGCGGCAACTACGATGATTCGGTGCAGCAGGCTGACCGCGATGCCAAAACCAACGGCTGGTTTGTGATATCAGACACCTCGTACCCCGGCTACATGGACATTCCGCGCGATGTGATGCAGGGCTACCAGCTGATGGTGCACGAGGCCGTCAGCGCCCTGCCGCAGTGGCCCACCCATGTGTTTGTGCAAGCGGGTGTGGGGGGCTTCGCAGCGGCCGTCTGTGCCTATTTCTGGGAGCGCAGCACAGAGCAGCGCCCGGTGTTTGTGGTGGTGGAGCCGCAGCAGGCCGACTGCCTGCTGCAAAGCGCGCGCGCTGGCACCGTGGTGGCGGTGAAAGGCGATCTGGACACGCTGATGGCCGGTCTGGCCTGCGGCGAAGTGTCTTTGCTGGCGTGGGACATTCTGAACACCGGTGCCAACGCGTTTTGCGCCATTCCCGATGCCGCCGCGGTGGACACCATGCGATTGCTGGCCAGCGCGCAAGGAGGTGACCCTGTCATCGTGGCCGGCGAGTCCGCTGTGGCAGGCCTGGTTGCAGCACTGCTCACAGCACAGGACAGCACCGCGCGCACCGCCCTGGAGATGGGTCCCGACAGCCGTGTGCTGCTGTTTGGCAGCGAGGGCGATACCGACCCGGCGCTGTACCAGCAACTGGTAGGGCGCAGTGCCGCGCAGGTGCTCCAGGACGGTGCCCCCGCATGACCACGCCACAGATCAACGGACCGCGCCTTTTGGACAGCCTGCACGCACTGGGCCAGATCGGCGCCTTGCTGGGTGGTGGCGTCAACCGCCTGGCGCTGACAGATGCCGACGCCCGGGGGCGCGACTGGACGGTGGCTCGCATGCGTGAACTCGGCATGCAGGTCTCGATCGACGCCATCGGCAACATCGTCGGCATCGCATGCGTGAACTCGGCATGCAGGTCTCGATCGACGCCATCGGCAACATCGTCGGCATTTTCCCCGGCACGGAAGACCTGCCCCCGGTGATGGTGGGCTCACACATCGACACCGTTCGTACGGGCGGGTTGTACGATGGCAACTACGGCGTGCTGGCGGGCCTGGAAGTGGTGGCGACTCTGCGCGACGCGGCCCTGCAGACCCGTCGGCCGCTGGCCGTGGCAGTGTTCACCAACGAAGAAGGTGCGCGTTTCCAGCCCGACATGATGGGCAGCCTGGTCTATGTGGGTGGCTTGCCGCTTCAAGAGGCGCTGGAAACACGCGATGCCGATGGCGTGTCGGTACACAGCGAGTTGCAACGCATGGGTTACCAGGGCACCGCTGCCGTGGGCGCGCCAGCGGTGGACAGTTTTGTGGAGCTGCACATCGAACAAGGCCCGGTGCTGGAACGCCTGGGTTTGCAGATCGGTGTGGTCGAGGGGGTGCAGGGCATCTCGTGGACCGAGTTCACGGTGGAGGGCCAGTCCAACCACGCCGGCACCACGCCCATGGCGCTGCGCCACGACGCCGCGCTGGTGGCAGCGCAGGTGGCGGTGTTTGTGCGGGAATTGACTGTGCGCATGGGCGCTAATCAATTGGCTACGGTCGGCGCCGTGCGGCTCAGCCCGAATCTGGTCAATGTCATCGCCCAAAAAGCCGTTTTCACCGTGGACCTGCGCAATACGGACAGTGCCGCGCTGGCGCAGGCCGAGCGCGACTTGCACGCTTATGTTGCGCAAGCAACCCAGACTGAGGGCACGCGCGTGAGCTCCCGCACCTTGGCCCGCTTTGAGCCGGTGGCGTTCGACCCCATGGTGGTGAACCTGGTGGAGCAGCAGACACAAGCCATGGGCTGCAGCTACCACCGCATGCCCAGCGGCGCCGGACACGATGCGCAAATGTTGGCCCGTGTCTGCCGCAGCGCCATGATTTTTGTGCCCAGCGCGGGCGGGCTCAGCCACAACGTACGTGAGCACACCGAACCGGTCGACCTGCATCGTGGCGCGCAACTGTTGCTGCAGGTGGTGCTGGCACTCGCCAATCGCCCGACCGACGGACCATTCTGATTCAACCCTTGTCGCTTTACCTCCATGCCCCGCTATCTCAACGTCGCACTCGGCCAACTCGGCCCCATACAACGCGCAGACTCCCGCAACCAGGTGGTGGCGCGCCTTTGTGAGTTGATGCGCCAGGCCCACGCCGTGGGTGCGCAACTGATTGTTTTCCCCGAGCTGGCGCTCACCACCTTTTTCCCGCGCTGGTACATCGAGGACGAGGCCGAGATCAACAGCTACTTCGAGCGGAGCATGCCCAATGCCGACACGCAGCCGCTGTTCGACTTGTCGCGCAAGTTGGGCGTGGGCTTTTACCTGGGCTACGCCGAGCTGGCGCAGGAGTCCGGCGGCGAGGTGCGTTACAACACCTCCATCCTGGTGGACCACAGCGGCCAGATCATTGCCAAGTACCGCAAGGTGCATCTGCCGGGGCACAAGGAACACGAACCCTGGCGACGCTTCCAACATCTGGAGAAACGCTACTTCACTGCGGGCGACGGCTGGGGCGTCACGCAGGCCTTTGGCGGCATTTTGGGCATGGCCATTTGCAACGACCGGCGCTGGGCCGAGACCTACCGCGTGATGGGCCTGCAAGGCGTGGAGATGGTGCTGATTGGCTACAACACGCCTGTGCACAATGCGCCGGCGCCGCAGCACGACGACCTGTCGTTGTTCCACAACCAGCTCTCGATGCAGGCCGGTGCTTACCAGAACGGTACCTGGGTGGTGGGTGTGGCCAAGGCGGGTGTTGAAGAAGGCGTTGACAGCATTGGCGGCAGTTGCATCATTGCCCCCTCGGGCGAGGTGGTGGCGCGCTGCCTGACCAAGGGCGACGAGATGGCCATCGCACGTTGTGACCTCGACTTTTGTGCCATCTATAAACGCACCACCTTCAACTTTGACCTGCACCGGCAACCGCACGCCTACGGGATGATTGTGGAACGTAAGGGTGAGACGCTGGCAGCCGACGGGTCACCGCTGTAGTTGCCACGTGGTGGGGTTTCAGCACCGCATTGGTGCGCATGGAGATAGATTTCCTTGGGACCGCGCGGGCTGCGGGAGCAGCCAACGAAGTTTGCCACGCAAGCGAGCAATTCTCTGATCATCGTCAATGTCAGCACCCGATACACCACGAAAATTCAGGCTCTGAAGATCGCGCTCGACGGTCAGCCGGCACAACTGGTTGCATCGAAGTACCGCGAAGCGTTCCCTTGAATGGCCCGGAGCGGCCTGTGCTACGGAGATTGTGATGAACCTTCAAACCATGAGACTTACCCAGCGCTTTGCGCTGCTACTGACCGCAGTGGTAATCGCCTTTGCTGTCTATGGAGCCTGGTCTTTCAAGGTGTTGAATGAGCTCAAAGTCAACGGGCCGGTGTACCAGCGGATTGTTCAAGGCAAAGACCTGATCGCCGACATCCTGCCGCCACCGAAGTACATCATCGAGTCCTACCTCACAGCCTTGCAGGCAATGACGGCAGCGCCCGAGGAGCGCAAGGCATTTATTGAAGCACTCAAGTCACTCAAGAACGACTACGACACACGACATGCATATTGGGGCAAGGAAAATCTGGAAGATGCCCTGAAAGTGGAACTGCTGACCCATGCAGACAAGCCCGCACAGGAGTTCTATCGCATTGCGTTCGAACAGTTCGTTCCGGCGCTTGACAAGGGTGACAACGCGTCCGCCCAGGCGGCGCTCGAAGCCATGAAGAAGCACTACACGGTGCACCGCGTTTCGATCAATACGCTGGTCGAGATGGCCAATAAGCGCAACGCGACGGACGAGGCCAGTGCCAAAGACGAAATCGTGAAAAGTTCATGGGTCATGTTGCTGATTTTGGTCGGCGCCACGGGGCTGGTTGCCCTGTTTCTGCTCGGTATATCGCGCAGTCTTGTCCGGCAGCTCGGTGGCGAACCAAGCTATGCCGCCAAAGTGGCGGAGAGCATTGCCAGCGGAAATCTTTCGATTGCGATTGATACCGCCCCCCAGGACCATTCGAGCCTGTTGTACGCAATGAAAACCATGCGTGACAGCCTGGTTACCATCGTGCAGCAGATCCGTACCGGAACCGATACCATCGCCAACGCCAGCGCCGAGATTGCCCAGGGCAACCGTGACCTGTCACAGCGGACCGAGACACAGGCCAGCGCATTGGAGTCCACCTCCGTATCGCTGGACGAACTCAAATCAACCTTCGAAAGCAATTCGACAAGCGCATCGCAGGCCAACCAACTGGCCCGCAGTGCCTCGGATGTTGCAACCAAGGGCGGCGAGGTCATGGCCAAGGTGGTGGACACCATGAGCGGCATCAATGAAAGCTCCAAGAAAATCGCCGACATCATTGGCGTGATTGACGGAATTGCCTTTCAAACCAACATTCTTGCCTTGAACGCTGCGGTCGAAGCAGCCAGGGCAGGTGATCAGGGCCGGGGCTTTGCGGTGGTGGCCAGCGAGGTGCGCTCTCTTGCCGGGCGCTCTGGCGCGGCCGCACGGGAAATCAAGTCGCTCATCGGTGCCAGTGTGGAGCGGGTCGAATACGGGAATGGGCTCGTGGACCAGGCGGGAAACACCATGAACGAAGTGGTGGCGTCTATCAAGCGGGTGTCCGACCTCTTGGGTGAACTCAGCGAGGCCGACGCTGCGCAGAGCCGCGATGTGCTCAAGGTCAGTGATGCGGTGAGCCACATGGACGAGTCCACGGTTCAGAACGCCGCCCTGGTAGAAGAAATGTCGGCAGCAACCATCAGTCTGACACGCCAGGCGCAAGAACTGGTGCAGACGGTCGATGGCATACAGCTGCCACAAACCCATGCTGCGGGAGCCATGGCGCGGCACCTGTTACCCGCGCTCACATAAGGCGTTGCCCAAGCCGTGGCGCGCAACTTGCTTGTAACTTTGACGCTCTAGCGCGCCTGTACTGCGCATCAGAAGCGCGCGCTGGCCGGGCCCCACTGTGGTGGGTGACAGGATTTCCGGAGTCAAGGCTACATGGAGACAGACAACGCTTTCGAGTTGGCGGTGCATCGGCATGACGCGCGCGTGGCCGAACTGGGCTTGTCCATCTGGGTCGGGTCTGAGCCCACTTTTACCGACCGGGAAGCGCAAACGCCCGCGTGGCTGCATGCGGCGCTGGGCGACGACAAGGAGTTGCGCGCACGCGATGTCATCTGCGACCTGAGTCGGCAACGGCCGGGTGGCCTGCTCCTGCGCAGCGTCGGCCGGCTCTATCCCGGCGAGAAGTTGCCAAGGTGGAACCTGGGCTTGCTGCACCGGCGCGATGGCGCTCCCGTGTGGAACGGCCCCCCGGATCCCATGTTGAGTCCAAGTGTGGGTTCAACCAGCCCCGGGGAATTCTCGAGTTTTGCTACAACACTGGCGAACGCTTTTTCAGTGAAAGAATTGCCTGCTCAGTGCGTCGAAATCGAAGTGGGAGACGATACCAAGGCCTTGCCGGTCGCTGCCGATGCAGTGGATGCACAACGGCGATTACCCAGGTTTGTACTGCACCTGCACACGGACACCGTGGCGTCGCAGGCAGAACCACTCCACTGCATCACCATCGAGCTTCCACACTTGGAAAGCGTCGGGCTTTTCCTCTCGTATCTTTCCTGCATTGAAGACGCAGCACTCGCTTGCGGTCTGCGTGCGCTGGTGCTGACCGGCGCCACACCCCCAGTGGACGCGACGGTGGAGCTCACCACCGTCACGCCAGACCCGGCGGTGATCGAAATCAACACCGCCCCCAGCGTAAATTGCGCAGAATTTCTCAGCCGCAGCAACCAGGTGTACGCGGCCGCGGCGACCCAGGGGCTATCGCCTTACCGACTGTATTTCAATGGCCAGGTGGCTGATTCAGGGGGCGCTGGCCAGATTACCTTCGGCGGTGCTACGTCGTCGACGAGCCCGTTCGTCCAGAACCCGCGCCTGCTGCCACGATTGGTGCGGTACCTGAACCGGCACCCCGCGCTGAGCTATCTCTTTTCGCACGATTTTGTCGGCGGCAGCGGCCAATCGGTGCGCCCGGACGAGCGTGGCACAGATGCTTTCGACGATTTGTTGCTGGCATTGACACTGCTGGAGCGCGAAGGCGATGTGTCTCCCGAACTGCTTTGGAAAGCGCTTGCATCGTTTTTGTGTGACGCGGTTGGCAACAGCCATCGGGCCGAGATCAATATCGAAAAACTCTGGAACCCCTTCCTGCCCGGTCGCGGTTGCCTGGGCCTGGTGGAATTTCGCTCCCTGCGCATGCAGCACACCCCGCAGCGTGCCACCGCTGTCGCCTGCTTGTTGCGCGCCGTGATTGCCATGCTGGCAACGAGGCCCTACGACCTTCCGTTGATCGAATGGGGGCGCGAACTGCATGACCGCTTCGCTTTGCCGTTTTACTTGCGCGCTGATCTGGACGCAGTATTCGCCGAATTGGAGTTGGCCGACCTTGGGCTGGAGATGCCCCTGCAGCGCATCCTGCAGCAAAACGAATTCCGGTACTTTGGCAAAGTGGAGTTGCCCTTTGGCACCCTGGCGCTGTGGCGTGGTCTCGAATTCTGGCCGCTGGTGGGTGATGCAGCCAGCCCGGAACAAAGTGGCAGTTCCAGGATGGTGGACGCCAGCACCACCCGGATCGAAGTACGCTGGCTGCCGCCGTCTGCCGATAGGACCGACCAGCCCACAGCAACCCACTGGCTGGACTGGAGCTTGTACGCGGGCGATACGCGCCTGCCCATGCGGCCTGAACGTGACAGCCAGGGGGAGCTAAAGGTGTTTGGTGTGCGCTACGGCAGCTTTGTGCCGCGCTCCGGACTGCATCCAACACGCAAGGTGCAGGCACCATTGACACTGACGTTGCGCCACCCGGCTCACCCAACGCAGTATGTGGTGCAGCTGCACGAATGGCACCCTGAAGGCGAGGCCTACCCCGGGCTTCCCAAGGATCTGAACGAGGCCCGTGACCGCCGATCTGAGCGCATGACGGTGGTTGAGCAAGAACGCGCGCAGCAAGCTGACCCTTTGGAGTCCAGTTCCGACCGATATCGGCACCAGCCCGGACTGACGGCTTACAGCCTGGACCTGCGATACCGTTGATGCCCCGAACCGTGCGGGCGGGAAAGAATGTGGTCGAGTGGATTTGGAATGCACAATGCGGACAGGGAAACAACGCGCCAAATCATGACTCGGATCTTCGACAACATTGAGCAAGAACTGCTAACCACCGTGCGTGGGACGATGCAGGTTTCCAAGCGTGCTGGCTTTTGCGTGGGCTATCTGGACTTGCGGGGTTGGCAGGCGGTTGAGGATGTCGATGATTGATCTCTCCCCCGCCCAATCCGCCGATCGCATCACCGCATTGCTGGCGGCCCATGAGAGCCGCACGCTCGACTTCAAGCGCATCAGTGGCAAACAGGGGCGCATGTATGAAGCCATCTGCGCCTTTGCCAATACCGAGGGCGGTTTGCTGGTGATGGGTATTGGCGATGCCAAGGCCATGAAGCCGGGTGACAAGCCGCAAAGCCGTTTGTTTGGCATTGAAGAAAACCTCGAAGGCTTTGACAACTTCTGCGCCGAGTTGCTCACCCGCTTTACGCCTGCTATCACCAAGCTGCATTGGATTCGTGTGGCCTGTACGTTGAACACCGGTCATCCTGGGCATGTTGTGTTGTTGCGGGTAGAAAAGAGCAACCAAGTGCACTCCATTGTGGGCGATGGAACCTGGACGCGCATGGATGCCAGCAACCGCCAGTTGATCGCGGCAGAGATTGCAGACCTGGCCTACCAGCGTGGAGTGAAGAGTGCAGAGACTCTGCCCATGCCCGTCGAGCTGGACTTACTGAACACCGATGCCTGGCGCAGCTACTGCCTCACGCGCGGTTTGGCTGATATGGACTTGGCCGTACGCTTGCCAAAGCTGGGGCTGACGGCGTCGATGGACGGTGTGCAGCAGCCTTTGCTGGCTGCGCTGTTGTTGTTTGCGGATGAGCCAGGCGCTTTGTTGGCGGGGCAGGGCATGCGGGCGGACATTCGTGTGTTCCATTACAAGGGCAAGGTGATTTTGCGTGGCGAGGTGCCAAACTTGCTGCTGCCACCTAAGACCATAACCGGACCGGCGGTGGAACAGATTGCCAAAGCGCAGGCCTATGTGCTGGACCGCTTGGCCGTGGGGTTGACCATGGAGGGCTCGGGTTTCAAGACGCGCTATCGCTTTCCGGAGCGGGTGATCAAAGAGGCCATTACCAACGCGGTGGTGCACCGGGACTACCGGTTGAACCGTGACATACAGATTCGTATTTTTGATGACAGGGTGGAGGTGGAGAGCCCAGGCCGTCTTCCGGGCAGCCTGACCCCGGCCACGATAGAGAAGACAGGTTCCGTGACCCGCAACGGATTGCTGGCGCGGAACCTGCGCGAGTTTCCCAACCCACCCAATGTGGACGCAGGTGAGGGGGTGCCCATGATGTTTGCGCAGATGGCGCAAGCCAGTTTGTACGAGCCTTTGTACCGCGAGCAGTTGGACGCAGCGGTGCCCACTTTGGTGGTGACCCTGCTCAATGAAGAGCGCCCCCCGCTGTGGGTGCAGGTGAGCGACTGGATAGACCGCAATGGCCCCATCGCCAACGGCAAGCTGCGCGAAATTTCGGGGTTAGACACGTTGGCCTCATCCAAGCAACTGCGGCAGTGGGTGGCGCAGGGGGTCTTGGTGGCGTTGCCAGCGGCTTCACGCCAGCAGGCCAGCTACACCAAGCCGGAGCTGGCAGGTTTGATGGATTTGACGTATTCATTATCTTTTGGCCTGGATAATGAAAATGGAAATGACAAAAAACCTATGTAAATCAAAGGTTTGTGGATGCAGTCATTATCCAGCGATGGGTTAATTGAGGGAAAACCCTTGGCCGCAACGCATTGGCAATGGGATGGGCAAACCGTGCTAACTGGCTGTGGTCAGTAGATTTCACTCCCCACTGGAGCAGTCGGCATTAAAAGTTCTACTGGCGGCCGACAGCCCGGTCATGGTGGTGTTGGCTCACCCGGTGGCCCACAAGATTGTGGTGGCGTATACGAACCGGCAGGCTCGTTGGCGGCTCAGGTGCATCAATGGCGGCAGGTGGAATTGCAGCCAAACAACGGGCTTGCTTGGCCACAGATTGCTCTATTTCATTATCTTTGGCCCAAGATAATGAAATTCAAAAACGGAGAAAGTCATTTTTTTTCAACAAGTTAGCCGGTGCTTCATTATCCTTTGCTGGACAAATACGCAGCTTTTCCCCACAAACAGATCGCCCACAATGCCATGATCAGCCAGCACCACCACACCAGACTCCGTCAATCTATTCAATCCCAAAAAAGTAGCACTTCACGCAAATCCGCCGTGCGATGGAGGCCGATTGGACTGATATCTACTCAGCAACCTCCTAAAAAGCCTCCACCCCAAGGTCAATGAAGGCCCGGACCTTTGGCGTCAAGTACCGCGCACTCGGGAAAACCGCGTGCACTGGCATATCCGGCGGCTTCCAGTCTGGTAAAACGCGCACGAGCAAACCTTGGCTGAGCTGGTGCTGGATCACCACCAGCGGCAGTTGTGCAACACCGAGACCCTGTGCCACAGCATCACGAACGGCAAAACTGTTGTTGACCAAAAGCCGCGGCGCTGTCTCTACACAGGCCTCGTCTGATCCGTTGCGTAAACGCCAGGTCTGCGACTGCGTTCCGCCGCTAAACGCCAGGCGATCGTGGGCGGAAAGCGCAGCGGGCGTAGCCGGTACGCCGCGCCGTGACAGGTATTCCGGACTGGCAAACAACCCGTATTCCAGGCTACCCAGTTTGCGCGCCGCAAGGCTGGAATCTGGCAAATTACCCACCCGAATGGCCAGATCGAAGCCTTCGTGCACCAGGTCCACCAGGCGACCGGTGAACTCTGCCTGGACTTGCACCTGGGGGTAGCGTTGCAGGTAATCGGTGATCCAGCGGCTCACGGCAACCATGCCGAATTCAACGCCGCAGGTCAGCTTGAGCACGCCACGCGGCTCGGCCTGGGTTTTCTGGGCGGCGCGTTGCGCGTCGTCGACGGCGCCCAAAATACCCACCGCACGCTCAAACATTTCGCGCCCGACTTCGGTCAGTGACAGTGACCGTGTCGTGCGCTCCAGCAACCGCACCTCCAGCTTCTTTTCAAGTTGGGTGATGACGCGGGACAAATGCGCTTTCTGGGTACCCAGGCTTTCGGCAGCGCGGGTGAAGCTGCCTGTTTGCACCACCTTGACGAACGCGCTCAGCTCTTGCAACTCCATGACAACCTCCATTGTTGCTATATGGTGCAACAGTATGTCGCAAGTTGATGTATTTATCTAATTTCAGCGGTACTGGAAACTCCGGGCTCACGCTTTTTGCAGCGCAGTGATCAACCCCTACCGGAGCATTCCATGAGCCTGAAAGACCCCAACGTTTCTAACCCCAAGAGCAAAAAACGGGTTGCCATCGTCATCGCCAACCCGGCGGTGTCCACCACCACCGGCTGGCCCATAGGCTTCTGGTGGAGCGAGTTGACCCACCCCTACCTGGCGTTTGAAGAGGCCGGTTACGAAGTGGAAATATTCAGCCCTGACGGCGGCAAATGCGATGCCGATGGCATGAGCGACCCCAACGACGCCAGCGGTTACAGCAAGACCGATCTGATTACCCAGGGCTTTATTCACACACCCGAATTGAACGCTATGGTGGAGAACACCCGAAAAGTAGCCGATCTGGAGGTGGCCCGGTTCGACGCCATCGTGGTCGCGGGCGGCCAGGCCCCCATGTTCACATACGACAAGGCCAGCGCGCTGCTCAACAAGTTTGTCGCGTTTTATGAAGCTGGCAAGGTCACCTGCGCGCTGTGCCACGGCACTGCCGTACTCGCGTTTGCCAAACTGAGCAATGGCGACTACCTGGTCAAGGGCAAGACCGTGACCGGATTTGCCAATGTGGAAGAGGACTTTGCCGACAACGCCGTGTGGAGCTACGGCATGCTGCCGCGCGACAAGCATGTGATGCCGTGGCGCATTGAAGATCGCCTGAAGGAATTGGGCGGCAACTTTGTGCAAGCTGGACTGTGGCGCGGGTTTGCGGTGCGCGACGGCAACCTCATCACCGGGCAGCAGAACTTCTCAGGTGCGGACACTGCCCGTCTGGTCATTGAGACCTTGGGCCGATAAGGTTGGAGGATCATCATGCGTATTTCCATCATCGGTGCGGGTAATGTTGGCAAGGCTCTGGCCCAAGCGTTCATTCGGCAAGGCGAAGAAGTTTTCTTCGGCGTGCCCAACCCGGAAAAATACCAAAGCGCTGCCGCCGCTTTGGGCCCCATGGCAGCGCTTGGCACCGTGGAACAAGCCGTCGCGGCTAGCGAGGTGGTGATTCTGGCGGTGCCATTTGCTGCCACAGAGGCGATTGCCCGCAGCGTGTCGGACTGGCAAGGCAAGGTTTTGGTGGATGCCACCAACCCGCTGGCAGCCGGCCTGGCGGGGCTGACGGTGGGCACCACGACCAGTGCAGCCGAGCAACTTGCCCGCTGGGCACCCACGGCCAAGGTGGTCAAAGCGTTCAACACCACCGGGGCCGAAAACATGGCCGATGCCAGCTTTGCACGCGGTCTGCCGTTCATGCCGGTGTGTGGCGACGATGCGCAGGCGCGCGCCAAAGTCATCGCCCTGGCGGCGCTCATTGGTTTTGACGCCGTGGACTTGGGGCCTTTGTCTGCTGCCCGCTATGTGGAGCCGTTTGCAATGACCTGGATTCACATGGCGTTCAAGCAAGGATTGGGGCGCAACTTCGCCTTCGGCATCTTGCATAAAGACTGAGACCACCACAGACAAAGGAGTCCCCATGGGCAAAGGACGTTTGGAGGCATTCAGCGATGGTGTTATTGCCATCATCATCACCATCATGGTGCTGGAATTGAAGGTGCCGCACGGTGCAGCGTGGGCTGACCTTGCGGCACTGGGGTCGGTGTTTCTAAGTTATGTGCTCAGCTTTGTAAATGTGGGCGTGTACTGGAACAACCACCACCACATGCTGCATTCGGTCAAACAGGTCAATGGCCGCATTTTGTGGGCCAATATGCACTTGCTGTTCTGGCTATCGCTGCTGCCGTTCACCACCGGATGGATGGGGGAGAACCATTTTCTGCCCGCCCCGGTGGCACTGTATTCGACCAATCTGCTGCTGTGTGCCATTGCTTATGTCACCCTGCAGCGGCAGATTATTGCGTTGCACGGCAATGAGTCGGTACTTGCCAACGCGGTTGGGGGAGACACCAAAGGCAAGGTGTCTTTGGTGGCCTACCTGCTGGCCATTCCACTGGCGCTGCTGGGATACTCCTGGGCAGCCGGTGCACTGCTTATTGGGGTGACGCTGATCTGGTTTGTCCCTGACCGACGGATTGAACATGCGCTGCGCGAATAGTGGGTACGCCCTGAGCCCGAGCGCTTTCCGAACTGATTGCGCTACAGTTTTGCTAGCGTCTCACGCACATTCCACGGGCGCTGGAGGCTGATTTGCCTCTTACCCAGCGAGTTCCTGCGCCAGCCCCTCGCGCTCGATCGCTGCGCCCAGAAAGTCCAGAAACGCCCGTACCGCCGGCACCAGGCCGCGGCGCGAGGGAAACACGGCATGAAAGATACCGGGTAGCGGCGCCCAGCCGGGCAGCACGGGCACCAGCAAACGGTCGCGCAGCTCATCGCTGCACATGTAGTCGGGCAGGGCGCAGATACCGGTGCCGCGCAGTACCGCGAGCTTGAGCGTCAGCAGGTCGTCTGCCACGTAGCGCGGCTGGTGCACAAAGGCGTGCGTGGCGCCGTCCGGCCCCACCAATTGCCAGGTGGCGCGGTCACCCGCCATCGACATATTGACCGTGTCCAGCCTGCCGAGGTCCATCACGGCCGCAGGGTGCCCTTGGCGCGCCAGCTGCGCCGGGCTGGCAACCAGCAAGGTGCGTGTGAGGCCAAAGTTCTTGATGACCAGACTGCCACTGTCTTCCAGCGTGGGGCGCACCCGCAGCGCCACATCGAAGCCCTCTTCCACCAGGTCCACGGCGCGGTTGCTCACCCGCATGTCGATGCGCACTTGCGGGTGGTGCGCCAGGAACAGCGGCAGGATGGGCCCCAGCGTGGTTTGCGCCAGCGTCACCGGGCACGCCACGCGGATCAGGCCACGCGGCTCGGTCTGCGCCTGTGCCACGGTATCGGCCGCAGCCTGCGCGTTTTCGCGCATGGCAACGCAATGCCGGTGAAATTGCTCGCCCACTGCGGTGAGTGACAGCTTGCGCGTGGTGCGCTGCAACAGCCGCACGCCCAGGCGCGCCTCGAGTTCCGCCACCCGGCGCGAGATGCGCGACTTGGGCAAACCTAAAGCGCGCCCGGCAGCGGCAAAGCCACCGCGATCTACCACCTCGGCAAAGTACACCAGGTCGTTTAAATCCTGCATTGCATGGCTCCATAGTCCTGCCAATAGAACAATCTAACGCAATTTTGCGTACTTATCAAATATTGGTGCCACCCGCATACTTTATCCATCGCTGCAACTCGCAGTAACCTTCAAGGAAATCACCATGAAACTGCTCCACATTGACTCCAGCATCCTGGCCGCCAACTCCACCTCGCGCCAGCTTACCGCCAGGATTGTTGCCAAATGGCGCGCCAGCCACCCTGGCACCACGGTAGAGTACCTCGACCTGGCCACGCACGCACCCAGCCACCTCTCGGCAGACTCCCTGGGTTTTCGCATGCCAGCGGGTGATGCCGCGTTGACCGATGTGCAAAAGCAGGAAAACGCCTTGTCGGAGGCGCTGGTGTCCCAGTTCCTCGCGGCTGACGTCATTGTGGTGGGCGCCCCGCTGTATAACTTTTCCATCCCCAGCCAGCTCAAGGCCTGGATAGACCGCATTGCCCAGGCGGGCCGCACCTTCACCTACACCGACAAAGGACCCCAAGGCCTGGCTGGCGGCAAGACGGTGATCGTGGCCTCGGCCCGCGGTGGCGTGTACTCCACCAGTGAGGGCGGACGCGCCATGGAGCACCAGGAAAGCTACCTGCAGACGGTATTTGGTTTCTTCGGCATTACCGATGTGCGCTTCGTACGTGCCGAGGGTGTCGCCATGGGCGATGCCGCCAGAACACAGGCGCTGGCCGCAGCCGACATCGAAATTCGCGCCGTGGCCCAGTTGGCCGCCAACCAGGCCAGCGCAGTTCAGGCAGCCTAAACTGCTGCACCACGCTGGCACGTCACAAATTTCGTCCTATACTGAAATTTGTGGCGGCACCAGTCTGCGCTTGTGCCCCAATCTCTTCTAATAAAGCAAGGAGTCAAAGGTTATGGCACTCAAGCATGTAATGGTCCACCTGGACCAGGATCCCCGCACCAGCGAACGCCTGAAACTGGCCGTAGCGCTGGCAAAACGTCACGGTGCACGGCTGGTGGGTGTGTTCGGCAAGAGGACACGTGCGCTGCGGGTGGGGGTAGTGACGTCGTGGCCGACGCCCGAGTTCACGCAGGCCTGCGAGGACAGCAAGGCTCTGTTCACCAAGGCAACTGAAGGGCTAGACGGGGCGGAATGGCGCTTCATCAACCGTGGTAGCCACACAGAAGTGCTGCGGCTATTTGTCGACCTGGCGCGCCATACCGATCTGGTGATTCTCGGCCAACACGAGCATGGCAAGGGAAATGTCCACGACGATCTGGCCGCTGAGGTGATCGTGGGCTGTGGGCGTCCGGTACTGGTGGTGCCGTACGTGGGCGATTTTGCGACGATCGGTGAGTGCCCTTTGATCGCCTGGAACAATGCCCCGGAAGCTGCCCGTGCTTTGAACTATGCGCTGCCTCTGATGGAAGGTTGCGCGCTGGCCCATGTGCTGTCGATCTCTGCACGCAAGGACGATTGCGAATCTACCAGCGCTGAAATTGCCAACCACCTGGGTACGCACGGCATTGCGGTCAAGACCGATATGTTCGTGGTCGAGGACTTCGGCATCATGGACATGGTGCTCAACCGCGCCAGTGATCGGGGGGCCGACCTGTTGGTGATGGGCGCGCATGGCAATATGGGCTTCCCGTTTGAGAGCCGCGGTGCCGGCACACGTTATATGCTGCAGCACATGACACTGCCAGTGCTGATGTCCAATTAATTGCGTTTCTAAATCACCCGTGTCGTTGTTGCTTCGCCTTGTCGTGCAACAGCACTGCCTTCGGCTTCGCGCCTAGACACGAGAGATTTGGAATCGCAATATTCCTGCGCCTTCAGTTGCTCGCGTCGAGCTGGGCCAGTAACGACTCGCAATACTGAACGCCCAACTGAAAGTCAAAGGCAGCCAGCGCCGCACCCAAGTCGACCAGCGTTGCTCCCAGGTCAGAATGTGGCAGCGCTGAGGCAAGAGGCAAAGTGCCGTGCACTTCCAGCGCGCGCAAGTCCGAGGCGCGCAGCAGTTCGAGCAGTTCCAGGGCATCTGCGCGCACGCGCACAAAGTCGATCGGTGCCGCATTGGCAGGCGCACCGCCTTGCGCTGCGACGGGCGCATATCGGTGGGCAATCTCCTCGATGGGGCCGAGCGTGGACAGCACGGCCTGGCGAAAAGCGGCAGCAAACTCCGGTGGTTGCGCTGCGCTCAGGTCCGCCTTGATAGTGGCTTCCATCGACTTGGCAACCGTCGACAGATAGTTCGCCCCCACGGTGGCAGATACGCCCTTGAGGGTGTGCAGCAGGCGCACCGCAGCGGTATTGTTGGCAGCCGCCAACAAGGCATCGAGTTGGTCCGGCAGTGCCGCCGTTTCCTGCAGATAGGCCTGCAAAATATCGGCATAAAGTTCGGCGTTGCCCCCCAGGCGCGCCAGTGCACCTTCGGTATCCACTTCTGCGGGGCCTATCGCGATAGAGGTCAACGGCGCCGACGCCCTCGATTCACTGGCACTTGGCGCTGCGGTGGCCTCAACGCTGCGCGCACGCCCGGTGTGGTTGCGCAGCACCTCCACCAGGTGGGTCAAATCAAAGGGTTTGCCCACATGGTCGTTCATGCCGGCGGCCAGACAGGCCTCACGGTCGGACGCCATGGCGTTGGCGGTCATCGCAATCACGGGCAGTTGTGTCAGGCCCAGGGTATTGCGCAGGATCTGCGTGGCTTCGTAGCCATCCATTACCGGCATTTGCAGATCCATCAGCACCACATCAAACGGGGGACTGGCGCTGGCAACCGCCGCTACACCGAGTTGCCCATTGCCGGCAAGTTGCACCACGGCACCTTCGGCGCTGAGCAACTCCTGCGCCACCTGCTGGTTGATCAGGTTGTCTTCGACCACCAGGATCCGCAAACCTAGCAGGCGACCGGACTGCTGTGCTTGCGTGCGCGGACGGCTGCGCAGATTGCTCAAACCGGCGCGGGCATCGGCGACGGCGTCATACAGCATCGAGGACGTGACGGGCTTGACCAAAAAAGCATTCAGGCGCGCCTGCTCAGGGGCGCTGCGCTGCGACAGGGACTCGCGGCCATGGGCGGTCACCATCACCGTGATGGGGGGCTTGGTGCCAGGCGCCAGTTCGTCCAGGCGTCGAATGGTTTCCCATCCGTCCATTCCCGGCATTTGCCAGTCCACCAGCAAGGTCTGGTAGGGCGTCTTGCCACTGCTGATGCGACGCTGGACCAATTCCAGCGCTTCCCGGCCGCTGGCCGCGGCATCCACCTGCCAGCCCCAGGACTCGACCATGGCGATGAGAAGGTCCCGGGCAAACGGGTTGTCGTCCACCACCAGAACCTCCATCGGTTCCTGCATCTGCTGCGCCAGATCCTGGCTGCCACGTTCTGCGTCGTCCACCACCGGCAGCACCAGGGTGAAGAAAAAACTGCTGCCTTTGCCCAGTTCACTCTCCAACGCCAATTCCCCACCCATCAGTGCCACCAGCCGTTTACAGATCGACAGCCCGAGCCCGGTGCCGCCAAAGCGGCGTGTGGTCGATGCTTCGGCCTGCGAAAACCCGTCAAACACCTGGCTTTGACTCTCGGTTGCAATGCCGATACCACTGTCACGCACGCAGAACTTCAGTGTCGCATCGGTGTCAGTGCGCTGCACCAGCTTGATCTGGAGAATCACCTCGCCCTGCGCCGTGAACTTGACGGCATTGCCCCCCAGATTGATCAGCACCTGCTGCAACCGCATGGAGTCGCCCAACAGGCTCTTCGGAACACTGCTGTCTACATCAAAAAGTACCTCGACCGGTTTGGCGCCGACATTGGCCGACAGAATCACCGACAAGTCGCGCAGGATGCCGTCCAGATGGAACGGTTGCGGGTCGATGACCATCTTTCCGGCCTCCATCTTGGAGAAGTCCAGAATGTCGTTGAGCAA
Organism: Rhodoferax sp.; assembly: GCA_020048895.1. Taxonomy (GTDB): domain Bacteria; phylum Pseudomonadota; class Gammaproteobacteria; order Burkholderiales; family Burkholderiaceae_C; genus Allorhodoferax. Next base: position 33,126 of record JAIFLV010000052.1, on the reverse strand, counting down.
GCCCAGCAGCGACTTGGCTGCGCCTTCGGTCTTGGAGGCATAGTCTTGCTGGCGCGCCGAGAGCTCGGTGTTTTGCAACAGCTTGAGCATGCCCAAAATGGCGTTCATCGGCGTGCGAATTTCGTGGCTCATATTGGCCACGAACTGGCTCTTCGAACGCGACGCCGCCTGTGCTGCTTCCGTGGCCTTGACCAGATCGGTAATGTCGGCGTAAGTGGTGACGAAACCACCATCAGGCATCGGGGCGCCGCGCACCTCCAGAGTCATACCGTTGGCACGGGAGCGCTGAAAGTTGTGGGCCTGCGCCAACAATTGGCGGTCCATTTTTTCACGCACGATCTCCTCAACGTCGCCATCGCCATATTCGCCCCGCTGGGCGTTGAAGCGCAGCAACGACTCGAATGTGGTGTGCGCGCCTTCGAACAAGGACGGCGGAAACTCCAGCAAGGACCGGAACATCGCATTGGACTCGACCAGCTCGAGGTTCGCATCAAAAACACAGAGCCCGACTGGCACATTTTCCAGAATGCTGTGCATCAGCGCGTTCTTATGGCGAATATCGACTTCCATCTGGTGCGCTTGCGTGATGTCCAGATCGATACCGTACATCCACTGCGGTTCGCCCCGGGCTGTGCGCGTCATCAACTTGCCACGTGTCTGCTGCCACATCCAGTGGCCGTCCTTGCATTGCACCCGGGCCTCAAATTCGTAATTCTCGCTGCCACCATCGCAGTGGGCCTGCAGTTTCTGATTGGCAACCTGCAAGTCGTCGGGGTGCACCCGCGTGCGCCAAAATCCTGCCGGATCATTGCCAACTTCCTCGGGCGTAAAGCCAAACAGCGCGTACCAGCGCGCGTTGACAATGCTTTCACCGGTATGCAGGTTGATCTCCCACGTGCCGGCACGGGTCGCTTCGATGATGTTCTGCAAGCGCGAACGCTCCACCGCGAGCGCTTCCTGCGCCGCCAGCACGTTGGTGATATCGGTACGAATCGAGATATAGCGCTCAATGTTGCCGGACTCATCAAAAAACGGCGCGATGACTGTATCCACCCAATACGGGGCACCACTCTTGGAGAGGTTGCACACCACATCACGCCACACATAGCCACTGGAAATGGCCTTCCACATGGCCTCCCAGTAACTGTCGCTCTGGACATCGGACTTCACAAGGCGGTGATTGGCCCCCAGCAGCTCCTCATTGGAATAGCCACTGACACGGCTGAACGTGGCGTTGGCGTAAGTGATGGTTCCCGCCGGGTTGGTCATCGACACCAGGGCATGCGCATCAATTGCGGTCATCAGCGTCTCCGACTCTCGCGCCGCGCTATCCTGCGCCAGGCGCGCGTCCCGGTTCGCCTGGTCGAGGGCGCGCAGACTGTCCTGCGCCAGCGCGAGTTGCCCCAGCACACTCATGCCGGTCCGGTCCTGCACGTCGATGGGCGTGGAAAAGTCGCCCCGTCCGATGCGTGACATGTGGGCAAACACGGCATCCACCGAGCCCCCCAGCGTATCCAACAGCGACCGGTTGGTGCGCGCCAGCATCGCCACCAATGCCAACCCCAACGCCACCAGAATCAAGCGCAACCCGGTGGCAAGCGCCCGAGCGTCCTTGACCGCCTGCAATGTGCGCTGGTCGAGCAAGCCATAGAAGGCGTCGATCGGCGCCATGATGGAGGCCTTGTCCCGGTGGTACTGTGCATCGTGCATGATGCTGCGGGCCCGCGCCTGATCCGCCTGCGCCTGGGCTCCGGTGGTTTGCATCAGTTCCATGGCGACAAACTCGGTTCGTGTCAGGCCGTCGGAATTGGCCTTGGCCACCTCCAGCATGCGGAATTCCTCGTCGGTAAATCCGGCCTGACGCATCAGATCCAGCAGGGCGACCGATTGACCGCCGGCCGGGCGCGGACCCACCCCCTTCGGCGTGTTTTTCCGTTGCGAATATCCAGAATGTCCTGGTAATGCTGTTGGTAGCTGGGATCCCCCGTGACCACAAACGTCCGCGCCATGCGCGTCAGGTCATCGGACGATTGGCGCAATTCGTTGGCCAGCAAGAGCGACTGCAAACGCCTCTCATTGGCTTGATCGACCCGTTGCTCCAGAACCATGTAAAGCACAATGGCAAACGCCAGGGCGAACAGCAGCGCCACTGTCGTCCACAGGTTTCGGGAAAACCGGGTTTGGTCTGAGTTCATGAAAGCTCTATTTTGCCTGCATGCAAAGCGCACCTCGCCTGGCTAGTGCCTGGCTAGTGCCTGAGCAGTCCAAAGAAGCGTGCCACTTTCTGCGCCAGTGTCTGCGACTCCGTCTTCAGAACCTGTGCGTTGATGGAATCGACCGAATGATCTGCGCCCGGGATCACCTGAAGATCATAGACCACCCCCGAGCGCTGCCACACTGTGGCAGTTGCCGCTTGCGATGTGAAGTCCATCCGGGCCAGACCCTTGCCACGGCCGCCGCCCAGCGGCACGTTGCGGTCCATCTCGCCATGAATGGCCATGAGGCGCTTGCCCTTGCCCGCCGGACATTGCGCAGCACCAGTTTCGAGACCCCCTGCGATCGGAACCGCAGCGGCAAACACGTCTGTCTCGCATAGCATGCGCTGCGTCATCATGGCGCCGTTGGAGTGACCCACTCCGAAAATGCGATTGCGATCAATGCCATAACGCTCGGCAATCGCGCCAATGGCTTGCGTCAGATAAGCCACATCGTCCACCCGCAGATCGGCGGGAAGACCGCAGCACGCACCGGCATTCCAACCAAGCATGTTGGGACCCAGCACGCTGGACACGCGCGTGCCGTTCAGATAGGCGACCATGAAACCCCCTGCATCGGCCACCGCATTCAGGTTCAGGCTGCCCTCAGACCGCAGGCTGGAAATGCGTTCGGCATTGCCCATTCCGCCATGCAGCACGACCACCAGCGCACGACTCCCCACTGGCGACAGGTTGGTCGGCTGGTACAGGATGGCGTTGCGCCCTGCGATGGTCTCGGTCAGAGTGGTTGCCGTAACCACGCACGGCGCTACCAGCGTCGATGCAACAGTCAGGACGCCTGCCAGCGTCGCCGCCGACGTCATACGATCAGTCATTTCACGGAACTCCTTCATGCATCGATAGAAGCAGAAATGTACCGCCGCTGGCGAACGCTGGCACGTCATAATTCGCCGGATCGCGGGCATGACGCCAATGGCCGCTCCCTACGCACCTTCGAAACAGGACAACCAATGCAACGCTATCTGACAACGACACTATTTTTGGCTGCGGCAGCACTCGCTGGCTGTGCATATTCTCCGGTTTCACCACCAGCACCGGCCGCCGTCTTCGCACCGAACGCCAACCTTTTTACACAGGGCATCCCGCCCATACCGCAGACGCTGGTAGATCGCGTGGCCAATTACACGGACTTTCGCGGTCATACTTTCGTGGACTGGCATCCGCAACAGCGCCAGATGGTGGTGGCACACCGCAAGGCAGGCGATACGCTGGCGCAGCTCTACCTCATCAAGTCACCCCTCGCAACGCCGGAGCAACTGACCAATGCAACGGAGCCCGTGACATCAGCCACCTTCGAGCCGCGCAACGGCGGTTATCTGGTCTTTGAGCGCTCCAGCGGCGGCAACGAGGCGGCGCAACTGTTCCGACTGGACCTGGCTTCTCGCCAAACCACCCTGCTGACCAACCCCGACGAGCGCCACAACACCCTCACCTGGCTGCATGGCCGTAGTGAGCTGCTCTACACGTCGCAGCCACTGGACCGTACGGCTCAGGGCGGACGCCGGACTGAAGTCACCACCACCTTCTGGTTGATGGACCCGCTGCAGCCACAGGCTCGCCGCAAAGTGGCCGAGCTTCCCGGCGGCGGCTGGTGGGGCACGGGGGTGTCCCGTGATGACCGCCAGTTAGCCCTCACACGCTACCTTTCGGCCAATGAGTCGCAAGTGTGGGTACTGGACATGCAGAGCGGCGAGCGACGTCAGGTGTTGCCCGCTGCCGGCGAATCGGTGAAAGCTGCACATTTTTCACGCGACTTTTCTCCGGACGGAAAAGCGCTGTTCTTCACCAGCAACCGCGCGGGAGAGTTCAGTGAAGCCATGCGCCTGAATCTGGGCTCCGGAGCCATTGACCGGATCAGCGCACACATCCCGTGGGATGTTGCGGGAGGTTCAGCCACCGAAGACGCGAGCTGGATCGCCTTGCAGTTCAATGTGGACGGACGTGACGAGCTCCGTCTTTTCAATGGCCGCACCCTCCAGGAAATGCCAACACCGAAGATTCCGAACGGCAGCGTAGGCTCGACCGATTTTCACCGCGCGCAACCGGAACTGGCCTTCTCCCTCAACAGCGCCCAGGGACCGAGTCAGCTGTGGACGCTGGATGTCACCAATGGCCGCGTGGAGCAGTGGACCCAGGCGTATGCACCGCCCGGCGTGGATATGACCCGCTTCGTCGAGCAGGAAATTGTCCGCTGGAAGAGCTTTGACGGTCGCACTATCAGCGGGCTGTTGAGCCAGCCGCCTGCGCAGTTCAAGGGAAAACGTCCGGTCCTGATCGACATTCATGGCGGCCCGGAGGGACAGGCCAAGATCGGCTTCATGAACCGCTACAACTACTTCTTGAACGAACTGGGCATTGCCATTGTTCAACCTAACGTCAGGGGTTCAAGCGGCTTTGGCAAAACGTTTTTGACGCTGGATGATGGCATGAAGCGCGAGGACTCGGTCAAGGACATCGGCGCTTTGCTCGACTGGATCGCAACCCAGCCGAACCTGGACGCATCACGGGTCATGGTGAGTGGGGGCAGCTACGGCGGCTATATGAGTCTGGCCGTCAGCACGCACTATGCCGACCGCATTGCCGGAGCGATTGATACGGTGGGCATCTCCAACTTCGTAACGTTCCTGAACAACACCGAAAGCTACCGCCGCGACCTGCGCCGGGTGGAATATGGCGATGAGCGCGATCCTGCCATGCGTGCGTTTCTGGAAAGGATTTCCCCACTGACCAACGCCCACAAAATCACCAAGCCGTTGCTGGTGATCCAGGGCAAAAACGACCCGCGTGTGCCAGTCACTGAAGCCGAGCAAATGGTCGAGCGCGCACGCGCGAACGGCACTCCAGTCTGGTATCTGCGTGCCGACAACGAGGGACATGGCTTCGCTCGAAAAGAAAATGCCGATTTCCGCTTCTACACCGTGGTGCGCTTTATGGAGACGGTGCTTAAACTCTAAGGATTGCGGAGTTCCCAAATGCATACGCACACGCCGATCCGATGCCCTTCCTGCCGCGACGCAATGGAAAGCCTGCGCCTGCCGGGCCTGAGTGGTGGAACGGTCGATCTGGACCTGTGCTTTGCCTGCCATGGCCTGTGGTTTGATCCGCAGGAAAACCTCAAGCTGACCCCGGCTGCGGTGGCAGAGTTGTTTCGCGTGTTGCACGACCGCCGTGAATCCGCGCGCCAGCCGCTTGCGGCCAAGGTGCACTGTCCGCGTTGCAACGCCGCTTTGGCACAGGGCTTTGATGTGGTGCGCAGCGGCCGTTACATCACCTACCGCTGCCCCAATCGCGACGGTCGCTTCGCGCCGTTTTCGTCGTTCATGATCGAAAAGGGGTTTGTACGACAACTCACCAAGCCGGAGGTTGACGACATCGCCCGGCGTGTGGCCGTCATCCACTGCAGCAGTTGCGGTGCTCCTGTCGATCTTCGCAAGGACCACGCCTGCCCACACTGCCGCTCGGCTTTTTCGCTGCTGGACCCCAAAGCAGTAGAAAAGGCGCTGCAGGGTTATGCCCGGGCCGTCACCACGCCCAACGCCGTCAAGGCACCCGAGTTGGCCGATGCCCTGATCATGATCGAACGCGACCGACTACAGGCACAGCGCGAAGCACAGGCACAGCGCGGCACACTCCTATCCACCGGCGCGGATGTCGATTTGTGGACGCTGGGCATCCGGCTGGTGGCGGCAGTACTGGACTGATGCGGTAGCCAGGGTCAGGAATTCTTCGCTTCCACGGCCAGCCAAATCTCGTTGCGCCGCAGAAACCAGGGTGTCATCGGCCCGTTGTAGCGCGACAGAACCGGCTCTCCAGTCCAGGCAACCGTAGCGGTTTGCATTGCCGACTGCAGTTTGGCAAGGTGTTCGTTGTAATTGGATTCGGACCAGAAGCCGGAATACTGAATCACAGCGACCTGGCGCCCTGGCACTTCACGCAGCACCACCCGCGCGTCGAGCGGCTCTGGCGCCGTATCCACCGTCACTCCGCGGGGCAAGACGAACTGCACCAGAAAGCCACCTGGCGCTGCAGTTTGAGTGACCGGTGCGGTCATTTCCAGTTTGACCGGTACTGCGGCCTGCGTGACGGGTGCCGTCATTTCCAACTTACGCTCACCCTTGTTCTTGCCAAAGATGTATCCGGCCAGTATCGGAAATGCCCGATTGCCGGCCTCACTGGCAGACCCTTGCACGACAGTTTCCGCCACAGTGAAGGCGGGATACTGGCGAATCTCGATACCCTCAAACTGACGCACCACGGTGTATTCGGGCTCTTCAATGGCGTGGCTAGGCATGGAGATGGTGAGGGCAACGAGGACGAAAAACACGGAAAACCACGCGTAAGACCAACGTAGCGGTTGCAGCTTGGACGTAAGCGCGTAGGGCATGGCGAGATTTTTCATGGATGTGATGGGTTTTTGGGGGCAGAAGGTGCACGTTGGCGCCTTCTGCCCACTATCGGATAGCCGTCTTACTTGGGCATCACTACGGTGTCAATGACGTGAATGACGCCGTTGTCAGCCGCGATGTCGGTCTTGACGACCTTGGCATTGTCCACTTTGACGCCGTCCGTCGTGGTCACCGTCAGCTCGGAGCCCTGCACGGTCTTGACCTTGCCGGCCTTCACGTCCGCCGCCATCACTTTGCCGGCAACCACGTGGTAGGTCAGCACGGCGGTGAGTTTGGCCTTGTCTTTGAGCAAAGCGTCAAGGTCGGCTTTCGGGATTTTGGCAAACGCGTCGTCGGTCGGCGCAAATACCGTGAACGGGCCCTTGCCCTTGAGTGTGTCGACCAGGCCCGCAGCGCCCAGAGCGGTCGCAAGGGTCTTGAAGCTGCCGGCTGCCACGGCGGTGTCGACAATGTCTTTGGCATGTGCAGAGAAGGCCATGCCAAGGGAAAGAATGGATGCAATCAGCGTTTTTTTCACAGGGTTCTCCAAATGTGTTGAGGTCATCTCAAGCCGCCAAAAATGTGGCGCAGGGAGAATTTACTACCAATTAGTATCATTAGAAACTTTGTGGTTATAAATAATACTTATCAGTATATTTGCGACCAATAAGTTTGCATTGATTCAAAAGCCGCGAACCTGCTCCATCACCACCTGCCGGGTCACCGTGTCTGCGGCAAACATGTGCTCCACACGCAAGGAGGCGAGGGTGATGTCTTGCGGGGTGCCAAACGTGGAAAAGATGCTAAAGAACGCCAACTCGCCGTAATCCGTTGCAAAACGGGTGGTAAGTACTGGAGCCATCTGGCGCGGCCAGGCAACGAGTCGCTTGTTGCCCAGACGCGATTGAAACTGGTTCGCCAGTTGCTCCACACGCGGCAGCAGTTCAGGCACCACGCTGGCGTCATCCCGAAGGTGGGCGAGCATGGCGGGGGCTACTTCCTCCAGGTTGGTGATTCGGCTGGTCATGCCTTGCGGATGCAACATGGCATCGAGCAAGTTGATCGGTTGGCCCTGCGGCAGTTGCACCATCCAGGGCATCAGGGTGATAGCGATCCACTGCGCACCCCGGTTCATCTGCACGACGTTCCAGGAGGCATCCAGCACCAGGGCAGGCATCGGGTCGTGTGCTTGCAGCAGGTGGCCCAGCGCCTCGCGCACCGGCGCGAGCACGGCATCGTGCAGCTCGCTGTCGCGGTACACCGGTGCAAAACCCGCCTGCTGCAGCGCCACATTGCGCAATGCCAACGGTGCCTGTAGCTCCAGCAACCACGCCAGCAGCAACTCGCGGCTGGGTTGGGACCGTCCACTCTCCACAAAGCTCACATGGCGTTGTGAAACACCGATCCGCAGCGCCAGTTCCAGTTGGCTCAACCGGCGCGACTTGCGTGCAGTTTGCAGAGTGTCTCGAAGCGTGGGGCTGGCGGTGTCCATCCATCCATTGAAGCACATACCCACATCGGCGCAACTACCTGGGACGTAATTGCATTGATTCACAGCGCCACGCACACTGGCCTTTTGCTTCAAAAGGAACCGTCATGAACAAAGCTGTCTTGATCGCCGTGCTCATCATCTTCGCTGCACTCACTGCCTACTGCGTGCACCACGCTGGCGGCGTTGTGGACCTGGTGCTCTTTCACCTGCGCCATCCAGAGGGCTGGCAAGTCCTGACCGATCTGGTCATCGTGATGTGCCTGCTTTTGGTCTTCATCCGGCGCGATGCCCAGGCAAACGGGCGCCCGTTCTGGCCTTGGGCGCTCTTTTCGTTGGCCGTCGGCTCATTTGGTCCCCTGCTGTATTTCATCACCGCAAAGAAGAAGCCATGACTGCCAAATTCGCGCAATGGACGGTCCACCTCATGCTGGCGCTCCTTTTTGCGCACGAACTCGATGCAGTGACACAGTCGGAATGGCGCCTGCTGTATGTGCTGCGCGATCTGAGCGATGTGCAGGGGCGCTGGTGGTTTGTGGCTTTGCATGTCCCGCTGTTCTGGGCAGTACTGACACTCGTATACCACCCAAGCGCCGCTGTGCAGGCTCGCAGCCGCATCGGCCTGGCACTGTTTGGCATCGTGCATTGCGCCCTGCACGTGCGGCTGCAAGCCGATCCGTTGTCAACTTTCAGCTCCCCGCTGTCATGGAGTCTGATTGGGGGCTACGCCGTGGCAGGCGCAGCGTATCTGTGCCTAGCCTGGGCGGCTCAGGGTGTTACGGCAATGCCCGACGCCAGTTCCTGACACAGTGCCGCCAGTGGCATCGCCACGATGTCATGTCCCATCGGGAACGATTCCGTACCGGGGTAAACCACCAGTTTGCGTTGTGGGGACAAGTCATCGCAGGCGGCATGGAATCCGCGCTCGACCTTGGGGTTCAGACTGCGCTTGATTTCAATCGCCCAGAGTTCACCACCCGGCCAAACCAATAGCAGGTCAACTTCTGCGCCACCGCTGGTGCGGTAAAAGTAGGCCTGCACGTTGTCTGGCGCACAACTCAGCAGGTTTTCAATCACAAATCCTTCCCAGCTGGCTCCCAACACCATGTGTGATAGCAAGGTTTCTTTGGATTCAATGTCCAGCAAGGCATGGACCAAGCCACTGTCGCGCACATACACCTTGGGCGACTTGACGAGGCGCTTGTTCAGATTGGTATGCCACGGCGGCAGTCGGCGCACCAGCAACAAGGCGCACAACAGGTTGATGTAGCTTTGTGCGGTTTTGGCATCGACTCCGATGTTGCGCGCCAGGTGTGCCACGTTGAGCAAACCGCTTTGATGGTGCGCCAGCATGGTCCAGAAGCGGCGCAACGTGTCGGCGGCAATGCGTGGTCCAAATTGGGGTATGTCACGCTCCAGATAACTGCGAATGAAGTTTTGCCGCCAGCGCAGGCTACGCGCATCGCCGCTTGCCATAAAACTCTCGGGAAAACCGCCGCGCAGCCACAGCGTGTCCAACTGCGCAGCGCCGATTTCCAGCAGATTCAGGGGGCCCAGTTCGAGATAGGCAATGCGCCCAGCCAAGGTCTCGCCGGATTGCTGCAGCAAATCCAGTGCCGCCGAGCCCAACAAAAGGTATTGACCCGCGCGCCGCCCAGAGCGGCGCGCCTGATCGATCAGTCCCCGCAATATGGGGAACAAATGCGGCGTGCGATGAACCTCATCCAGGATGACCAGCTTGTCGAGATGGTCCGACAAATAGAGTTCTGGTTGCGCCAGCTTGGCCCGATCGCGCTCGGATTCCAGATCGAGGTAGATGCTGGGGATGGATCGTGCGGCTTCGAGTGCCAATGTGGTTTTGCCCGCTTGCCGTGGTCCGAGCAGGGCCACCGCCGGTGAGTGTTGCAGTTCATCCGAAATTCTGGGTAGCAAGTGGCGTGTAAACATCCTTGCAATTATGGAGTTTCATTCCATGATTTGCAAGGATATCAACTCCCTGCCACATGCCCGGCAGCAAACGCTTCTTCAAACACGGAGTAGCCGGCCCAGTCGCTGTGGGCGAAGCGCAGGTGCTCCCATGCCAACACCGGTCGGGTCGCAGAACGCTCCGTTTTTGATAGCTGCTTACGCATATCAGACGAGCGGTACAGGCCGATTTGACCCTCAACGTTTGCCACCGGCACCGCCATGGCGTGGCCGTAGCGGGTGATCTCCAGTTGCGTAACCTTGCCAGCCAGGTCCGGGTGGGCCGGTGATAATTCGGCGATGATGTCGTCGCGCCAGGCCGCCCAAGGCTTGTGCAGCAGCAGTTGGCGACCGGCCAACGGGCCGCCAGCAACATCGCCCAGTGCCCGGTAATAGGTCAGCACCGTGGCACCGGCTACGCTCTGCAGGCTTTGGTGACGGGCGTCCACGTAGCCCAGACCGGGCGCACTGACGCTGTCACCGTAAACCACATTGTCCCAACTCGGTGCCGCACCGGGACGGTCATGCAGGGATTCGCGCAGGTGCAGGTTGGCCACCAGCCAGGGTGCCTGCACCAGCTGCCGGGCCGCCAGGGTGAGGAAATCGGGTGGGTTTTGCACCACACGGGCCGCCACATGCACTGGCAGTGCCACCACCGCCATGCGCGCCTGCCAGCGCTCCAGGGCCTGTGTGGCGGTGTTGAGGGCGTCTACTTCCACACCGCCGCGGGTGTTGGAAATACGCAGTACGACCCGCCCGGTATGCAAGCGCTCGCCCAAAGGAGCGGCCAGTCGACGGGTCAGCCAGGCGTTCCCCTCGGGCCAGGTGAGCACGCCTTCGCGTTCAGCCCCCTCCGACCCAGGCGCATGAAAGCCATGGCGACTGGCAAAGTAATGCAGTCCCGCAAAGGCCGATACCGTGGCAAGTCCGGCACCATAGTCGTCGCGGCAACAGTAGTCCAGGTACCAGCGCAGGTGGGGGTCGGTAAGACCATGCCGGTCCAGATACGCTACAAAGGTAATAGCTGCCAACGCACGCTGGGCGGGCGCTAGAGCACTATTTCCAATGGGAATACTCCACACCCCCACCTTGCGCTCCTGCTCCACCAAAACGGAAAATTTCTGATACTGCGCCAGCGTGTCGTGCTCGACCCCCTGCAGCGGCAGCAGGCCGTCTTGCCACGCATCGTTGAAAAACAGCCGCTCCTGCGGACTGTGGCAGAGGTGGCGCTCGTCATAGCCCCAGCGCCCCGCCAAGCGCTGGCGCAAGCCCAATTCTTCCAGCAGGTCCTGTACCTCAGGTGCATCGTCGCCAGGCACGGGCAGGTAATGCGCACCCAGCGGACACGCGATGCCACCGAGCGCGCCGCCACGGGCGTTGCCACCGGCGCTGTCTTCGAGTTCGAGCATGGCAAAGTCGTGTCTACCGCGCAGGCGCAGCGCGCGCGCTGCTGCCAGTCCAGCCACGCCGCCGCCGGCAATGAGCACTTCAGTCCTGAAAACTTTGGCGGGAGCCGACCAACCTGCGCCGCTTTGCAGGAAATCGCGCATCGCGTGACCGCGCTCGAGGGACATGCCAGAGAAACCGCCCGTGATATGCGCCAGACCTTCGCCTGCCTGACAGCCGCACAGCCCCAACGCGCTGCCCAACACTGCCTGAACAAAGTTGCGACGGCGCATTACGGATGCTGGCGAAAGCAGAAGTAGAGCGGGCGGCAAACAGGCATGCCAAAGTGTATCGCTGCGGTTTAACCAAGGGTTTCCGAGCGGCTATGGGGGCTTACATTGCCGTCGGCTTTGCTCAACAATGTCCCACTGACTCCCACTTGTCAAAGAAATAGCGCGGGTTCTGCACGGAGTTGGTTTGCACCATCAGGAGACGACTGTGTTCAACCTCAATGCACTGAGTATTTCCAAACGCTTGTGGGTCATCGTGCTTGCTGCACTGGTGGGAGTCATGGTCCAGGCCGGCGTGTCCATGTACTCTGAACGCAAGATCATGACCGATGAGCGCCAGGATGGGGTTCGGCAAAGTGTTGAAACCGCATTGGCGATCGTTGCGCATTTCCATAGCCTGGTCGGCAAGGGCAAGATCGACGAGGCCGAAGGCAAGAAACAGGCCCTCGATGCCCTCAGATCGTTGCGGTACAACGACGCCGAGTATTTTTGGGTCAACGATATGCACCCCAAAATGGTGATGCATCCGATCCGACCCGAACTTGATGGCACCGACCTGACCGATAACAAGGACCCCAACGGCAAACACCTGTTTGTCGAGATGGTTAAAACGGTTAAAGCCAGTGGTGGCGGACTCGTGCCCTACATGTGGCCCAAGCCCGGGAGCGCCGCCCCGGTACCCAAGATTTCCTACGTCAAGGGATTTACTCCGTGGGGCTGGGTCATAGGTTCGGGTGTTTACATTGACACCATTGATGCCGCCATGAACCTGCGATTGCTGACCATTGTGGTGGGTTGCGCGGCGCTTGCCGGATTCCTGGTCGGTGTCAGTATTGTGATCAGGCGCAGCTTGCTGCGTCAATTTGGCGGCGAACCCGGCTACGCGACCGATGTGACGCATCGCATCGCTGCGGGCGACCTGACCACCGAGGTAGCACTCAAAACGGGCGACGATTCCAGTCTGCTGTATGCCATCCAATCCATGCGCGAAGATCTAGCGGGCATTGTGGGACGGGTTCGTGAGGGTTCGCAACGGGTCGCGCACGCCAGTGCCGAGATCGCCCAGGGCAATAGCGACCTCAGTGCCCGCACCGAAAGCCAGGCGAGCACGCTCGAGCAAACCGCTGCATCCATCATTGCTTTCCAGACCAACATCCTGGCGCTCAATGCCGCCGTGGAGGCGGCGCGTGCCGGTGAGCAGGGCCGCGGGTTTGCAGTGGTCGCCAGCGCGGTACGGTCCCTGGCGGGGCGCTCCGCTGATGCTGCCAAGGAGATCAAGTCACTCATCAGCGCCAGTGTGGAGCGGGTGGACAAGGGCTCGGCGCTGGTCGATCAGGCCGGCGTCACCATGGCCGAAGTAGTGCGCTCGATCCAGCGCGTCACAGAATTGATGGGTGACATCAGCGCTGCCAGCAGTGCCCAAAGCCAGGGTGTGACGCAGGTCGGCGAAGCCATTCGCCAGATGGATCATGTCACGCAGCAGAACGCAGCACTGGTCGAAGAAATGGCCGCCGCCGCCAGCGACCTCAAATCTCAGGCGCAGGAACTTGTCTCTACCGTGTCCATTTTCACCGTGGAGGATGTCGGGCAACCACTGCGGTTGCAACGCGCGTAACCCTACAACTTGAGATTCAAGCGGATGTAATAAAAAGCACCGTTGTAGCCAAACGGACTGATGGGTGCGTACTGGATGATGCCGCCGCCGCTGACAAACAGGTTGCTGGATTCCAAAAATTTATCGGGCAAGACGCCGAATACATTGTTGCCGCCCACGGCGAGTTCCACGGATTTACTCAATCGCAGCGCCAGGTCGAGGTCGGTGGTGGTCTTGGCCCCAAAGTGGGTGCCATTGAAGTAGTAATAGCTGCCCACGCGGTTGAGGTTCAACGTGGAGCGCCACGGCCCGGACTCGTACTGGGTCCACAGTTTGTAGCCGTCGGCCGGCTGCGCGGTTTCAATAAACGACTGCGTGGTGTCGTTCAACACCGCCGTGTTTATCTGGTTGCCCAGGATCGAGGCCAGCGGGTACACATCGGTAATCGTCGTCTGGTCACGGTGGTAGGAGGCGACCAACTTGAGCTTGCTGTGATCCTTGAAGACGTGCTTGTAGTTGAGGCGAACGTCCAGGCCGCGTGTTTCGGTGGCAATGGCGTTGGTGAAATAACGGGCGCTTTGCACACCATATTTCTGTAGCACTGCCTTGGCCTGGGCCGACACGGTATCGATGATATTGCCGGTGAGCATGATGCGGTCGTCAATGTCGGCGGCAAAGTAGTCCAGGCTGACCGAGAAATCGCTGGTGGGCTGGTACACCATGCCCATGGTCTGGTGCTGTGATTTCTCCGGTCGCAGCGGCTGCGAACCCAGCGCAATCGACACCGGATGGTTGACCGCAAAGGTACCCGCCTGGCGGAACGTGGAGTCGGTGCTGCTGAGGGTCGAGACGGTGGAGGTGTAGTTGGCCTGCGACAGCGAAGGTGCCCGGAAACCGGTGCTGGCACTGGCGCGCAACAATACATCTTCATGGGGCCGGTAGGCCAGGGCCAATTTCTTGTCCAGCGTGGCACCAAAGTCGCTGTAGTTTTCGTAACGTGCGGCACCCTCGAGTGACAGCGCGCGCGAGACGTCGTAGCGCGCATCCAGATACAGGGCCCGATTGCTGCGGGGTGCGCTGACCTCGTTTTCGGGCCTGAAACCCGGGAACCCCTGGGCCCCCGCAATGGTGCTGAAAGTGCCGGTCATGTACGAGGCTTCCTCGCCCCGACTGATCTGGTAGTTTTCGTGCCGCAATTCCGCCCCACCGGCCAGGTGCAGTGCGCCAAACTTCTTTACCAGGTCGAGATTGAGGATGTCCTGGGTGTAGCTGGTGGCACCACTGTCAAACGAGGTGGGCGAGTTGTTGCCCAGTGAGTCGTTGTGGGTGTTGCTCACGTAAAAATGGTAGTTGTTGCTGCCGCGCGTCAGGCTCAGATCCCAGCGCAGATTGTCAAAGCTCACGCCGCGCGCACCCACGCTGAGCGAATAGTCGCTGATCGTGGGCTCGATCATCGGCAAGAACCCGTTGGGGTACAGCACCGGGTTGTTGCGGGCTTCGGTGGGCAAGCGGTACAGCGCACCGGCGCTGCTGTTGCGCCGGTCCAGCGAGCCGTGGGCATACAGCGTCAGCGCATCAGAGGGCACTTCTGCGTTGAGCGCCAGTTGTCCATCCTGCGCACGGGTCTCGCCAATCAAGTGGTTGATGCTATTGCCCAAGCGGGGATCCGGCCCAGCACGGTTCGTGCGCCCACGGTCCCGGGTTTCCGCCGTCAGGTTGACGAAGCCATCGTTTTGCAGCGGCAGTGAGTAGAACAGATCCGCCTGTCGCACGATGCCATCGCCCTGCCCGGTGCGCCCGACACTGACCGAAGCCCGGCTGTCATGGCCATAGCCTTTGAGGATGATGTTGATGATGCCGGCGATGGCATCGGAGCCGTACTGTGCGGCAGCGCCATCGCGCAGCACTTCGATGCGTTCGATGGAACGCAAGGGGATGGTGTTGATGTCGACCCCCGACGTTCCCCGGCCCACCGAGATATTGACATTGAGCAGCGAGCTCTGGTGCAACCGCTTGCCGTTGACCAGCACCAAAACCTGGTCCGGGTTGAGCCCGCGCAGGGTGAACGGCGGCACATGGTCGGTGCCGTCGTGCCCGGTAGGCCTGGGCGAGTTAAAGCCCGGGACGAGTTTCATCAACGCCTTGCTGAGCTCGGTAAAACCACTGCTTTCCAACTGGGCTGCGGTGATCACGTCGATCGGCACTTCCGATTCCAGGGCTTCACGTGCGCCGGTGCGGGAGCCGACCTCTGCTTTGACTGCGGTCTCTACGCGCAGTAGTTCATCCAAAGGTCTGCGGTAGTAGTCATTGGCTTGCTGCAGCGATTTTTCCTGTGCTTGCGCAGATGCAGCCAACACGGCGGTGGTGATGGCCAGGGCAATGGTCTTCATGGTGCAACCCCCTTCACTACAGTGGCCAGCGAGAGCAGTGGCGCGCCAATGCGGATGTTGGACTTGAGGGCCGCCGCGTGGTTGATCTTGATGCGGGTCTGCTGCTGCAAAAAGTCCAGCTGGATGATGCCGCCGCGCTCGGCGAAGCCGGTGGACGTGCTGATGGTCAGAATCGAATTTTTGGCGCCATAGTCAATCGCTTCCTGGCGGGTGCGTGGGTTGACCAGGGTGATAAAGAGCAAGTCGCTTTGGCCGATGTCATCAATCCGTGTGGCATAGCGGATGACCACGGGTTTGCCGTTGATCTGCTTGCCCAGGTAGAGATCGTCAAGCAAACTGCCAAAGGGGTTTTCGTCGATCAGGGTGATGGTGAATTGTTTCGATCCGCGGTCCGGCAATTCGATGTAACTTGCAAATCGGCCCAGGAACACCGCCATCAGTTTGTTTTCTTCCTGGCTGGCGAGTGCCCCCCCGGAAAACAGCTGCGCCATCAGCAGCAGTACCCACACACACGCTCGATTGCTCATTGCTTCTCCCAGTTGACTACCTTGTTTCGTCCTGCTTCCTTGGCCTGATACAGCGCTGCGTCCACGCGCGACAGCGACACTTTCAGATCTTCCGAATCGGGCACCGATGCGTACACGCCAGCGCTGGCGGTCACCTTGAGCTGCGTCCCGTCGGTGCCGGAAATAACGGCCTGCTCGATCGCGGACCGCATGCGTTCGGCAATCTGGTGGGTAGTCTCCAGATCACTGCTGTCGCACAGCACCAGAAATTCCTCCCCGCCGATGCGCGCCACCAGATCGATCTCGCGCGCAGCACGGGTGAGTGTCGTGGCCACCGACTTGAGCACCAGATCCCCCACCGGGTGCCCATATTGGTCATTGATACGCTTGAAATGGTCGACGTCGAACATCACCAGGCCAAACTGCTCCTGTTTGCGCCGCGCCCGCGTCACCATGGTCTGCATCACGTCCATGGCGTGGCGGCGATTGGCCAATCCGGTGAGCGGATCGGTCGTAGCCAGCCGACTCAGTTGGCTGTCGCGCTCATGGATCTCGGCAATCATGTCGTTGAAATGGGTGTAGAGCACCTTGAACTCGTCGTTCTGGATAGTATTCACACTCACGGCGTAGTTCTTGGTCTGCGAGATGGTGCGTATCGTCTCGATAATGTGAAAGATCGGGGTAGTGAAGACACGCTGCAACCGGATGGATATGAACGCGATGATCACCAGTGTCAAGACCGAAACCAGTAACTGCATCAATACAAAAGCGCTGATACGCTCCTTCAGAATCACATTGTCGGAGAGCAGGGTGAGCGTGCCAATGGTCCGACCGTCAAAGACGATAGGGTTGACTGCAAACATATAACCCATGGCAATGGATGCAAAACCTTCGTGCTGCAAGAAAAGCTGGGTGTGTTGCTGCCGGGCCAGCGCCGCCACTTCCGCAAGATAGTGCGCGACGTCGGGTGGCGAGGCCGCAGGCGAAACATAGATGCTGAACAGCTGCGTCTCTTCGTCGGTAATAAGCGCGGCCAGAATTCGTGGATTCGAAGCCAGAGACGCCAACATGCGGGTGGCACTGGAGTTGTCGCGGAAAGCCAGCGTGGCGGTCAGATTGTCCTGAGCGATGTCGGCGGTCTGGCGCAAGTGGCGCAGGGATTCGTCACGCACCGAGAAAAAGGTCAGCACCAGCGACAGGATTGCCGATACCACCAGTGCCATGGCGGCACTCACTCCGAGCAGTGCGACAAGCTTGAGGCGGATGGAAAGGTTACTGAACTTCATGTGGGTCCGATGGGGCCATTTTGCCCTAATCTTCGGCGCCAAGACAGGCTCCCATCCACCCGATCAGTCGTCGTGCCCGCCCTCAGGTTTGCCCTGTGCGCTGCGGTGGCATTTCACACAGTTGTCAAAGTTCGAAATACCTTCTTCGACGTGTTCTGCGCGTATCTTGGCGGGTGTGTGTTCGTGGCAGCCATAGCAGGTGTAGCGACTGTAGTCATTGTTGGTGTGGCAGGTCACGCAGTCGGTCTTGTGGTCGCTGTCAAGCAGGAACAGCTTGTCGTGCTCGAAGGTGGCGGGCTTCCAGGCATTCTGGGTATGGCATTGCTTGCAGTTGACGGTCACATCCTTGTGTAAATTGTTGCGTGGCGCGATATGGCAGGTCTTGCAATCCTCACGCACCGCCAGACGCAGCATGGCATGCGAGAAAGGCTTCTGGTCCTTTTGCACCAGCTTGGGGCCGGCATGGTCACTGTGGCAGGCCACGCAGTTCTGTTGCTCCAATTGCTGGTGGAACGCCACCTTGCGCTCCTTTAGCGCTACGGGCTCGCCCTTGGTAGTGCGCACACCGATATCTTTGAGGGTGTGGCAGCTTATGCACTTTTGCACGCTAACACCCCGCAGTGCGGTATGACACGCAAAACAATCGGTCGCCAGTGCGGCATGTTCCTGCACGAGGGGACCAGGTGCCACCATCAGATGCGGATAGATGAACACCAGCGCCAGCAAAACCAGCAAATTGCCGCTGATGAGCGCAAGTATCTGGCGACGCGTCATTTCCAGCCCCAGAAAAGCAGCGCGGCGATGATATGGGCCAACCCCAGCACACCAAACGCCAGCGTGATGGGGAAGTGCACGGCGCGCCACTGCTTTACGGCATCGAAGGTCAGGCTGTCCCAATACATCCGGTCTTCCCACTGTGCAGCAGGAGTATCTTGTTCGCGTACCGTCTGCAGGGCCTCGTTCATGCGGTTTCTGGCGCGGTCCAGCAGAAACTTGCCTGCCAGGCCACTGGCCACATTGATGAGCATTGCCACGACTGCCAGCCAACCCAGAATCGAGTTGAAGTGAATCCCGGCGTGCACCAGAATAAGCAGAGACCCCGCCCAGGCCATGCCTTCATGCCAGCGCAACAGGCTCACCGGATGACCGCGCTGAATCAGTTTGCGCTTGCGCAGTGAATAGCCAAATGAGCCGAGGATGAGCAGCGTACCCGGGATGCCGAGGTACTTTCCAATCCACACCAGATTGAACAGGTGCAGTGCCACATCCACCAACAGCGTGGCAAACACCAGCGCCGCAAAGGACAGCAAAAACGGCAGTACCTCGCGGGTCATCAGCTTGGGCAGTTTCAGACTCATGCCGACAGCCCCAAGCTGGCACTTGCCGGCCTGGCCACGCAGGGCAGGCAGTGGCCGGGCGCGGTATCGTAGTCGGGCGCATGGTCGTAGCGCACTTCGCCGTGGGTGATGCGTGTCTCACAACAACCGCAGCCCCCGGCACGGCAACCTGATGCCATGGCAATGCCATGCTGTTCGGCGAAATCGAGCAGCGTGCCATCGCTGGATTGCCACTCCAGTGTGCGGCCCGAGTCGGCGAAATGGATCTCTACCGGGGCGGCATCGGCCCCGGGGGTTTGCGCTGCGGCATCTCCAGGCAAAAGCACATTGGCCGGGCCAAACGCTTCAAAATGCAAGTCGCTGCGCTGCACGCCCCAATCGGCCAAGGCTGGCACCAGGTTCTCCATCATCGGCGCCGATCCACAGATATAGAACACATGGCGTCCGTGCGGCAACGTTTGCCTGATCCGATGGATGTCGACGTGCCCCGTGTGCTGGAAGTCCTGGCCCGAGGCATCGGCGGGCCCAGGGCGGCTGTACACCACATGCAAATGCACATTGGCCTGGCGCTGCGCCAGATTCTCGAGCGTCGCCTTGTAGGCGTGGTCGGCGCGGTTGCGCACACCATAGAACAGGTGCAGCACGCGGCTCGGATGTGTCTGCAGGCTCCACAGAAGCATGCTCATCATGGGTGTGATGCCAATGCCACCGCCGATCAGGACCGCTGGCGCCGGATCATCGGCATGCAGGAAGAAGTGTCCCGAAGGCGCACGCACCTGTAGCACGTCCCCTACCTGAACGTGATCGTGCAAGTAGTTCGAAGCAACCCCTGGAGCCACTGCGGGCGTCTGATCGGGCGCAATTGCGCGCTTGACAGTGATGCGAAAGTGCTGCGGATGCGGTGCGTCCGAGAGCGAGTAGCAGCGCGTCACCGTCGTCTGTGGCGACACTGGCAAGGAAAATGTGAGGAACTGACCGGGCTTGAACGGCTTGAGCGCCGCACCATCGACCGGTTCCAGGTAAAACGAGCATTGGCTCTGATTGGCGTCTTCCCACGCACGGCGGGCAACTCGAAAATCGCGCCAACCCGGCCATGCACTGTCCGCTTTGGTGGCAACCGGCGGGGCGTCAACCCGGGTTGGCACCACGGCGTTTTTTCTTTTCCACAAAGTGACCGCTGCCGCGAGCAGCACTTGCAGCAGCACAGCTGCACTGATGTAGGTCAACAACTGCGCGGCGGTCATCGGAGTCTTGCTGGGGAGGGGAAATGGATCGCAGGACGACGATTTCTTGCCCCCTTTGAATACTAGGCAGCCAGCCTTAAGGGTTCCTTAGGAGCATGGGCCTTTTGACCACATTGCTCTGTGCTCCAGTGCACTGAGTGGGCGAAGCGCTGTATGCTTGAAAACCAGCGGCTCCCAAACTACTTATGGCCACTCTTCCCACACGCTTCCTGACGCCAAAACACTTGCTATGGGCTTCCATTGCAGTGGCTGTCACCACCATCGTGCTCAAAACGCTGGCCTGGTACATCACCGACTCGGTGGGCTTGCTGTCGGATGCGATGGAGTCCTTTGTCAACCTCGCAAGCGCCTTGTTTGCCTTGCTGATGGTGACCATCGCGCAGCGCCCTGCAGACCAGGACCATCCCTACGGGCACCACAAGGCCGACCGAGTATTTCTCGTCCGGCTTTGAGGGTATCCTGATCGTGGGCGTTTCAGTGGGCATCATCTGGGCCGCCATTGCGCGACTGCTGGAGCCGCAGCCCTTGCAGGAGCTCGGCTGGGGTCTGGCGCTTTCTATTTTGAGCTCGGCACTCAACGGCCTGCTGGCCTGGGTAATGTTCAGCGTGGCCAAAGTGCACCGCTCGATTGCGCTCGAAGCCGATGCCCGGCACCTGGTCACCGATGTGTGGACCTCCGCTGGCGTGGTGTTAGGTCTGGCGGGCGTGGCGCTGACGGGGTGGCTGTGGCTGGACGCCGTGGCGGCTATTGGCGTGGCCTTGAATATTTTGTGGGAAGGCGGCCACCTGATGTGGCGCTCTTCGCAGGGACTGATGGACGAAGCGGTGGAGCCCGAAGTGCTGCGTGAAATTGCGAAGGTGCTGTCTGGCTACGACCAGCGCGCGATCCGCTTTGACCACGTCATCACGCGGCGCTCCGGGCAGCGCCGGTTTGTGGATCTGCACATGCACATGCCGTCGAATTGGACGCTGCAACGTGCCGCCACCTTGCGCACCAGCGTCGAACAGGCCCTGATGCGCAGCGTGCCTGGCTTGCGCGCCACCATCCAGATGCTGCCCAGTGGGGTGGAGGCGCACTTTGACGATGCGCAGGACCCGCAGTAGAGACACTTTTGTCAATGGGTTCAGGGCAGGGCCCGCCCCCATTCATGCTCGTAGGTGCTGACCAACACCTGATTCGACAGGCGATTCACCTCAGCGGGCAAGCGCACCATGTCGTTCGGAAAATCAAACAGCAAGGGCAGGGTCTGTAGACTTAAAAAACGCAGCCCGGGCGGCAGCGTTGTGGCGCCACACACTGCATCCGACCCCCATTTGGTCTTCAAAAGGGTTGTTACGAAAGGAACCAGCAAAACCCTATGGTGGCTGCAATCAACCAAATTGACCAATCCTGCAGCAACGAAACGCTTTGAAGGCCGGCAAGGTCTACGCTGCCTGATTTTGTGATTTCCAAAACAAGATGTGTCTTGTTTGGACCTTTCATGCATGCGCCACCCTGTTCAGCATGTTGAAGCCCGCAATAGGTACAGGTCCCAAGTTCAGTGGCCGCCAAGCGCGGTTTCCACTTGGAACCCAGTGCCCAAATCAAAAGCGATTCGGCGGGGGCCATGCGAGCCTTGCCGACTCTTGAATCTGGGGCTACCAATGCAAGGTCCAGGCCGAAGTAGACGAGGGATGCGACGATTCCGACGGGCGTACCGAAGATCTTGACGAAGAAGATAGCGAAAACCGCTGTCACCATGCCCCCGGCGATTTTGTGCAGCAGTTGCAGTTTTTCAATGATCTCTTCTCGACTCGGCGGCTTCGCCTCTGCGGGTTCATAAGCGTCCGGTGCGACCACTGTCGTTGCATTGCAGAATCCGCACACAATCGCAGCCTGGTCTTCACCTGAATACTGAAGATTCGCACCACACCCACCACATTTCAGAACCGCGTTTTCGTTCATCTGTTTCTCCCAGTCGTTGCAGAATTGATTTTGCCCATAGAACGCAAGCCCAACTTGTCGTCAACTTGCAATTGTCTGGCTCTGTGCGTCAAGTCGTGACGTATCCGTCTGAGCACAAGTTCAGTCACAGCCATATGCGGCCGAGCACGCCAACATCGTATTGGTATGTATCTTGAGAACTTCGTACAGCGAATCTTGATACCCGCCAGCCAAATTCCAGACTACGGGGACGCCCATCGCCTTGGCCACCGTAAATACGATTTGGTCGCGTCTGGCAAGTTGTTCGGTGGTCAGAAAACCACCCAATGGATCGTTCACATGCTGGTCTGCACCCGCTTGGTACATGAGCAAATCACAATCAACAAAGCTCCTTACCAACTCCGGTAGCTGGGCAATAAATGCTTCGGCTTCATCTGGGTCAACGTATTCTTTGGATAGGTGGCGAATCCAGTCGAGCCGCTTTGCCGCGATGATCTCAGCGGTGCCATCGCCAAAGTGCTGATCGCAGTCGAGAATCCCGACTCGACACACTTTTCCCTCGGCTTTCAAACTGAGCGCAGCCACCATCAAACCATTGAAAGTGCAGTAGCCAAAAGCGGTTTTCACACCAGCATGGTGAAACCCCGATGTAGGTGAGCAAGCCACCAGTCCATTTTCCAATGCACCTCGCGCTGCCGACAAAAACGAGCCGCAGGTCCAGGGCAAGGATTGCGCGACGTCCTTGTTCCGCCCCCGAAACCCATTCATCAATTCACAACTCAGAATGCCATCGACATAACGCGGGTGATGCGCCAAAGCGATCTGATCACGCGTGGCTGCAACGGGTGCTATCACCCGCACAGGCAGCTTGCGATACAACCATTCCTTCACCACCCACTCAGGCTTGCGGGGGCTAGGCGATGAACTGTCCGACGGGCATGAAACCTGTTGCGGGGTGTAGTACACATCAATCTGGTTCATGGTAATTCCGGCAATTTCAGGTGCAGCAAGTATCCCCAGGGATGTGACAGAACGAGACGCACGTCATGTTGTTGCGTGCGACACAAATCGTCGTTTCGGTATGGATACTTGGCTTTCAACTGAAAGGAAAGAGTCATGTCGCAACGCACAAACGCTGTCACCCCGGTCTCCACATTGGCCTACACACTTCAACTCGCGCCTTTGGGCAAAGGCGTATCCACAACTTGTGGCGACGACGCTTTGATGCCTTTGATTCAACGCTGGGTCCTGGCCTTGATTTTGAAGTACAACAAAGCTGATCGACTCCCCCAAGATTCAGACCTGCGCAGACTGTTCAAAGTTGGCAATCCGGATTATTGGCATGGACGCGATGACGATCCGATCAACTACGACGACGATCAGGAGCATGGCCCAGAGGCGGACCAGCGTCGCAAGAAGCGCTGGACCGCAGAATTGCTGGCAGCAGCACAGAGCAACGTTAGCAGCAAGGTACTTGAGTTTTCTCACCCCATGTTTGAGAACGTGCAGGCGCTGGGCGAGTTGCTGAATCTCACAGAGACCGACATGGTCATTCTTTGCGTATTGATATTGCTGGATGGCGACGAGCAATTCCACGATAACGTTGTTCCAATGAGACTGCGACTGGGCAGCGAAAAAGACTGCGTCGCTCTGATGGCCTGCCTCACGTGCTGCCACACTGCCGATCTGCAACGTGCCTTTCGCCGGCACGGCAATTTGCGCGGCACCGGCATACTGAAGCTTGCCAAAGACGCACAAGACCTCGAAGACTATCTGGAGCTGCCTCGTGGTCTTGCCGCCCTGATGCTGGATCAGCACGAATCCATTGAGCCACTGGTCGGTCATTTCTTCACACCGCGCAGCCCAAGCGCGCTGAATCCATCGCACTTTCCACACCTGGCCGATGAGGTGTCGATCATCTCAGGCATCCTGCGTGAGTCCATGCGTCAAGGTCTTCATGGCACCAATATCCTGCTGTACGGTCCACCCGGTGTGGGTAAGACTGAATTGGCCAGCGTGATTGCCCAGGTGCTGCAAGCTGACCTTTACGAAGTGGCCTGTGCAGACGATGAAGGTGCTCCAATTCGGGGAATCGAGCGCTTGCAAGCTTTCAATTTGTGTCAACGCCTGTTAAGCCGTCGAAGCAACGCTCTGGTCTTGTTCGATGAGGTCGAAGACATGCTCGAACGTGGTGAGGTTCCCGGAAAAGCGTGGGTGAACCGTGCACTGGAGGAAAACCCGGTGCCATCCATCTGGATCACCAATGCTGTCAGTGCACTGGATCCGGCATACCGCAGGCGTTTTGACTATTCAGTGCATCTCACCATGCCGCCAAGGGCTGTGCGCCGCGAAATTGCCTGTCACCACCTGCAAGGGATTGTCAACGCCAACGCGGCCAATTCCGAAATCGCCAAACAGGGTGATGACGATTCGTGGCTTGAAGACTTGGCTGAATGCGCCAACCTCACCCCAGCGCAAATGCAGCGGGCCGCCAAAGTCGCCAGACTTGTCGAGACTGAAACACTCGCTCAAGGCAATGCTGCTCCTGCGCAAAAGCGGGTTCTGCAGGTCTTGGAGCGATCCGCCAAACTATTGAATCAGCCCAGGCCGCGCGCCAGTCGCCCGATGGCCACCGCGTATGACCTGGCCTACCTACACACCAACGTACCCATTGCCCAACTGGTGAATTCCTTGCGAGTGGCACCAGGTGGTTCCATGTGTTTCTACGGCCCACCGGGGGCTGGCAAGACCGCTCTGGCACGCTACTTAGCGCACGCGCTAGAACTGCCCGTGGTACTGCGGCGCGGCTCGGACCTGTTGTCGATGTATGTTGGCGGCACTGAAAAGAACATTGCCGAGATGTTTTCTGCGGCCGCAGCCGAGCCCAGCGTATTGATTTTGGACGAAGCCGACTCCTTCCTGCAATCCCGCGCCGAGGCCAGGCATTCCTGGGAGATCACCCAAGTCAATGAGTTGCTCACCCAGATGGAGGACTACGAGGGCCTGTTTATCTGCACCACCAATTTGCTGGAAAAGCTCGACCCGGCAAGCCTGCGTCGCTTTGACTGGAAGATTGCATTCCATGCCATGACCGCCTCACAGTGCTGGGCGTTCTTTTTGCAGGAACTGCACTTGCTCGGCGGCAGCATGCAAGCAGCAGCACCGCTGCAGTCGCTGGTGCGCCAGCGGCTCAATGGTCTGACGCCGGGCGACTTCGCACCTGTCACTCGCCAGTTTCGCCTGCTGCGCCACATTCCCACGCCGCAGGAGCTGTTGGAGCGGCTGCATGCCGAGTTGGTGAGCAGGCGCCCCGGTCAGGCAGGTTCATCCGTGTACGTGAGCGCCTATGGCATGCCCGCAGCAAACAGAAATATCCCGGTGACCGCCTGAGCGGTCACCATCCACAAGAACGAGGAAAAACCATGGCACCCAAATACAAAAATGACGCAGCTTTCAGCCACCTGCTTGACAACATGCTCAAGAGCGCGGACCACACGGCTGAACTTGCACAAGAACTGGTCAATGATCGCGATGAGAACCTGCTGGCGTTTCAACGTCGGTTTGCGTTGGCGCCCGCAATGGGTTTTCACCCAGGCCAGATTGTTCAGTGGAAGTCTGGCATGCAAAACAGGGCGCATCCATCCTATGGCGAACCTGCCATCGTCATGGATGTACTCAATCCACCGGTTCTCGACACCAGCAAGGAACTCGACGGAACCAACCTGTACCGCGAGCCATTGAATTTGGTGCTTGGCATCCAGGGTGCTGATGGTGATTTTCACACTTGGCATTTTGATGGCCGTCGTTTTGAAGTGACGCATGATGTGGAGGTATCCAAATGAATCAACGTCGTAGATTGGATCCGGCCGTGCAAAGCATGCTGCATGGTCTGGCTGCTGCAAACACTCAGCCCGAACTTGATGCGCCGGGCGAGGCACGGGCACAAAAGATCGAGGCACTGCGCGATGCGTACCGCCGCATCCATGGTACCGAGCCTGGCAAGTTCCGCCCCGGTGATCTGGTGCGCTGGCAGCCAGGTTTGAAATATGTCAAATGGCCGCAGTACGGAGAATCAGCGGTGGTGGTCGAATGTCTGGACCCACCGGTGATGGACGATGTCTCTGCAAGCTATTCGCCGTACTTCAGATCACCACAATCATTGGTGCTTGGCCTGCAGCGGCAAGACGGCTTTCATTGCTGGCATTTTGATGGTCGGCGATTTGAGCTGGTTTCATCGTAATTCAGGGTTGTCTCGCAGCGTTGGTCGATGTGCCAAGTGGCCAAAGACATGCGACACAGCGCATCGCACTTCTGTGAACAATCAGTAGATCAACCCACAGGAACCAAAACCGACGAAGAAAAACTGTGGTTTGACGATGTGGACGCTTTGCTCGAGGCGGGTTGGGCGATAGACTGAGATCAAAAACAGGGAGGCACGCAATTTGCGCAACTTTTCAAAATCAAAACTGCTGGCCTTGCGCCAGTGCCCCAAGCGGCTGTGGCTGGAGATTCACCGACCGGAGTTGCGCGAGGATTCTGCCGCCACCGAAGCCAGCTTCCAGATTGGCCATCAGGTCGGAGACATTGCCCGCCGCATCTATGACCCCAAAAACCTGGGTGCCCTGATTGACGTGCAAAGCGATGGTTTCAAAAAGGCCTTCGAGCGCAGCACCCAACTGTTGAAACACCCCAACCCGATTTTTGAAGCAGGGTTTTGTGCGGCTGGTGCGCTGGCCTTTGCCGACGTCATGCTGCCCGAGACCATCGACGGCCAGCAGGTCTGGCGCATGGTAGAAGTCAAATCTTCCACCAGTGTCAAAGACTATCACCGCGACGACGTTGCCGTGCAAGCGTTTGTGGCCCAGTCGGCAGGTGTTATGTTGCACAGCATTGCCCTGGCGCACATTGACAGTTCATGGACCTATTCGGGCAACGAGGATTACAGCGGTTTGCTGAAAGAAAACGACTTGACGGCAGAAGCCTTCTCACGCACCGAAGAGGTCAAAGCCTGGATACAAAAAGCCCAGCTAACCAGCGCCAGTATTGCGCCACCAGCTATCGATACAGGAGCACATTGCGACACGCCCTATGCCTGCGGCTTTTATGACCATTGCAGCCAGGATGAGCCCAAGGCGCAGTACCCAGTCCTTTGGCTGCCGTACTTTGGTGCCAAGGCGCAGGAGCTGGCATCACAGGGCGTCATCGAGTTGGCAGATGTCCCTGACGACCTGCTCAACCCCAGGCAGTTGCGAGTCAAAGCCCACACCCTGGCCAACACGGTGTTTTTCGATGCCGAAGGTGCCGCCGCCGATTTGGCCATGCATGGGCTGCCTGCCTATTTTCTGGACTTCGAGACCATCCAGTTTGCCGTGCCCATCTGGGCTGGCACCCGTCCATATCAGCAAAACAGCTTCCAGTTCAGCCTGCATACCCTGTCTGAATCGGGTCAGCTTGACCACCAGGGGTTTCTTGATCTCTCAGGTGCTGATCCCGCTGAGCCATTCGCCTACGCTTTGATTGCAAGCTGCGGCACCAGTGGCCCGGTGTATGTTTACAACGCCGCCTTTGAGGCATCGCGCATTCACGAGCTTGCAACGCGATACCCAAGCTTGCGTGATGCGCTACTGGCTATCAATGCCCGCATGGTGGATTTGCTGCCCATTGCCAGGAAGCGTTACTACCACCCCAGCCAACAGGGAAGCTGGAGCATCAAGAAAGTTTTACCAGCCGTGGTGCCCGAACTGCGATATGACGCATTGGATGGCGTGCAAGACGGCGGCATGGCGATGGACGCCTATTTGGAGGCCATTCACCCCAAAACTTTGCCAGAGCGCAAGACCCAAATCGAACAACAACTGCTGGCCTATTGCTGGCTTGACACCTATGCCATGGTACGTCTGTGGCAGGTGTTTGCAGGCCGTACTGATCTGAAACTTTAGCCGCCCGACACCATGTCAATTCGCCCTGACTCCCTGGAAACCCTGCAACTCACGCTGGAGCTGTTGAAGCGCATCCGAAAGGACCGTGCCGTCACTGCCGCAGAGTTGCGCCAAAAGCTGATCGACACCGACACCCGGTTCACACGCGAGCTGCGCACCATTCAGCACCTGCTCGAAACACTGTCTGACCCTGATTTCAAAACACTCGATATTGAGCGCGATGAGCGCAGCAAGCCATACCGCTACCGCTGGAAAGAATCAGCCAAAGCCCTGAGCATTGGCGGCCTGAGTCCACAGGAATCATTGCTGCTGACACTTGCCGAACAACAGCTCGGCCATCTGTTGCCAGCCCGGCTCATGAAGTCCATGGAGGGTTTCTTCAGTCAGGCACGCGGCCGTCTGGATGATAGTGCCACGAAGCAGCTTGAACGGCAATGGCTCGACAAGATTCGTGTCGTCAGCACCGGCCAGCCGCTGCTTCCGCCCAAAGTCATGCCAGAAGTATTTCAGCAGGTCAGCGACGCCTTGTATGACAACCGCTGGCTCGATGTGACCTATCAGAACGCCAACGTGACAAAAGCAAGCGGCTACCGCGTAATGCCCCTGGGCTTGGTGCAGCAAGGCCCGCGCATGTATTTGGCCTGCCGCTTTGAAGGCTACGACGACAACCGCAGCCTGGCACTGCACCGGATCAAGTCCGCAAAAGCGTCAACCTTCCAGTTTGATCGCCCGAAAGATTTTGAATTGCAGCAGTTGAACGACGACATGGGGTTCGGTGACGGCCCGCCCAAAATGATTCGCTTGCGGTTTCGCATCGACAAGCCCAACGGGTTGCACATCTTGGAATGCCCGTTGTCGACGGACCAGACATACAAAGAACTGCCTGATGGGTATGAGATCATGGCGACGGTGGCCGACACTGATGTGCTCGGGCGGTGGCTCAATAGTTTTGGGGATGGGGTGAGTGAGGTCACGCGACTGGCTGTAACATATTGCCGTTGAAGCAGCGAAGCCATGCTCCCATTTCGAAATGCCGCAAATCTAGATAGCACTCAAGAATTTCTGGAAGCTTCAAATCAAAGGAAAAATAGTGGATACAAATGAACTTGTCAAAAAAGTTAGCGGACTGCTCTCTCAGCAAAACCTATTGAACAGAAGCGGTGCCGTTTTGTACAGCGCGGCCAAAACGATCACGAAAGGTGATGTCTACATTTTGGGTTTGAATCCTGGTGGGACGCAAGGTCCAACTCTTGCGGAACATCTTGAAAAGCTTCCCGCCAAAATTGACAATGACTATCTGGCAACAGACTGGGGTAATAGGGATGGAACGCTAGCTCCTCTTCAGATTCGGCTTGCCGAGCTACTGAAAGTCTGGAATCACTATATTGAAGATGTTTGTGCAAGCAATTTGATTTTTATGCAGAGCCGGGATGCGAGTGGAATTCAGTTTCCAGAAGATGCTGCCCTCTGTTGGCCCGTTCATGAAAAGCTATTGGAGATCGTTCAGCCAAAACGCATTCTTGTTTTCGGAAATTCCAGTCGATCACCCTATCGTTTTTTATTCGACAAGTTCGGTTCGAACGCATTTGAGTCAATTATCTTGGCTGGACATGGCAATTGGAAGTGTCGTTCATTCGTTGCGACACATCTCGGTCGTAAAGTTCGTGTCTACGGGCTTCCGCATCTGAGCCGTTACTCGCCATTAGACAGCCGCGGCAAAGTGAAAGAGCACATCGTGGAATGGCTCACACAAGATTAGTGTCGCAATCAAGCGGGCGGGCACCGTGGGTACCTCGTGTAGGTCAAATTTCCGATAGTTTGAGGCGCGAAAAACATTGCCCTCAATCGGCATTCAGCACCACAATCCAGCCCGATGTAACCCGTGCAAGCCACCACCCGGTCCCGGTGGTCTTTGAACTGCCAAGCGCAATCGTCGAGTGCAATCCAGTCTTCGCCTTGTCGATTGTTGACTCGCAACCAAGTGACAATTTCCCATTCCCGCACTTCCACCATATGGGGCGGTAAAGCCTCTGCAGCCAATGGAGTGGTGCCGGTGATGCGCTCCGCAATATCGGGCGAGAACTTCGCACGAAGAATGTCGAGGCTGAACTGCTCGCGCCACGTAGAACTGATGACTATTTCCACACTCGGAAAATCGCGCATGACGGTCTCAAAGCGCGGGAGGTGACAGAACGCCACGTCGACGGGCACTGGTTGGCCTTCGTATTGCGGGTGTAGGACACCGTCGAAGTCGAGAAACAGAATCATGTTTGCAATCCCCTATTGGCGATGGAGACGGACCCGACACAAAGTGACGCATTGCTATCCACAATCAAATGCGTCCGGTCCAAGCTGGAAACTGAGATGCCCCTGATGGGCCTATGCTCGGGACACAATGGGCGCACACCCTATAGAAAGCCAAGACAATGACCCCACACCTGCAGGCTGAACTGATACGGCAATATCCGAAATTCTTTCGCTCACCGGTTAAGCGGCTCGTCGATCCCGAGCCTGAGAACCAATCTTGCGCCGAAAGTCACTTGGAAGATGACACGGGTCCCTATGATGAGTGGGGAATCGAGTGCGGCGACGGCTGGTTCGGCTTGGTTGATCGTTTGTGCCAAGCCTGCGAGGCAGAAATTGATGGATTGATTGCTCTGGGTGTTGCCAAAGAGCGTTGGCCGCGGGTGGGCCAGATCAAGGAAAAAACCGGAACCCTTCGTTTCTACGTCACCGGACGGGTTTCGGAAGTACTGCAAGAACAAAAGGCGCAAGCTGAGCGCGAGAGTCGATGCATTTGTGAGCAATGTGGCGCTCCCGGCCTGCTGCGCGGTAGCCGTTGGAGAAAAACCTATTGTGATAGTTGTCATGACGCAGAAGTGGCGCGTCGGCGCCATTGAGCGCACTGATCCTGGTACGCGACCCAGGCTGGAATTGCCTGGTCTGTATTGAATGCATCCTCCAGCGATCGCGTCAAACGACAAAATGCCAAGTCAGTTTCGGCCTTGGTCGTGATTTCTTGAACTTGCACCCTTGGCTTGTCTTCAGAAACGTCATATTGAAAGGCAATCGTGCCGACCGCTTCTGAACCAGATCGCAGGCCGTAGAGCGCAACGCCGCCGGTCACATAGCGCAACGCAAACCTATGGTGTTGGAGGCAAGTGTTGCAGTCAGCGCCGTGAGCAACCACCAGATCCAGGCTGTTGAGCGGATACACGCTGAGATGTTCAGGGGCTACGAACGAATGAGGGAGCGTTGGATGTGCATCGAAGAGGCTCGCCAGGATTTCGCACAACGATTTGCCAGTGATTTGCGCGACACCCGCAGCAAGCTGCCAAGAGTCTTGTGCATCAAGGGACAAAGGGAAGTTTGTTCCATAAGGTCCATCGTCACCAGCCGCTCCGACCGTTTCCAGGAACTTGGAAACAACATCATCAAGAGTGACAGCCATATTGGCTAGCCCCTTGACACCGTTTGAAAGCGTCCGGGCGTGTGAAATGATCCGCTCCAACCGAGTGCCACTTCCTCGGACGGTCGGTCGGGTGCAGCACGTCAACAATTGCAGCGCAGTGGACTCCTTCTGGAAACCTTGCTCAAGAACAAGCTGAACAGTCCGGCTGAATTCGGTCCAGTCGTGTTTGTCGTGCAGTGGCACGTGCCGGGTCAGGCGCATCGCAGCTAACCAGTCCTGACCCGCCATCGGAAGATCGCTCAATGACGGTTCCGGCTCTTTCCATTGCTCGCTGCGACACACTGGCTTGCAGAGGGATTTTCGGTGTGCCGCTTTGGCGATCCCAAGACTCACAAAGGCATCCGGCAAGCTCTGGCCACTGAAAACAGCTTCCCGCACCTTTTCTGCGTCCTTCTTTGGGTTGTCGCTTGCAATCAGGTGCAGGAGTCCCTGCGATTCTGTTCGCATTGCTTGCAGAGCATATGTGACGGCCTTCGGGCTATGCCGTTTGGCCATGCACAGGATTTGGTGCGCGACCGTGATGCTCAACTTTGGGCGCTGCACCAGAATTTGGAAAAGTGCCGGATCAAGTGCCTGGAGTAAGCGGCGCACGCCAAATGCAATTTGCTCGCAAGCATGCGCATGGGCTTGTGCCTCGATCTGCATGGGATCGGCAAGATCGTGGATAAGCCCCATTTCGGTCGGTCTGTAAGCGTGCAATTGAGAGAGTGAACGGACAGAGGCATGGACGGGATCACCACATAGTGGATTTGGAATCCAGACCAATGGGGATGACCAACTCTTCACGCAGTCGGGAGGCGTGCGGCACATACCGGGGTCCTTGGAAGACATAGCACTTTCGCAGGCTGAGGTGATGCTATCTACCACCCTCGTCCAAAACTCCCCCGGTGCCTCGTTAAAGAGAGTCTGCGGCAAGAACGCCAAGGACGCAAATGTTCTGTCCTCTGCGACAGCCAAGCATCGAACCACGGCACCTTGGGGAATATGCCAGCACCCAAGGCTCACCGGTCCAATCAAGGCCCGTGCTATTCCAGCGCAAGGTCTTTCGACAATGCCCACCACATGGCCGGCACCCCAAGGATCCAGCGGGAACAAATCATGCTGAAAGGCGTGGAGTTCAGCGGAAGCGAAGTTTGCGGATGAAAGGTCACTTGGCATAGACCTGCAATTCTCTGAATGTGTGCGACAGGGCGTGTCGCTGATGCCAGCCAGGTAGATCAGACCGAAGATCTTTGGGCTCCCCTTGCGCCGACTGCGCCGGTGCCTGGGGTCAGAGCCCGATTTCGTAGTCAGATTGAGCGCTCCGTCCACTTCACTGTCCTGAATCGGGATCCGACCCCACGCCCCTGTGTGCTTGCCAGCTAGAAAATCGCCGCGTGGTTTCATGCCCACCAGCCCGATTGGTCAGGGCAGCGCGCGTCCCCACTCGTGCTCATAGGTGCTGACCAGCACCTGGTTCGACAGGCGATTCACTTCGGCGGGTACGCGCACCATGTCGTTGGGAAAATCAAACAGCAAGGGCAGGGTCTGTAGACTTAAAAAACGCAGCCCGGGCGGCAGCACCGTCGGATTGCGCCAGGGCCGGTGGCTGGCAATGACGTAGCCCCATTCGCCAAAGCTCGGCACATTGGCGTGGTACGGCG
>JAIFLV010000056.1 GCA_020048895.1 Rhodoferax sp. | reverse complement strand
GGCTATCAGATCCACGAGACCAGCCACATGCGGGCATAGAACGCTGCAGAACTAATGGGCCAGCCCAGGTAAATCGGCAGAAAGAAAACGAAGCTGCCCGCCACGCCCAGAACGACGCTATAGCCTGTCCACCGCATCGTGCGCAGTGGGTGGGTGAGCATGTAATCCATGGCCCATGCGCTGGCAATCAGCGCAAACGCCAGGGACGGCATGTAGAGGTAGAGGAACTGACATCGGCCTACCATGGCCCACGGCAGCCACGCGGACAAAAAGCCGAGCAGGACATAGCCAAGTGTCCATATCTCCTGGACTTGATCGGGTTCGGTTCTGTCCGACAGGGCGAGTCGCTCGCATTTGAAGGCAAACGCGGCTCCCATCCACAGCACTGCTATGCATGCGCACCAGGCCAGCAGCGGATTGATGATTTCATGTACGGCGCGGACAGTGGCTTCTGTCGCAACGGGTGCCGGCGCTGAGCCAGCAGTCGACGGTGCTTGTGGCACGGGTTGTGTTTCGTACACGAGACTGATGGGGCGCAGCATGAAAGGCCAGGTAGTCCAACGAGAGCAGTACGGATGCTCGCTTTTATCGTCCTTTAAGCTTTGGTGGTAGCGCAGCATTTCGGTGTGCTCATGGGACAACGTCTTGTTGCTCACCAGGAGATGGGGTGTCCATTGCGCGGTGTACAGCAGTGATGGTGCGACAACGAAGTACAGCAGCAACGTAAGCCACGGCATGCCAGAAAAACGGGTCGGCGTTGCGGTGCGACTTTGGCCCAGCCAGCCCAGCAGGGTGATGGCCCACACCACTCCCAGGAAACTCAGCCCGCTCCACTTCACCGAAACGCAGCATCCCATCGCAAGACCGGAAAAGAGCCACAGCAGGTGGCGGCGGGTTGCGGTCCGGGCTGAGACGCCGCGCAGCCAAAGCCAGTGACCGAACAACCCGAAAGTGACCATAAAGACGTTGATCAGTGCGTAGCGTGCCTCTACCAGAAAAATTCCGGACAGTAGCGCCAGCAAGCCGCTGAGCAGCGCCATGCGCCAGCGATGAAACAGTTCCCAGGCAATACCCGCGAGGAGCACCGCAAGTGTGCTGCCGAACAGCGCGGCCACCCAGCGGTAGGCCCAGGGTGCGCGTTCTGCCCCGCTTAGTAGGTTGGTCGCCTCGCCGGCGTAGCCCATCAGGTCGCCCAGCCACATGCCTGCGCCGATCAACAGTTTCCCGAGCGGCGGATGCACGTCGAAAACCGCCAGTCCGTGAAAGTAGTTATGGCCGAATCTGGCGTACGCGGTCTCATCAAAAACCAGGGTATTGAACCGCGCAAGGCCATAGAAATGCAGCACAAAGGAGAGCGCCTGCAAAATCAGCAGGCCCCACAAGAAAACAGGTGGGGTTGGTGGTGTAGAAGGCCTGTGCATTGCGCGTCAAACGTCAGAAGGTATTAATAGGAACAACCGCATGGCTTCGAAGTTTAGGGTGTCAAGCCAAGCCGATAACTGCAGCCATGCGCTGTATCCACCAGAAACCCGCAACCGAGCCGACCGCATAGACTGGCAGTGTAGTGACCCAAG
The DNA here is from genome assembly GCA_020048895.1 of Rhodoferax sp. Taxonomy (GTDB): domain Bacteria; phylum Pseudomonadota; class Gammaproteobacteria; order Burkholderiales; family Burkholderiaceae_C; genus Allorhodoferax. Next base: position 6,611 of record JAIFLV010000056.1, on the reverse strand, counting down.
GTGAACCCTGAAGTTGCCAACGCCTGCTCAGCAGTACCAGCGGATAGACGGCAGCGACAAACGCCAGCTGACCTGCTTCGACCCCCACGTTAAAAAGCAGCAATGCCGTGGGAACATCACCAAAAGGCAAACCGACCTGGGCCAACGCACTCGCAAACCCAAAACCGTGCAGCAGTCCGAACGCAAACGCCACCAGCCAGGGTCGGCGTGAGGCCATCCCAGGGGAGCCATCCTGACGTGCCAGTTCGCGGGCCAGGAACAGGATGGACAAGGCGATGGTGGCTTCGACTGGCGCCTGCGGTAGCTGCACAAAGCCCAGTGCCGCCAGCGCCAGTGTCAGGCTGTGGGCCAGCGTGAAAGCGGTGATCGTTTTGAGCAACCCCCACAGATTGGACACCAGAAGGATCAGGCATAAGACAAAGAGCAAATGGTCGATACCACCCAGAATGTGCTCGATGCCCAGCAGCAAATAGCCTGAGATTGCGATGGGGTGACCACGTGCCAGCCCGAGAGTCACCACAGGATTGCGCGGACGTACTACCAGCGATTCCGACACGGCTTCGATCTGCGTTGCCGCCAGTCCGGCAATGGTGATCTCTGCACCATCGCGCAGTCCCCCGGCACAGTGCACGGACCACACGGTGAGCCGCGCTCCGGGAGCAGTCTGCAGGTTTGGCGACGTGCGACTCTGGCAATCCGCTGGAAGTTGCGCCATCACGTTGGGTACTGCACCCAGAGTCTCTGGCACGCGCCAACGCACCTCGAACACATGCGCTTCGACTTCCTGAAGCATGAGCGAGGCAGGCAAGTTTTCGTGTGCCGTTGCCAGGCCACACCAAAGACAGGCCATGAAGGTCATGGCCAACGAGCGCCAGTGATGAACAAGCTTCACTGCTGGTTCACACCCTGTACTTCGACGGTGTAGCGTGACCGCATTCGGGCGTACGCTGCATCTCTGGATGCGTTGTCCGCGGAGTGGGACAGGTCGCTGACGACACGCTCCCGCACATCTTCAAAACGGACGGCAGGGCTGTCTGCGCGGAGCGAGACTTGAACCAGATGCCAACCATGGGTCGACTCGACAGGGCCAGACCAGACGCCGGTGGGCAGTTTGGCGACGGATGCCGCAAATCCAGGGCCAAAATCGCGCTGCAGCATCGGAAAAGTCTGTCCGGATAGCTGCGTGCCAAGCATGAAAGGGTCGTCGACCAGGTGTTGTCCCGTCTGGGCACTCTGCAGGGCATCGACTGCGTCGTGCTTTGCCTTGGCGCCGCGACGTGCCGGATCAAAGTAGTGCATCTTCAAGTCCACCATTGCGGGTAGGGCGTATCGATCCGAGTGCCTGGCAAAGTAGTCGCGCAACTGGCTCTCGCTTGCCGGATCGGCATCCTCTTGTGACAGATACTCCATTTTTTGCACCAGCCTGCGCCGCACGATGATGTCGTCGCGTTGCAACTCCAGCGCCAGGGCTTCTCGGTACAACACTTCCTCGCGGATGTGTCGCTCCACGAGCGCGCGCATCTGGTCGGTGTCGGGGTCGATTCCCGTCTGCTGGCGTGCAACGGCTCGCAGGCGTTCCTGGTCTGTGGGAGTCACGCGAATGTGCAAATCACCGGAACGATCCGAACCTCCCCACAGCGAGTGGGCTGCAAAGATACATGCACCGAGCAACACGAAATGGAAGAACGGTTCTGTGACAAGCCAATGGTGCAACCGTTGTTTGAGCGTGGGCGAGGTGACCTTCATGGGGCGTCCATATTACCGCGCGCGGCACAATGTGGCGTGCGGCAAGACATGGACATTGCGTCGCACCCAACCCTTGCGGTAACCCTTGCAGGACCTCCAACATGCAACCAGAACCTTCCAAAGAATCGGCCTCGCAGGACGCGTTAAGGCACCAAGGCGTAACACCCGAACTGCTCCTGGCGCGTCTGGACTCCATTGGAATCAGTCTGCGTGAAAGTGGACATGCCGTGGGACTTCTAGGTCTTGGATCTGTCGGCAACGAGCGCAAGCGGCTGGACAACTACTCCGATCTGGATTTCTTTGTCATAGTGGAGGCGGGCTACAAACAGCGCTACATCGCGCATCTTGATTGGCTTGCCGCCGCGCATCCACTGGCGTGGAGTTTTCAGAACACGGCGGATGGCCATAAGGCCCTTATGGCCGATGGTGTTTTTTGTGAGTTTGCCGTTTTTGAACCCAACGAACTGGCGCGCATTCCCTTTGCACCAGGGCACTGGGTCTGGCGTAGGGAAGACTTGCACGAGGGACTCTCGCAACCACAGATCCCAATGCCTCAACAGAGGCTGCCGGATGAAACCTGGATCGTGGGGGAGGCGCTGAGCTGCGTTTTTGTGGGACTCCAGCGTTGGCATCGTGGCGAAAGGTTGTCGGCCGCGCGGTTCGTGCAGGGCTACGCCATTGACCGGTTGATTGAGCTCGATGCACTGCGCGCAGCGTCGACGCCAGACGTACCCGAGGATCCGTTCAATCGCGAACGACGGCTAGAGCAGCGTCAACCAGAACTCGCGCGCGAGTTGCCTGATCTGTTGCCTGGATATGAGAAAACCCCGCAAGCCGCTTTGGCCATGTTGAACGCTCTTGAGCGACGGCACGCGGTACTGAACCCCTCCGTCGTTGAGTGCATACGTGCATTGGCTGCGGAGCAACCCCCGTAGTATTGTTTACCGCTTGCCCTCGAGCGCGCGCAGTCGGCTCTCCAGCGCGGGTGCATTCAGCACCCCAAAGTGGGCATCGACCTGTTTGCCTTGTGCATCAAAAAACAGTGTTGTTGGCAGTCCTTGCGATCCAAGCAGGGGACCCAGCGCGGCGCCCGGGTCCAACAACACGTCATGGATGGCCAGACCTTGTTCGGCGAGAAAGCGTCGAACTACGTGGGCCGACTCACCCTGATTCACGAAAAGGATGCCAACATCCCGGTGCTTGCGCTGTGCTGCGGCAAACGTCGGCATTTCCTGTCTGCACGGACCGCACCAAGTGGCCCACAAATTCACTGCAACCGGGCGGCCACGGGCCGCCTGGGTCAAAGTGATGGTCTCGCCTTCCCGCTCCAACGGATACAGGCGCGCGGCAGGAAGGGTGGTCGAGACCTGCAACATCGACACGGCCCACACTGAAAACGCCATGGCGCAACCGGCCAAACCGGCGCTGAACAGTGGTTTTCGCAGTTCCGGTTGTTTGGTAGCGGCAACAATGAGCCATGCTCCACCCACGGCAGCCCAAGCGGCCGTGTTCCAACCACCATCGCGTATGTCCAGCATGGCCATTGGCGAATCTTCGTAGGCACTGAAGTTCGTCAACACATACACCACACGCGCTGCCAGCCCTCCAGCCAAGACTGCGTGAAAAACCGCTGAACTTGCAAGCTGTGCGCGTTGCTCAGGATCGAAATCACCTGCCCCGGCCTTGCGGGCGACCAGCGTTGCAATGTGCGAAACACACCAAAAAGCCAAAAGCAGAAGGATTGGGGTTACCGGCAAGGCAACTGGGCCTATCGAAATGGAAAGCATATTCAGAAACGGTCCTGGTTTCACGAAGCCGTTGCAGTGGCCGCAAGGGTCTATTGCGCCCCATTCTCGCAGGCGTTTGTAGCGCTAGAATTACCACAAGGCCCACTGCTCCGGTGGGCCTTGCTTTTTGTATCCGGAGCCATGTAGAGGACTACCATGTATAAAAACCTCGCGGCCACGCTATGGGCTGCCTGTTGTATCACGCTCGCACCCACCGGTGCGCAATCTCAAACCAAGGTAATGCCGCCCTCGGAGCCGCTCAAGGTAGGCTTTGTCTATGTTGCGCCACTGACCGATGCCGGCTGGGTGCGCCAGCACGAACTTGGCCGCAGGGCCGTGCAGGATTCGCTGGGCAAGAGCGTACTGGCCACCTATGTGGAAAATGTGGCGGAGGGGCCGGACGCCGAGCGTGTCATTCGCGATTTGGCGCGCCAGGGCTACAAGCTGATTTTCACGCCCAGCTTTGGCTATATGGAGCCCACGCTCAAAGTGGCACAGGAGTTTCCGGACGTCAAGTTTGAGTCGATCACGGGCTACAAGACGTCACCCAATGTGGCTGCAGCGAACGCCCGCTATTACGAGGGGCGCTATCTGGCCGGGGTGGCCGCAGGTCGCATGACCCGAAGCAATCTGACGGGCTATATCGCAGGCTTTCCCATTCCGGAGGTAGTGCAGGGGATCAACGCCTTTGCGTTGGGTATGCGTTCTGTCAACCCGAAGGCGGAGGTAAAAGTGGTGTGGCTGAACACCTGGTTCGACCCCATGCGTGAACGTGATGCGGCCATGACCCTGTTCAACCAGCGTGTGGACGTCGTCTCGTTCCACACAGCATCAACCGCGGTGATGGCTGCCGCCCAGGAGCGCGGCAAATTAGCCGTGGCTTACCACTCCGACATGCGTTCGATAGCGCCCGATGCGCAAATCGTGGCGGTGACTCACCAATGGGGTGCGTATTACACCAGTCGTGCCAAAGCGGTATTGAGCGGAAACTGGCAGACGACCAACGTTTGGGGCGGTGTCAAGGAAGGCATGATTCGCGTGGGCGACTTTGGCAGCAAGGTGCCCGCTGCCGTGCAGGACGAGGTCTTGGCCCGGCAAAAGGACATCGCCAGCGGAACACTGAAGCCGTTTTATGCAAAGACAGCGGTGTTTGACAACGAAGGCAATGAGGTGATTGCCAAAGGTACAGCGCTCTCCGATGAAGAAATTCTCGGCATGAACTGGCTGGTGGCGGGAGTGCACGGCAAGGTCAGCCGCTAAACCGGTTTAAGCTGTATGCCATGAAAGCCTACCGCGCCGCACTGCTCTGGTTTGCACCGCATGATGGGGGGGCGGTGCGCGCGCGATTTGAGCAGGACGGCCTGTTGGTGGTCGGCCCCAATGCAGCAGGAACACAGGTGGTGCTGGCGATCGGTGAATTTCGCACCGTGCACGATGCGTACCCACTGGTGGTCGTGGAGCACTTGCCAGAGCGCATCATCGCCCCCGGTTTTCTGGACATGCATGTGCACTTTCCGCAAGTCAATGTCATTGGCTCGCCTGCAGCGGGGTTGCTGCCATGGCTGGAGAATTACACATTTCCAGAGGAAAAACGCTTCGAAGCGCCCGAATACAGTGCGCAGGCAGCTCACGTTTTTGTAGCGGAATTGCTGCGCAACGGGGTGACGACGGCACTTGCATTTGCGACATCACACCCGGAGTCGGTCAACGCCTTGTTCAGTCAGGCGCAAGCGAAGCACATGCGCTTGATGACTGGTCTTTGCCTGATGGACCGCAACGCGCCGGATGCGGTACTGAACCGCTGTGCTGACGTGGGCAGTACAAGCCGTGCCGAGCAAAGCCTGATCGATAGCGAGGAGTTGATAAGGCGCTGGCATGGCACGGATCGCCTGGGCTATGCCATCACACCACGCTTTGCCCTCAGTTGCACCGACGCGCAATTGCGTGGAGCCGGGGACCTGGCCGCACGATACCCGGATGTCTGGATTCAGTCCCACGTGGCCGAGAACCAGGACGAGATCGCCTGGGCACGACAGCTGTTTCCACAGTCGCGCAGTTATCTGGCGACCTACGATGACTTCGGTCTGCTGCGCAAGCGTGCCATCTATGCGCACTGCATCCATCTTGATACCGCTGATCGGTCGTTGATGCACGAAACGGGTGCGGCAGCGGCCGTGTGTCCGACCAGCAATCTCTTTCTGGGCAGTGGCTTTTTTGACTACCTGGGCGCCGACAGCGCAGGTTTTGCCTATGGGTTGGCCAGCGACGTGGGCGGTGGCACCAGCTTCAGCCCGTTTCACACCATGCTGGCGGCGTATTACGTGGGCCGTGAAGGGCAGGCCAAGGCGGGATTGTCGCTATCGCCCCAGCATCTGTGGTGGCAGCACACAGCCGGCGCGGCACGGGCGCTGGGCCTTGAGGGCGTTGTGGGCAACCTGCTGCCCGGCTGCGAGGCCGATTTTCTGGTACTCAACCCGAAGGCGACGCCCTTGCTTGAACGGAAGACGTCCCTTGCGGCCAGCCTGGATGAATTGCTGTTTTCAATGATCGTGCTGGGTGATGACCGCCTGGTGGAGCGCGTCGTTATTTCTCAGGCACTTTAGTGCAGCGACTCTGTTGTCACTGTGTTCCTGTTGTGCCTGCTTACAATCAGGCCCTACCCAGGAGCTAGTACCCCATGAGCATCAAGAGCGACAAGTGGATACGCCACATGGCCGAAACGACCGGCATGATTGAACCGTTCGAGCCCGGGCAGATCCGTCAGCGCGAGGGCCACAAGATCATTTCCTACGGAACCAGCAGTTATGGCTACGACATCCGCTGCGCCCCCGAGTTCAAGGTATTTACCAATATCCACAGCACGGTGGTGGACCCCAAGAACTTTGATGAAAAGAGTTTTGTCGACTTCCATGACGATGTCTGCATCATCCCGCCCAACAGTTTTGCCCTGGCCCGCACGCTGGAGTATTTCCGCATTCCACGCAATGTACTGACCGTCTGCCTGGGCAAAAGCACCTATGCGCGCTGCGGCATCATCGTGAATGTGACGCCGTTTGAGCCGGAGTGGGAAGGGTATGT
>JAIFLV010000081.1 GCA_020048895.1 Rhodoferax sp. | reverse complement strand
AGATCTACGTCTTGTCCAAGGACGAAGGCGGACGCCACACACCGTTCTTCAACAACTACCGTCCCCAGTTCTACTTCCGCACGACGGACGTGACCGGTGCGATCGAGTTGCCAGAAGGCAAGGAAATGGTGATGCCTGGTGACAACGTGTCGATCACGGTCAAGCTGATCAACCCCATCGCCATGGAAGAAGGCCTGCGCTTCGCCATTCGCGAAGGCGGTCGCACCGTGGGTGCGGGCGTGGTTGCAAAAATCATTGCCTGATGCTTTGTGGGACAGATCTTTAGCCCTGTCCTCAACTAATGAAGGTATTTGAAGGGGTATAGCTCAATTGGCAGAGCGTCGGTCTCCAAAACCGAAGGTTGTAGGTTCGATTCCTACTGCCCCTGCCACCCGGTTGCAGTAGATCCGGTGGTTCTTAAGCCCGCTACACGTTAGCGGGCTTTGGTGTCTTGAGCTTACGTAATTTTTTCTGATTTGGAACGCGAACTGTTTACCTATGGCCACCTCTCAAGTTGAAACCGTCAGTACCGGGGCAGATAAGGCCAAGTTGGCGGCTGCAGGTGCCCTGGTGGTCGCTGCGTTGGCGGCGTTCTACCTTCTGGGTAAGCAAGGGCCGTGGGCTCAATGGGGCGCTCTGATTCTGGGTTTGGGTGCGGCAATTGTCGTGTTTTTTACTTCTGAGTCGGGTCGCCAACTGGTGGCATTTGGACGTGATGCCTGGCGTGAAGTCAGGAAAGTCGTCTGGCCTGCGCGCAAGGAGGCGATCCAGATTACCGCCTACGTTTTTGGATTTGTGTTTGTCATGGCGCTATTTCTGTGGCTCACGGACAAGGCGCTTGAGTGGGTTTTCTACGATTTGATTTTGGGGTGGAAGAAATAATGACTGATGTTGTAGAAAATGCCGCAGCAGCAGTCGCACCTGTTGCCACGGTGAACCCGGATTTGCGTTGGTATGTGGTACATGCCTACTCGGGTATGGAGAAGGCCGTCGAGCGCAATATTCGTGAGCGCATCGTTCGCACTGGAATGCAAGACAAGTTTGGCCGTATTCTGGTGCCGATGGAAGAGGTGGTTGAAGTCAAGAATGGCCAGAAGAAGACTACCGAGCGCAAGTTCTTTCCCGGCTATGTGCTTGTGGAAATGATCATGGATGACGACACCTGGCATTTGGTCAAGCACACCAACAAGGTCACGGGTTTTGTCGGTGGGGCCAAGAATCGTCCTGCCCCCATTTCTGAAGCCGAGGTGATGAAGATCGTCAGCCAGATGCAAGAGGGTACCGAAAAACCACGCCATAAAGTTGAGTTTGTGGTGGGTGAGTATGTGCGGGTCAAGGATGGCCCGTTTACGGACTTCAATGGTTCGGTCGAAGATGTGAATTACGAGAAGAGCAAGGTGCGGGTGTCCGTGACCATTTTCGGACGTTCAACGCCTGTCGAGTTGGAGTTCTCACAGATCGAGAAGACCTAAAGTCTGATTTTTGCCTGCACTCACCGACTCGGTGCAGACAGTAGAGGAAGAGTCGTCAACCCCGGGGAGCCAAGGGCTGCATGGTGCAGTTCCAAGGCGCTACTACCCGTAAGGAGAAATCATGGCGAAGAAAATCGTTGGTTTCATCAAGCTGCAAGTTCCAGCTGGTAAAGCCAATCCATCCCCCCCCATTGGGCCGGCGCTGGGTCAGCGTGGCCTCAACATCATGGAGTTCTGCAAGGCATTCAATGCGCAGACCCAAGGTGTAGAGCCTGGTCTGCCATTGCCGGTTGTCATTACGGCTTTTGCAGACAAGAGCTTTACCTTCATCATCAAGACCCCTCCTGCAACGGTGCTGATCAAGAAGGCCATCAAGTTGGACAAGGGCTCCGCCCGTCCGCATATGGACAAGGTTGGCAAGATCACGCGCGCGCAGTTGGAAGAAATTGCGAAAACCAAGATGAAGGACATGACCGCTGCTGATCTGGATGCAGCCGTGCGCACCATTGCTGGCTCGGCCCGTTCCATGGGCGTGAATGTGGAGGGCGTATAAATGTCCAAGCTCACTAAAAAACAAAAAACGCAGGTCGGTAAAATCGACAGCATGAAGCTGTATGCGCTGGCTGATGCTTTGGGATTGGTCAAGCAGTTCGCGACTGCCAAGTTTGATGAATCCATCGACGTGGCCGTGCAGTTGGGTATTGATGCCAAGAAGTCAGATCAAGTCGTGCGAGGCGCGGTCGTTCTGCCCAATGGCACAGGTAAAACCAAACGCGTTGCCGTGTTTGCGCAAGGTGCCAAGGCTGAAGAGGCCAAGGCTGCAGGCGCTGATATCGTCGGTATGGATGACCTGGCTGCTATGGTGAAAGCCGGCGATATGCCATTTGATGTGGTGATCGCTGCACCCGATGCCATGCGTGTTGTCGGCACTTTGGGTCAGATCCTTGGCCCCCGTGGCTTGATGCCTAACCCCAAGGTGGGTACGGTGACGCCAGATGTAGCCACAGCTGTGCGTAATGCCAAGGCTGGTCAGGTGCAGTTCCGTGTTGACAAAGCAGGTATCGTTCACTCGACGATTGGGCGGCGCTCGTTTGAGCCCGCGCAACTGCAGGGCAATTTGGCAGCTTTGATCGATGCATTGAACAAAGCCAAGCCGGCTGCGAGCAAAGGTGTGTATTTGCGAAAGGTGGCTGTGTCATCAACGATGGGTGTGGGGGTCCGTGTGGACCTGCAGACTATCGCGGCGTAATTGTGAGAATTTAGGCGACTCGCAAGAGTGGCCTGATGTGGTGGGTCGGTCGAGCGCAAGTTAAACCGAGTCATCCAAGACCGTTGGTGCGCAAGCAATTGCGCTTAATCGTGAAGCCAACGCAGATGGCGATCCCACTGCATATGGAATTGAAAAGTTTCGTTAACAGTTGGTCGCTGCAATGTGGAGCCTTGAAGGGTGCAAATCCTGAAGGGTATTTAAAAGGAGTAGACCTTGAGTCTGAATCGCAGTGAGAAAGAAGCGGTCGTCAGTGATGTGACCGGACTCGCCGCTAAAGCTCAGACGCTCGTGATCGCGGAGTACCGCGGCATCACGGTCGCTGACATGACCAAACTGCGCAACAACGCGCGCGGCGCAGGCGTAAACCTCAGTGTTTTGAAGAACACTTTGGCACGCCGTGCTGTTGCCGGAAGCGCATTTGAAGTTGTGTCGGACCAGATGACCGGGCCTCTGATCTATGGCTTTTCCGAAGACGCAGTGGCTGCCGCGAAAGTGGTGGCCGAGTTTGCGAAGACCAATGACAAATTGGTGATTCGCGCCGGTGCGTATGGTGGTAAAGCTCTGGATGTGAACGGCGTGAAGCAATTGGCAAGCATTCCTTCGAAGGAAGTGTTGCTGGCACAGTTGCTGGGCTTGATGCAGTCCCCCATTTCCCGTACGGCCCGTGTGCTGGCGGCTTTGGCGGAAAAGCGTGGTGGTGGTGCAGCGGAAGCTGCCCCCGCGGAGGCTGTCGCAGCGTAATGCGCTGTTTCGGCTAGATAACCAATATTGTTAGGAAATTCAAAATGGAAATGGCATTCGATAAAGACGCATTTTTGACCGCGCTGGACAGCATGACGGTCATGGAACTCAACGACCTGGTGAAAGCCATCGAAGAGAAATTTGGTGTGAGCGCTGCCGCAATGGCAGGTCCTGCAGCTGCCGGCCCCGCAGCGGCTGTCGCGGAAGAGAAGACGGAGTTCAACGTTGTGTTGCTCGAAGCAGGCGCGAACAAGGTCTCGGTCATCAAGGCAGTTCGTGAAATCACCGGCCTGGGCTTGAAAGAAGCCAAGGATCTGGTCGATGGCGCTCCCAAGAACGTGAAAGAGGCTATTGCCAAAGCAGACGCTGAAGCTGCTTTGAAGAAGCTTGTTGAAGCCGGTGCCAAGGCTGAGCTGAAGTAAATCTGTCGGGATGGCGCGCGTTACGGCGCTCCATCCCCAATCAGTAGGCTGGTTTTTGGACCAGCCTTTTGCGCTTTCAGAGCGCACCTGAAAACAATGCCCAGTGGGGCCATGTTTTCAAGTGTCTTCTGACCTCGACTGCGGAAGATGCCTTGGAACGGGCTGTGTGCAACGCATGGTCGTCCGCCAATGATTGGTAGTGGCCAATCGCCAAGAAATGTCAGGTGTGATGCTTGACGCCACAGTCGCCGAGGACCCTTACCCTGGTTCCTTTCGTCTTTGCCCGGAGATCCAATGGCTTATACATACACAGAACGCAAACGCATTCGTAAAAATTTCGGTAGCCGTGACAGCGTACTTGAAATCCCTTATTTGTTGCAGATGCAAAAAGATGCCTACACGGCATTCTTGCAGGCAGACGTTGCTCCGAAGAAGAGAACCGTAGAGGGACTGCAGGCGGCGTTTGAGGCTGCGTTTCCCATCGTTTCTCACAATGGTTTTGTCGAGATGAAGTACCTTGAGTACAACCTTGCCAAGCCCGCATTCGATGTGCGTGAATGCCAGACCCGAGGATTGACCTTTGCATCTGCGGTGCGGGCAAAGGTGCAGTTGATCATTTACGACCGTGAATCGTCCACCACACAGAACAAGGTGGTGAAGGAAGTCAAGGAGCAAGAGGTCTACATGGGTGAGGTGCCCTTGATGACTGGCAAGGGCTCTTTCATCATCAACGGCACTGAACGCGTGATCGTGTCACAGCTGCACCGTTCGCCTGGTGTGTTTTTTGAACACGACAAGGGGAAGACCCATAGTTCGGGCAAACTGTTGTTCTCGGCGCGGATCATTCCTTATCGTGGATCCTGGCTCGACTTTGAGTTCGACCCGAAGGACTTGCTGTACTTCCGGGTAGATCGCCGACGCAAGATGCCTGTCACGATTTTGCTCAAGGCTATCGGTTTGAACAATGAATCGATTTTGGCCAATTTCTTTGTCAATGACAATTTCCGCTTGATGGATAGTGGTGCGCAAATGGAATTCGTCGCAGAGCGCCTGCGCGGAGAAGTGGCCCGCTTTGACATCACCGATAAGAGCGGCAAAGTGATTGTTGCCAAGGACAAGCGTGTCACGGCTCGCCACACACGCGAATTGGAGCAGTCGGGAACAACCCATATCAGTGTCCCCGAAGACTTCATGATTGGACGCGTTGTGGCGCGCAATGTGGTGGATGGCGATACTGGAGAAATTGTCGCCAAAGCCAATGAGGAATTGACCGAGGCATTGTTGAAGAAATTGCGGACTGCTGGAATTCAGGATCTGCCATGCATCTACACCAACGAGCTGGATCAAGGTGCTTACATTTCGCAGACGCTACGCACGGATGAAACGGTGGACGAATTCGCGGCGCGCGTTGCCATCTACCGCATGATGCGCCCTGGTGAACCCCCCACCGAGGACGCTGTACAGGCACTGTTCCAGCGCCTTTTCTACAACCCCGACACTTACGACCTGTCGCGAGTAGGGCGCATGAAGTTCAACGCCAAGATGGGTCGCGCCGAGTCGACTGGTCCTATGGTGTTGACCAACGAAGACATTCTGTCCGTGGTGAAGATTCTGGTCGACCTGCGTAATGGTCGCGGGGAAGTGGACGATATTGACCATTTGGGTAATCGCCGCGTACGTTGCGTGGGTGAGTTGGCTGAAAACCAATACCGTACTGGTTTGGCACGTATTGAAAAGGCGGTCAAGGAGCGTTTGGGACAGGCCGAGCAAGAGCCTCTCATGCCCCACGATCTGATCAACAGCAAGCCCATCTCCGCTGCGCTCAAGGAGTTCTTTGGTGCATCGCAGTTGTCACAGTTCATGGACCAGACCAACCCGCTGGCCGAGATTACCCACAAGCGTCGCGTATCGGCACTTGGTCCGGGTGGTTTGACCCGCGAGCGCGCCGGTTTCGAGGTGCGTGACGTTCACGTCACCCATTACGGCCGTGTGTGTCCCATTGAAACGCCGGAAGGCCCGAACATCGGCCTGATCAATTCGCTGGCCCTCTACGCACGTTTGAACGAGTACGGATTCATTGAAACTCCGTATCGTCGGGTGGTGGATAGCAAGGTCACGATGGAGATCGACTACCTGTCAGCCATTGAAGAGGGCAAGTATGTCATTGCCCAGGCCAATGCTGCACTGGATAAGGATGGCACCTTGACCGGTGATCTGGTTTCAGCGCGTGAAAAAGGCGAGTCCATTCTGGTTGGTGCAGAGCGCGTTCAATACATGGATGTGTCGCCTGCGCAGATCGTGTCTGTGGCAGCATCTCTTGTTCCGTTCCTGGAGCACGACGATGCAAACCGTGCGCTGATGGGTGCCAACATGTCGCGCCAGGCTGTGCCTGTACTGCGCCCCGAGAAGCCTATGGTAGGTACCGGTATTGAACGTGTGGCAGCCGTCGACTCTGGCACGGTGGTGACGGCAACGCGTGGTGGTCTGGTCGATTATGTTGATGCGACCCGTATCGTGGTGCGCGTGAACGACAGTGAGGCGGCTGCGGGCGAAGTGGGTGTGGATATTTACAACCTCATCAAATACCAGCGTTCCAACCAGAACACCAATATCCACCAGCGACCCATCGTCAAAAAGGGTGATCGACTTTCCAAGGGGGACGTCATTGCCGATGGAGCTTCCACGGACCTGGGTGAGATCGCTATTGGTCAGAACATGCTGGTGGCGTTCATGCCGTGGAACGGATACAACTTTGAAGACTCTATCCTGATCAGCGAGCGCGTTGTCGCGGAAGACCGTTACACGTCGATTCATATCGAAGAACTGGTTGTGATGGCACGCGACACCAAACTCGGTGCGGAAGAAATCACGCGTGATATTCCTAACCTCAGCGAGCAGCAACTCAATCGCCTCGACGAGTCCGGAATCATTTATGTGGGCGCTGAAGTCCAACCCGGTGATACCTTGGTCGGCAAGGTTACGCCCAAGGGCGAGACCACCTTGACACCAGAAGAGAAACTCCTGCGTGCCATCTTTGGTGAAAAAGCCAGTGATGTGAAGGACACCTCGTTGCGCGTGGACCAGGGATCGCAAGGTACCGTGATTGACGTTCAAGTGTTCACCCGTGAGGGTATTACGCGTGATCGCCGCGCGCAACAGATCATCGACGACGAACTCAAGCGTTTCCGCCTTGATCTTAACGACCAGTTGCGAATCGTCGAAGCCGATGCGTTTGACCGAATTGAAAAACTGTTGACCGGCAAAGTTGCCAATGGCGGGCCACACAAACTGGCCAAGGGCACCAAGATTGACAAGGCCTATCTGACGTCTGTAGAGAAGTTCCACTGGTTTGATATTCGTCCGGCAGACGAGGACGTTGCGAGCCAGTTGGAAAGCATCAAGAATTCTCTGGAGCAGACGCGGCACAGCTTTGATCTGGCATTTGAGGAAAAGCGGAAGAAGCTCACCCAGGGCGATGAACTGCCGGCTGGTGTGCTCAAAATGGTCAAGGTTTACATCGCGGTCAAGCGCCGCTTGCAGCCAGGGGACAAGATGGCTGGGCGCCACGGTAACAAGGGCGTGGTCTCCAAGATCACCCCGGTTGAGGATATGCCCTACATGGCGGACGGTACGCCAGTCGACATCGTTCTCAACCCTCTGGGCGTACCCTCGCGGATGAACATCGGGCAGGTGCTGGAGGTGCACCTGGGTTGGGCAGGCAAGGGGCTTGGTCAACGCATTGGCGATATGCTGCAACGTGAAGCGGCTGCCACAGAAATTCGTGGTTTCCTGGAGCAGATCTACAACGGAACTGGCCGCAAAGAGGACCTGAAGCAGTTGTCCGATGCTGAAATTCGCGACATGGCGACTGAGCTCACCAACGGAGTCCCGTTCGCGTCCCCTGTGTTTGATGGCGCCACCGAAGAGGAAATTGGCGACATGCTGCAGCTGGCGTACCCGGAAGATGTAGCTCGAGCCAAGGGTTTGACTTTGACGCGCACCCAAGCCCAACTCTATGACGGTCGAAGTGGCGACGCGTTTGAGCGCACCACCACCGTCGGCTACATGCATTACTTGAAGCTTCACCATTTGGTGGATGACAAGATGCATGCCCGCTCCACGGGGCCGTACAGCCTGGTTACACAGCAACCGCTGGGCGGCAAAGCGCAGTTTGGCGGCCAACGTTTCGGCGAGATGGAAGTATGGGCACTTGAAGCGTACGGAGCTTCGTACACATTGCAGGAGATGTTGACGGTCAAATCCGATGACGTGCAAGGGCGTACCAAGGTGTACGAGAGCATCGTCAAGGGCGAGCACTCCATTGAAGCCGGCATGCCGGAGTCGTTCAATGTTTTGGTCAAGGAAATCCGTTCCTTGGGCATTGACATTGAGCTCGAGCGTTCCTGAACTGTTTAAGAGGATTTAAAAGATGAAATCATTACTCGACCTGTTCAAGCAGTTCACGCCAGATGAGCATTTTGATGCCATCAAAATCGGCATGGCTTCGCCTGAGAAAATTCGCTCCTGGTCTTTCGGTGAAGTCAAAAAACCCGAGACGATCAATTACCGCACGTTCAAGCCCGAGCGCGATGGCTTGTTTTGCGCGAAGATCTTTGGACCAATCAAAGACTACGAGTGCCTTTGCGGAAAGTACAAGCGCCTCAAGCATCGCGGTGTGATCTGCGAGAAGTGCGGCGTTGAAGTGACGCAAACCAAGGTTCGCCGCGAACGCATGGGTCACATTGATCTGGCCGCGCCTTGTGCTCACATCTGGTTCCTGAAATCCCTGCCCAGCCGGTTGGGTCTGGTGCTGGACATGACATTGCGTGATATCGAGCGTGTGTTGTACTTTGAGGCCTACGTTGTTACCGACCCCGGTATGACGCCCTTGAAGAAGTTCAGCATCATGTCCGAAGATGACTTCGACGCCAAGTTCAAGGAGTACGGCGACGAGTTCCAGGCCAAGATGGGCGCCGAAGGCATCAAGGACTTGTTGCAGAGCATCGACATAGAGGGCTCTATCGAGAAGTTGCGCAATGACCTGACAGGTTCTGAACTCAAGATTAAGAAGAACGCCAAGCGACTGAAGGTTCTGGAAGCGTTCAAGAAATCAGGAATCAAGCCCGAGTGGATGGTGCTGGACGTGCTGCCCGTGTTGCCGCCGGATTTGCGCCCATTGGTACCGTTGGATGGTGGACGCTTTGCGACATCCGATCTGAACGACCTGTACCGCCGCGTCATCAACCGCAATAGCCGCCTGCGCCGTTTGCTGGAGTTGAAAGCACCGGAAATCATTGCGCGCAATGAAAAACGCATGTTGCAGGAAGCGGTTGACAGCTTGTTGGATAACGGCCGCCGGGGCAAAGCCATGACGGGCGCGAACAAGCGCGCCCTGAAGTCGCTGGCAGACATGATCAAAGGTAAGTCGGGTCGTTTCCGCCAGAACTTGCTGGGCAAGCGCGTGGATTACTCCGGTCGTTCCGTGATTACGGTTGGACCTACGCTCAAATTGCACCAGTGCGGCCTGCCCAAGCTGATGGCGTTGGAGTTGTTCAAGCCCTTTATCTTTGCGCGGCTTGAAGCGATGGGCATTGCCACCACCATCAAGGCAGCCAAGAAGGAAGTTGAATCTGGCACTCCGGTGGTGTGGGATATTCTGGAAGAGGTCATCAAAGAGCATCCTGTGATGCTCAACCGTGCGCCTACGCTGCATCGTTTGGGT
>JAIFLV010000028.1 GCA_020048895.1 Rhodoferax sp. | reverse complement strand
AATCCACGCCCGGCATTAATACCGGGCGAACCCTACGAACCCTGATGCCACAGCAAGTAACAAGTGGTGTTTCAATCCACGCCCGGCATTAATACCGGGCGAACCTCTTCGCGGTCAACATGGTGATATCTATGGGGTTTTCGTTACTAACCCGCGAACCTGACAAAAAGGTGCCAGACGGGTGTACGGTGTTTGTCTGAGAAACAAAAAACATCATTTGAATCAACGCGTTGCGAAGAGCGCGAACCCTATAGCGCCAGACACGGCGCTTGAGATTCGCGGTAGAAACAATACCACAAACAGTGCCAAGAATTGTGATTGTTGATACTCACAACACCAACGGCCCATCAAAATCCAGCGCCTTGAACGCACCGTGTTCGATTGCCTCGAAACCTCGTGTCTCGGGGATTCGATAAAGGCGCAGGCAATCGCTTGTCACATCAATTTCGGCCAACAACTCGCGCTCCAGGGCCTCGAAGCGGGCCAGGTCCAACTGGCATTCAAAAACCGATTTCTGAACTCGCTGCCCGGTGCTTTCACACACCTTCGCCACGCGCCGCAGCCGGCGTCTGCCTTCCCTGGTTTCTGTGCTCACGTCATAACAAACAAGTATCAGCATGCTCTGCACCTCACTTCGCCACGAACGGCACATAGGGTGCGTCCGACTCCCGGATGGCCCGCGCCATCAAGCGTGCCTGAACCAGAGGCATCAGACCCAAGGGAACGGCCTGCGCCAACAGCGGATGGTTGATTTCGTCCTTCTTGCGCTCCTGATAAGCGACCACCACCTCCTTGCGTGCTTCGGTCTGCAGTAACACGCCGCCGCCCTCAGACCGCACGAAGTCATCGGCGCTCAATTGACCGCGGTTGATGAGGGTCAACACCAGCCTATCGGCCCATGGTCGGAACTCTTCCATTAAATCCAGCGCCAAAGCAGCCCGGCCAGGGCGCAGCGCATGGAGAAACCCAACTTGTGGATCAAGGCCTGCGACTTCGAGCGCACTGCGGCAGTCGTTCATCCACATGGAATACAGAAACGACAGCAGGGCGTTCATCCGGTCCCTGGGCGGGCGACGACTGCGGCCATCCATTTGAAAAACACCCCGTTGATCGCTGCGCACCAGCAGGTTGAGCCCGGTGAAATATTGACGCGCTGCCTCACCTTCGATGCCCCGCAGCACGTTCAGATCGGTAACCGCTGGCAATGCGCGCAGACTGGCGGCCAGGTCATCTGCAAGGCGCGTCAACACCGTAGCCTCATCCTCGGACTTAGCCTCGCGGGCACCGCGTTGCAACACCTGCCGAGTGTTCTTTATCTTGCCAGCCACACAGGCCCGCGCCGTATCCAGCACAAAGTCGGACTCCGACAGTCGGCTGAACTGCGCCTGACGTAACAGCACGTTGCCGCTCACCGCGCCTTCCAGTCGAGCCTTGAAACGACCATTGCTATCCAGCAGCACAAGCGCAATGCCGTCCTCAGCCAGCCTATGCATAAGCGGAGACGAAATGCCAGTGTGGCCAAAACACACGACCGCACTCAGGTGGTGCAGCGGCACGCGCAATTTGGTCTCCTGCTCGACTTCGACACGCAGGGTGTCATTGTCCAGGCGAACATAGGTGTCTGCCGTGGTGATGTAAAGCGTATTGAGGAGTTGCATCGGTGTTGCGCTCATGTATCGGGGTCAAACAAGGCCGCTCGCGCCGCGATCAACCCGGCGTGCGTGGCCAGCGGCTGACAGCGCTCCAGCAGTGAGCAGGCCCGGCAGCGTTTGGCGGCGGCCTCGCCGACCAATGGCGAGGGCAATACGGTGCTGGCCAGCATCGCGCGAATTGCATCAGCCGCCTGCGCTACTGCGGCCCGAAGCCCCGGTGTGATCGGCACCACACGCCGCCGTTTGGAGGTGGCGTAATAAATCGCTCCCTCCTGTACAGGCTTGCCAGTCATGACCTCCAGACACATGGCCTGCGCCGCCAACTGCAAGTCATCGCAAGCCGCGATGTCTGGCGCCTTGTTGCGACTGCCGTGCTTGTATTCCACCGGATAGGGCACATCACCCGGCAAAAACTCGACCACATCGGACTTGCCGATCAGGCCCAGTTCGTCATGCCACAGCGGCACAGCTCGGCCAACACGAACGCCCTTGGCGGTTTCAACGCCCGGCTTATCGACCCGGGCATGCACCGCCTGGCCGCGCAAGGTGTGGACATTCTCGTCAAACACTTGCTCCAGGTGAATCAGCCCGCACTGACGCGGGCAGTATTGCCAGTGCTGCAGCGCTGACAGGGGAACTTGCTCGGGTGTTTTCATATGCCTTTTGCGCCTGCAGCGCCCGTCTACTTTGCGTTACCAGCTATCTTTTTTGTAGCCCTTGGCAGAAAACTCTGGCCCGACACAACCGACTTGCCGGTTTGGCTCTCCAGTTGGTTGCGTGCTTGCCGGGCAATGCGCCCACCCGCTTTCGCAGCGGTTTTGTTTTCCAACATGCCGGTTGCATCCACACTCTCTGCAATCTGACGGGTGGACAACTCGGCCAGCGCGGTAAAAATCAACTCGGCCTCACTCATGTGGTCGCGCAGGTTGTGGCTGGTAAGGCCCTTCATGTCTTTGTGATCTCCAACACTCACGCCCGCCCATTCCTGGTGAATGATGTTGGTGAGGATGGCGAACTCGCTGCCCTGTTTGATGTCGTGCTCGCTCCAGTAGTCGGTGAGTTTGTTGCGCGTTTCCTGCCCGGTCATCCGCTGCTGAATCCACTTGTCGCTGCGGCCATGCTGCTGCCAGGTGTCGCGGGCACGGTCGAGCGACAAGGCCGGGTCGGCCATCTCTTGCATGCGCTCGTAACCCACCTTGGCCAGCCAGAGCTTGATAGGCTCGGCTTTGGGGCTGGGGATGGATTGCACCAGGCGCAAAAGGGTTTCGGCGGTGGCTACGTCTGTCAGGTAATTTTTGCCATCGGCGGCAGGCAATTTCAGTCGGTGACAATTTGTCACCGACTCACTTCCTTCCTTGCCCAGACGCTCTTTGAGCTTGTTCCAGTACTTGCGCGCTGTCTGGTAATCGGCCTGCTGGGTCAGCAATTGCACCACATCAATCACCGAAAACCACCAGGTTTCCGTGTCTTCGTCGTACACGCGGCGGATGGATTGGCCGTCGAATTCGGTGGGCAGGATTTTCATGTTGCACTCCGATCAGTATCAAAAACCGGGGATGAACTCGCCTTCCAATCCTTCCAGATTGCCGCCCTCAACCGAACCATCACTATTGATTTTCAAAGACCGATGCACCTTTGCAGATGAATACTGACCAGCTTTGCAGTTATGTGCCCACCAGACAACGGTCACAACTTCCATGCTGCCATCAGGTCGAGCGGATGAGGCATCGTTCTCAAATAGTTTTGGCAGCAAGGCTTTGATGGTTCCAGCATCTGAATCACTGAAACCGGTTTTTTCAGCCAATTGAGGACTCATACTGCCGTATGTCACATAAATCGCGTTATCAACCCGGTGCTTCATACCCATGGTGTCAGAGCCCCGCTTGCTGCCATCCCCCTCACCACTAACACTCTTGGTGATTTGGGTGCTGGTGACACTGACACGATCCAAACTGAAAGCTGATTGGATCGTGACCGGGCCTCGAATCGGGATGGACACGCCACTGGCATCACCGTCTTTTCCAAACGCAAAGACTTGCCCAAAAGTGCGTACATCAAACCATTTAGCGCATGCTGCTTTGGCTGTGGCATCTTTTTTTGCCTTTTTTGGATTCCAAGCATCCTTGCCTAAACCGTTGGTATCTGATTCAGCGCGGTTACGCAGACAGGTTTCGCCGTCTATCTTGCGATCATCAGATTGAACAAAAATCCCTTGTCCCGCCTCCTGCAAGCGATCACGCAACTTGCGCTTGATACAAACGTCTGTAATTTCGCCAAAGCCGCCGTAATCTGTGCGCGGACGATTGCCGTTGAGTGGATCACCATTGGGGTTCGCATTTTTGACCCGAATCACAATGGCGAAATCAATTTTGTGTTGCAGTGTTGTCATTTGAATGTCCTTCATTTAGTCAATTGAATCAGTGGCGGAATCTTGCGTTGGCGGCGTTTCATCTGTGGATTTGAGTGCCTTTCGCTGGCAGTGATAACCTAACAAAAACTCCCCGGACAGCGACGCATCTTGAGTGAAGTCGTCGCCAGTGAAAGCACACATCACTTCATCTAACAACGACTCCATCTTGAACAAAAATCCGCCACGTGATGACCGCAAGCGGGTCTTGTAGGGGGCCAGCGCCAATTCGATGGTTCGCCAGGTCGAATAGGGACGATCCGCAAATCGTTGCATCATTCGCGCGGCAGAGGTATCGCGCGGCTTTTCCTTGGCAACAAACAGTGCGAGACTTTCAATATGCTCCGCAATAGCGAGCAATCGTCCGTACAAATAGTCCCATGCTCCGCAATAGCGAGCAATCGTCCGTACAAATAGTCCCGCGACTTTCGATCCAATTCAAGTGCCATTTGGTAGTTCCTTTCAGTGTGAATACCCTTGAGAAGTGCGCAGGCAATACCCAGGCACTTTTCCCATTGCTCTTCTGCCCCTTCGTTGTTCTTCTTGAAGCCAACCCGTTTCGCCGCGTGATGACAAACGGAAAGAACCAAATCGAGAGGAATTTGTTTTCCATCGAGAACACATGGCAGCAGTCTTTCTGCTGTCGTTTTGAGAAGGACTTCATCAACTTTCACCTTGTTGAGTTTTTCGTCCCATCTTCCATAACCAGCTTCGGCAATGTCACGAGGCGCAGGTGCTCCAACAAATTTTTTATCCTTGCCAAAGTTCTGAGGCCATGCGCACTTCATATGCCATGCCTCAATCCTTGCTAGAAACTCCGATCCGTTTAGTTCACGGTAAAAAGTGATCGCCATTCGCCCTGTTGTCGCTGAATCCAAGCCCATTACAACAATGTCATCTGCTTGCCCAAGACTTGCGCCATAACCAGCTATCGCGTTTCGGAGACGTATGGCAAACGACTGCCCCACGCCTTGGCTAATCAAATCCGACTCGACGAGCTTTTCCTCAATTCCACAAAGCTCCAACGTATCGGCAAACCAATTCGGAATCGGCTTCCCAGCCACAGCCCAACTCACAATTGCTTGAGTGTCGTTTTTGTAGCCTTGGTTTTGAATCAGCCATCGAAGAGCGCTATGTGCTTTCTGGCTCAATTCAAACCCAACACCACATGTCTGCCGTCCGTATTCTTTCTTGCCATCAGTAAAACGTCCACGAAAAGTCAACCCGGCATAGTCGTCATCATTCGCTGAAATCAATTTCGCACCATCACTCGGATTGCGAAGAAATCTAGGGTGTTTTTTTCCGATACGCACCGAGTCGCCAGTCACCATGCAGATGCCGACGGATTCATTTTGTGCCCGATCAAAGGAAATCCACTTTGCAATCAAGCTCTCATCCTCCCATGTGCCAGAGCATGGATCGCCAACGACTTCTACACGCCAACGCACAAAAACCTTTTCGTCAGCGATCTTGGTTTTCCGTCCTTGAGCATCTTCAATCACAACGGGAAAAATGCTCTGCGATACCAAGTCATTCCAGAGATTTTTTTGGGAAAGGTAAAGACGAACTGCGTCAGCTTTTGCATGAACAAACTCGGACGAACACCATGCATCCAATTGAGCTAAATACAGTCGGACTTTCTCCGCTTCAACGTTTGGCATGTCTGAGGCGCAATATCCCAACTCCTCGCAAAGTGGGTGCGGCGAGATATCCCGAGTTCTCCCCGCAGAAGATTCTGTTGCGGGGATTAGAGTTGGCGATTCCGCCCGGGAAAGTGCCTTAACACGCTTCAATTTTCCTTTCGCGTCAACGGTAACTTCAACTTGAGCCCTCTTGATCAGATGAGAAATGGGCCACGGTGGTGGGGTATTGGTTGCGCAGGCAACCAATACACAATTGGGGTAGCTTTCATGCAGCTTTTGAATCCAGCTCATTCCACGCCCTCCAGTTCAGCGTATTCAGCGATCACTGAACGTTGGCTTTCATCAATGCCAAAGGGCTTTACCGTCATTTCACGGACATAGCGCTTTACGGCACAGTCCGCTGGTCGATCAAAGCTTATGAGCCCGTTATTCATGACGGGTCGCCAAAAACGTGCGTTCAATTTCGAGTCACCTGTTTCATCCGGGTAGTCAAACCCATGAAACATGAGCCCAAATGCCAACTCGCCGTCACCATCCAAAGCACCAATACCTTCGCCAAACTTGCAAGGCTCTACATAAGCTTGGCAGTCTCGTGTACCAAGAAATATGTCTTGTCGACCACCGCGTTCAATCATCCGTTGCGCTATGGCGAAATGCTTCCCGTCAATCCGATCATCTTTTAGCTCTGATCGATGGTTGTTCCACTCAAAATGCGCTCGCACCTGGTATTCAACATCAGACAGGAACGTGTAGATCGCAAGCGTATTGCCGCCACTAAACTCCTGTGGCTTGGTGCCCTTGGTCTGTGTACGAATGCGCTTCATGACACGTACCTCATCAATGACCCAAATCAGTGTGGGTTTCCAATAAATGGACTTCACGATGCCCTTGAGCGCTTCGTAGGTTGGTACGTGGTAGGAGCACTTTTCGCCCCCCACTTTGGTCAAGGGATCGGTGAACAGGGCATATCGCCCATGGACTTTGAATTCAATGCTATTTTTAACCGACATAAAGCATCTCCATTTCAGAAACTGGCTCGGTGGATAGGCCAAACAATAGGCTGTAGTAACGACTATCAAGAGTAAGGATGCGTGTCTCAGGCTTGACTTCTTTGACGGCCTCCGCATCCCGTAATTTTTTCAGTACACCTGGAAAAACGTTCACGGTGTACTGCTGTGCTTCGCGCATCAGGTCAAACTCAAGTTCGATGTCAAAGGCACCATGAAGACGCCCGATCAAGTCGCGCCCCGCCTTGCCAAACGGCACGACCACACCTTGTGTCGGTGCATCAATCGCTTTGAACGCTTTGGCTGCCGTCATGAATGACTGGTTCAACATGCGCGGGGGCACGGCACCAAATTTGCGATTGCAATCACTGACAGCGGATTGATTGCCTGAAAGCAGGCTCAACAAGGTATCCGCATGACCAATTTCATTCTCTGAAATCTTGTAGGCCATTTCGCCTTTGCGCTCGAAAAAGTAATACTGAAAATACTCACCCATGGCCTGCGGACCAAACAAGTTGTCACCGTATCGGGCAGGATCATTCCGGTAGTCGTCAAGGACACGCGGCGCAATATCTCGCCCTGTGGCGATATCGGGCAACATGTCCAGGCGCTCGTCTTCGGGACGTGGATTGACGATGTGAACAAGCCCAGGCTCCGTACGCCCATTGCGATTGCATCGGCCCGCCGCCTGCGCGATGGAGTCAATCCCGGCCATGAAGCGAATCACTGCACCAAAGTCCACATCGACCCCGGCCTCAATCAGCTGCGTGCTGATGCAAAGTGTTGGCAAGCCCTGCGCCAAACGCAGCCGGATTTTGGCAAGCTCCTGCTTTCGGTGCGCTGGGCACTGGTTCGTACTGAGGTAAAACAGTGCCTCACAGTCAACAGCAGGCTGACACAACTCGAAAATTTTAAGAGCCGCGTCTTTTGTATTGACGATTACCAAACAACTACCTGCACGCTCAATTTCGATGGTTGCCAACTCCGCAACTTCATCCCGAAGCCAGCCACCAGGCTTGCGGCAGTCACGTACCTCAACCCGCCGCAAATCATCAAAAAGCTGTTGCACATTGGGCATGATTTCATGGTGTGTAGCCAAGTGAATTGCGCCCTTGGCTGAATCGACTCGATGAAGCAGCGGTTGCGTCGCCGTGCAGAGCACAACGGTACTGTTGCATTGCTCGACCAAAAAATTGATGGCGTTATTGAAAACGTGAACACATTTGATTGGCAGTGTTTGAACTTCATCAAAAATCAGCACCGTGTTAGCCAACTGGTGCATACGCCTTGCACCTCGTGTTCCGGCACCGAAGAGGGTTTCCAAAAACTGCACCATGGTCGTATAGACCACGGGTGCATCCCAGTTCTCGCACAGAATTTTTTCGCGCCAGGTTTGCTGTTCCGGCGTGATGCTGGAATGGTGCTCCAGTACCACCTTGCCCCGGTCGGCTGGTGCATCCTCTGGCTCAAGGATGGCCCGCGTCACTTGGGCATTTTGGTCAATGATGGATGTAAACGGAATGACGTAAATGATGCGATCAAGCTGCCTTTGCCCAGCGTGATGCAGCGCAAAACGCAAGCTCGCCAACGTCTTACCGCCGCCAGTAGGAACGGTCAACGTATAGATGCCGCGTTCACGTGAAGCTGCTGTTAAACAGTGCGAGGAGATGTCATTGCGCAGCACGTCAATCGGACGTTTCGGGGCCATTTCTTTAAGCTGCGCTTCCAACCGAGCTATCAATGTAGGCCATCCAGCGTAATTCCCCCTTGGACGATATTGGGCAACACGCTTGTGCTCAAAATCAGCTGTGTCAATGCGGTCGGCATCAATCAAACCACTGAACAAGAACCGAACCGCCAAGCCGATTTGTTGCTGCGCCGGAATGGCTTCGACACTGAGTTGCACTATGCGCTGAATCAATGCTAAGAAGTTTTCAATGAGCGCGGGATCAGCGGCCAATGTGGCGCAACGTTCCAAGATGGCGGGTTTTGCCAGGCCTTCCACTTCATCAAGATGCGTTTTCTCCTGTGCCTTGAGCATTCGCTTCGCGAAAATGTCTTCGCCATTGGCATCAAGGCAATCAATCAAGCCTGAGTGATGGGAGGCAATACACAGGGCAAAAAACTGCGCCATGAGTGCGCCAACACCCTGTCTTTCAAATAATTTGTGCCACAGGTATTGAGCGCCAGCGGAGGAGTGATCAACTTTGCCACGTTGCGCTTGCGCATCGACGTAATCATCTTCATCCGGGTTTATCAAACCTTCGGCCGATTTGATGTACGCCTGAAATTCCGGACTGTACTTGCCAAGGTCGTGTAACAACCCCATCAATTCACCCGCAGAACCGAGGTGGATTTTTGATGCAAATAGGCCTGCCCAATAGCCAACATTGACTAAATGAACGTCAAGAATTTGTGCGGTTTGATCTGATGCCCGCCAATGAGCCAATGCGTCTAACACGATAACTTCCCCCGTGCATTGTGTTGATCTGAAGTTAGCTTAGTTCCTTAGAGGCTCAATATGTGAGCCTCTTCCGTGCAAATCACGAAATTTCTCAAACATCTTTTTCCTAGTAGGCAATGTGTGCATCAAACGCCCGGCGCATTTGATTCAGCGCCGGAAACCCTTCGCGGCGGGTGGGTTGTCCGGCATCGAAGTGCGCTTCTGTGTCAAGAAAGTCGGCATCCACCAAACACGACAACAACAGACGAACCCACAAGGCAAAGCCTGCTGGGCCACCGGGAATTTGCGCAACCAAATCGCCATGGGCCAAGACATCGGCCGGGGGATTGGCGTCCAAGGCTTCTTTCAGCTCCAACACGGCATCATCGCTTTGAAGCCGCTCTTTCAGTCCACCATCCCAATCGTCCAACCCGGCGTGGTGCGCAGCAATCAGGTAAACAAGGATGTTGCCGTAGGGTTGGTTCGGCTTACTCAATTGCTGCATGGCCCACAACGCCCCGGCTGCGGAATGGGTTTTCTCGCGTCCACCCACTTTGCCTTCAATGTGCTCGTCGGCGTTGTCAGCCTGCCGCACATACCGCTGAAACCCAGGGCGGTACTTGCCTAGGTCATGCCACAACCCCGCCAGACAGGCCCAACGTTCCGAGACTGAGGTTGCATCAAGGTTCGACGAGAAACTGGCGGCTGTTTCAGCCACAGCACGCAAATGGTCCGCCAGCAAATGCCCACCAGAATGGGCCAACGGTTCTGACACGATGAATTTTCCTCCCGTGAATTTCTTGATTTTTCGCAAGCTTACCCCGTGGCAGGCTCACAGGGTGATACTGTGACCAAAATTGCGCCAATTTCTTTCGCCGCGGGGTCGCATCGCCACAGTGTTGTCTGGGCACAATCCATGGGCATGCGGGTCCCGTTTCCTTCGGTAAGCAGACAATAGGAAAAAGTGCCCCTCACGCCCGTCCAATAAGCGCAAGCAGCTACTTTTTCGATAGCAAATCAGCAATCGCCTGGGGATAAATCAGATGCTCCTGCGTGAGCACCCGCGCTGCCAGGGATTCGGCGGTGTCATCGGGCAGCACTGGCACCACGGCCTGGGCGAGGATGGGGCCGTGGTCCAGTTCGGCGGTGACCTGGTGCACGGTGGCGCCGACGAACTTGCAACCGGCATCGATGGCTCGCTGGTGGGTGTGCAGGCCGGGAAATGCGGGCAGCAGCGACGGGTGGATATTCAGAAGTCGCCCCGCATAGTGCTGGACGAATCCCGGGGTGAGGATGCGCATGAAGCCAGCCAGCACCAACAGTACCGGTGCATCCGGGCTACCAAAACGGTCGATCAACGCCATAAGGGCCGCGTCAAACGCCTCGCGGGAAGCGAACGCCTTGTGGTCCAGCACCTCGGTGGCAATGCCCTGCTGCCCGGCAAATAACAAACCCTTGGCATCGGCCTTGTTGCTGATCACGGCGGCGATTTTGGCCCCATAGCGCGCCTGCCAGTCGTCTCGTTTGGCGGTCTTGACGATGGCCGCCATGTTGGAGCCACCGCCCGATATAAGGATGACGATTTGTTTCACACTCATAAGTCCTTGGCCACGGCTTGCAGTTCGCCGACCATAAATCCAAAGAAACCAGGAACGCAGCCCAAATGGGACGACGGCTGCGCAGCGCAATCCGTCAGGCTCACCAAACCGCTCGCTCCACGGGTCTGAATCGCTTGTAAAGTAACCAGCGAACTGCGGTAGCCGACAAGCTGATCGTCTTTCCCATGAAAAAGCCGCAACGGCCTCGACGGCTTCCAGTCGTGCACATTGCTTTGGCGCTCGATTGCTGCAGCATCGTCGGCCAAAAAGTTGTCCAGCACCGTCGCGTCCAGCACCACATCGGAACCAGGTCCCAGCAACTGCCGCACCAGCTCATTGCGTACCGACGCCTGCACGCCGCTGCCGAGGTATCTGAGTAGGCCCGGGTTGATCAGCGCGCCCAACAAGGCGTTCTCGCTCCGAACTTTCTTCAACAGTTCGTCCAGCGTGACCCCTACGTGGTAGGGGCCGCCGCCCAGGACAGACAGCACCAATTGCTGATTAAACGGGTTGGCAGTGGCCTCCAGGGCTCTGGCCGCCGCCATGGAAACATAGGCGCCTTCGGAATAGCCCACCAAAAACAGTTGTTGGTTGTCCCGTACGCCCCGGGTTTGCCGCCAGTACTTGGCAGCAGTCAGCAAATCATTCACCACCGACGCCGAGGGTGCCGCCAGGAGATAAGGATGCGGCAGCCCCTTCGAAGCCCCATACCCAACGTAGTCCGGCGCCAGGACGATGTAACCTTTGGAGGCAATCAACACGGACACCTCCGAGGCCACAACATGATTCGTGGGTGCGTCGGCATCCGTCGTCATACTTCCATGCTGGTAGCTCAGCACCGGGCTTGCCGCGCCAGCGGGCTTGTTCGGTACATTGACCAGGGCCGATGCTCGCACCTGCTGCCCTTTACCATCCACGGTCAGGTATTCGAGGCGATACGAGGTGACGGCGTACTTGGGGTTGACGAGAGTCCACGCGTCACCACCTTCGCGCACGGCCGTGGTGATGGCGTCCAGGGAAAACTCCTTGACCAGGGCCGCACTCTTGAATTCACCGGGTCCAACAGTTGCCACGATCGGCTCCTCGGGCACGGCCGAACTACCCCCGCCGCCGCAGGCGCTCAGGAGCACGACCCACGCCACCCCAACAACACACTTCCAACCACTGCCCGCTGGATGCAACTGCGCCATTTCAAACTCCTCATTTCAAACCATGACCCATTGACTCTACCCGATGCGACTAGAGCGCCATCCGATAATGGCGCTCCCCATAACACTACAACTTGCCGATGCCCACACTGCCTTCCACCCAACCGCCTATGTCGCTTGCCCTGTCAGTCACCGAAGCCCGCGTGCTGGGGACGCTGATGGAGAAAGCACGCACCGTGCCCGACAGTTATCCCCTGTCGCTCAACACCCTGATGCTGGGCTGCAACCAGAAAAGCAGCCGTGAGCCCTTCATGAACCTCACCGAGGCCGAGATTGCCACCGCGCTTGACAACCTCAAACCCATGAACCTGGTACGCGAAACCAGCGGCAGCCGGGTGGCTCGCTTCGAGCACAACTTCCAGCGCGGGGTCGGTGTGCCCGAGCAATCCGCCGTGATATTGGGGTTGCTGATGCTGCGTGGCCCGCAAACGGCGGGAGAACTGCGGCTGAACGCCGAGCGCTGGTACCGTTTCGCCGATATTTCGTCGGTGGAAGGCTTTCTGGAAGAAATGCAGGACCGTTCCGAGGAAAAAGGTGGTGCTTTGGTGGTCAAGCTCACGCGTGCACCCGGTGCACGCGAGCAACGTTGGACTCACCTGTTGTGTGGACCAGTGGACGAAAACACGCTGGTACTGCAGCGCAGTGGCTCCGCGGTGGAGTCTGCCGGCGCCCTGTCGGAGCGCGTCGCGACGCTGGAAGCTGAAGTCGCACAACTGCGCCAAACCGTGCAAATGTTGTGCTCAGAGCTGGGTGTGTCGCCGCCTGGACAGGAATAAACGAACGATCGTGCTAAAAACGAAAACTGTCAACCGGAGACCACGTTATGGATTTGGCCTTTACCCCTGAAGAGCAACAGTTTCGCGAGACCATTCGCACCTGGGTGCGTGAAAACCTCCCCACCGATATCTCGCACAAAGTCCACAACGCGCTGCACCTCACGCGCGATGATATGCAACGCTGGGCGAAGATTCTGGGCAAAAAGGGCTGGCTGGGCCATGCCTGGCCCAAGGAGTTTGGTGGCCCGGGCTGGAACTCCGTGCAAAAGCATCTGTTTGAGGAAGAATGCGCCTTGGCCGGTGCACCGCGGGTGGTGCCCTTTGGGCCGGTGATGGTGGCCCCGGTGATCATGGCGTTTGGCACTCCCGAGCAACAGAAGCGCTTTTTGCCCGGCATCGCCAGCGGTGAAGTGTGGTGGAGCCAGGGCTACAGTGAGCCCGGCTCGGGCTCGGACCTGGCATCCGTGAAATGCAAGGCCGAACGTCAAGGCAACAGCTACCTGGTCAACGGCCAGAAAACCTGGACCACGCTGGGCCAGTACGGCGAATGGATTTTCTGCCTGGTGCGCACCAGTAACGAGGGCAAGCCCCAGACCGGTATCAGCTTTTTACTGATCGACATGAAATCGCCGGGTGTCTCGGTGCGGCCGATCGTGCTGCTCGATGGCGAACCCGAAGTCAACGAGGTGTTTTTCGACAACGTCGTGGTGCCGGCTGAAAACCTGATTGGCGAAGAGAATAAAGGCTGGACCTACGCCAAGCACCTGCTCGCCCATGAGCGCACCAATATCGCCGATGTGAACCGCACCAAACGCGAACTCGAGCGCCTCAAACGCATCGCCAAAGCCGAAGGCGTCTATGACGATACACGCTTTCGTGACGAGATCGCCAAGCTCGAAGTGGATGTGGTGGCGCTCGAAATGCTGGTGCTGCGCGTGCTGGCTGCGGAGAAGTCGGGCAAGAACTCGCTCGACATTGCCGGCCTTCTCAAGATTCGCGGCAGCGAGATTCAGCAGCGCTATTCTGAACTGATGATGCTGGCTGCCGGTCCCTTTGCAATCCCGCTGATCCGCGAAGCCATGGAAGCGGGTTGGCAAGGCGATGCGGTGGGCGCGGTGCATTGCGCCCCACTGGCTTCGACCTACTTCAATATGCGCAAGACCACCATTTATGGCGGTTCCAACGAAGTACAGCGCAACATCGTGGCGCAGGTGGTTTTGGGCTAGGGCCCAAAACCACCTGCGCTGCGCGCAACAAGATGAGCACCCCCTGGCCCCCTCTCAAAGGGGGTTCCAGAAAGAGCTTCGCTAGTTATAGGAGATGAAAATGGACTTTGATTTTTCTGACGACCAGGTACAACTCGGCGACGCCGTACGCAAATGGGTGGACAAGGGCTACACCTTCGAGCGACGCCGCGCTATTGAAAAGACCGGTGGGTTCGACCGTGCCGCCTGGAACGAATTGGCCGAGCTGGGCCTATGTGGCCTGTATGTGCCCGATGCAGAAGGCGGCCTGGGCATGGGCCCGGTCGAAGGCATGGTAGTGATGGAAGAGCTGGGCCGCGGCATCGTGCTGGAGCCGCTCGCCCAATCGCTCATCGCCGGTGCTGTGCTCGCCGGCTATGCCGATAGCGCAGTCAAGGCCGCGTGGCTACCAAGAATTGCCAGTGGCGAGGCTCTGGTGGTACTGGCCTACCAGGAGCGTGCCGCCCGTTACCGGCTCGATGTTTGTGAAGCAAAAGCGACGCAAGCGCCCGGTGGCTATGTGGTGAACGCTCACAAAAGCATAGTGCCCGTGGGGGATCAGGCGGACGCATTCCTGGTGCCCGCCAAAATCAACAGCCAGATCGCCCTATTCCTGGTGGAGCGCAATTCCGCCGGTGTCACCACGCGTGGCTATGGCACGCAGGACGGCGGCCGCGCCGCCGAAGTCCACCTCAAGAATGCGCCCGCCACCCTCATCACCGCCGATGGTTTGACCGCTTTGGAACATGCGGTGGACATTGGCATTGCCGCGGTATGCGCCGAGGCCGTGGGCGTGATGGACAAAACCATGGCGCTGACCGCCGAATACATGAACACCCGCAAGCAGTTTGGCGTGGCGATCAGCAGCTTTCAGGCGCTGCGGCACCGGGCGGCCGACATGAAGATGCAACTGGAACTGGCACGCTCCATGAGCTACTACGCCAGCCTCAAACTCAACGCTCCCGCGCCCGAGCGACGCGCAGCATTGGCCCGTGCCAAGTACCAGTTAGGCAACTCCATGCGCTTTGTGGCGCAACAGTCGGTGCAGTTACATGGCGGCATTGGTGTTACCAACGAGTACATTGGCAGCCACTACTTCAAGAAGCTCACGCAGCTCGAGCTATCGTTTGGCGACACCCTGCACCAGCTCGGTGAAGTGTCGGCCCGGATGCAGGACACCGCTGGCGTTTTTGCCTAGCAGTTTGTTCAGAGTGCCACTACCGGCAGCGTCAAAGCGTTCGACAACTGCTGCAATGCCACCGGCTTGATGAACGCACCCAGGACTTTGAGGCCATTGGTCGCCGCAATTTCCCTGGACAAGCTCAGCATCTGCGCATCCACGCCGCTCAGAATCACGATGCCCCCGGTATAACCTTGGGTAGCCAGATTTTCAAGAAACTCGATGCCGTCCATGTCGGGCATGAAGACGTCACAGATCAAGAAGTCGGGCTGTGGCTTGAGCCCCGAAAGCACCTTCAACGCTTTGCGGCCATCCAGGGCGGAGTGCACCGTGGCGACACCCAATAGCCCCAACATCTCGCGCAGCACCTCATGCGCAAAGTCGTCATCGTCAACCACCAACGCTGTTGGCGGCGCGCGCTCCGGTGTCGGTTGCCGCGTATTGCTTTCATTCATTTTTATCCTCCTTGATTGTCCAGAACGTGCTGATCCAGATCCCGCTGGATCAGGCTACTAACCTCGTCGAATGCGGCTACCACTCCCAGGGCCAAGGCCGTGGCGGCGGGGCCATCGCCCGAGCGCCCCGCGTCTTCCAATTGTTGGCACACCTCACCGAGCGCAAGTGCCCCAACGGTACGCGCACCAGACTTGAGCTTGTGGGCCGCATCGGCCAACTGGGCTGTGGCATCCGTAACCTCAGCATGCGCCAAACTGGAGAGATGCACAACCGACTCGTGGCTTTTAAGCAGAAACTTTTCCAGCACCCGATGACGAATGGTGACACTATCGCCCACCATGCGTGACAGGGCCTGGGGGTCCCACACGACAGGCGCTGCCGCAGTTTGCGCTCTTGCCAGCGGCAACCAGCGGTTCAACACGGTTTCAAGTTCGCTCAGGCGCAGCGGTTTGGGCAGATAGTCGTCCATGCCCGCATCGCGGCACCGTTGTCCCTCGCCCTGCATGGCGTTGGCGGTCACGGCGATGATAGGTAAGTGATGCTCGGCACCTTCAGCCGCACGGATGGCGTGGGTCAGCGCAAAGCCGTCCATCCTGGGCATATGGCAATCGGTCAACAACAACGCATAGTGGCCTATGCGCCACATGCGCAGCGCCATTTCACCATCGTAAGCACTTTCTACCGCATACCCCAACAAGCGCAGTTGCTGTTCAATCACATCACGGTTGGTTTCGTCATCTTCGGCCAGCAAAATTTGGGGCTGTTGTGCCGACGTCTTGTTAGGAACAAGCTCCCCCATGGCAGGCGCAACCGTATGCACCGGCGCATGCCAATGAGAAATCTGGCCGGCTGCGCCGGGTGCGCAGGCTTGCAGCGGCAGTGTGACCACAAACTCGGATCCAACCCCGAGCTCACTGCTCACCATCACATCCCCTCCCAAAAGGGCAACCAATTGGCTTGTAATGCTCAAGCCAAGCCCGGTACCGCCAAACTTTCGGGTGATGCCGGCATTGGCCTGCTTGAAGGGCTTAAACAATTTCGGCTGCAGCTCTTTTTCAATGCCAATGCCATTGTCAGTGATGCGAAAAACCATGGTCGCGCTTCCATCGGCTGCGGTGCCCGCCTGGGCTGCGAGCACCACGCGACCGACCCGCCCCCCCTCGCCTGAGGTGAACTTTATCGCGTTGCCCAGCAGGTTGATCAATATCTGCTGCAAGCGTAACGGGTCGGAGATCAGCCACTGCGGCAATTCAGTGGCAATCCGGGCACTGAGCTCCACACCTTTGGTACGTGCTGCCGTCTCCAACAAGGAAACAATGCCATCAATGAGCTCACGCAACTCGGTGGGCACCTGTTCGACATCGAGCTTGCCCGCCTCGATCTTGGAGTAATCGAGGACGTCATTGAGTATGCGCAACAATGCTTCGGAGGATCGGTGAATGGTGTCGAGCATGCGCTGTTGCTGCGGGGTCAGGTGCGTCTGCTGCATGACATCCACCATCCCCAACACGCCATTCATGGGCGTGCGAATCTCGTGGCTCATGGTAGCCAGGAACTCCGATTTGGCGCGGCTCGCCACTTCTGCGGCTTCCACTTGCACCGACAGCTCGTAATTCAGCCCACGCAACTGGCGCTCGGCGAGCTTGAGCTCCGTGATGTCGTCAGCAAGCATATACACGCCTACCACCACATCCTCCACGGTACGAGGGACACACTGCACCACCAGGAAGCGCGTTGCATCTCCGCCTTGACTAAAGTGCGTCGGGAAGCGCTGGGTGGCGCCGCGCAGAGCGGACATCAGAAATGGCTCACTGGTTTTGAAAAAATCCGGCCATAGCACATCGCGGGCCGGCAACCCGAGGACGCAGTCCACCGGCGCTGCAAACAGGCTGCGAAAGCCAAGATTGACAAAACGACAATGCAGCTGCGTATCCCAATAGCTGACGAGAACGGGCGCGGTGTCAGTTACCGTCTTGATGAAGTCGTTCTGCATTTCCAGATCGCGGTTGCTTTGCTCCAACGCACTGGTGCGCTGGGCCACCAGCACTTCCAGTCCCGCGTGATAGCGTTGCAATTCGCGCATCAGAAACCCCAATGACATCGTCAGCAACCCGGTCACCAGGGCGAAGTTTGCACCGATCACCACCCACATGAACAGCGGGTGCTCCTCCAAACCCGCCAAGCGTACATCGACCTGCTGTGAATAGCCCCCCAGCACCAGGCTCAGGGTCGACAAACCCAGCATGGCATAGGCTGCACGCTGACCCAAAAGGATGCCCGCCATGACGGGCGCCGCCATCAAATAGACCTGACTTTCCACTCCCAATGTCAGCAAGAAAGCCATGCCGAGCAGGTACAACAGTCCACAAAAAATTCCGGCCCGCCAGGCAAACAGCAGCGTTTTCTTGTGCCACAAGGTGACCAGAACCCCAAGGACCAGAACATCCAACACGGCGATGGGCCACTTGCCCTGACGCATCAGCAACGCAATACTGGGCACCGCGACCACAGTACCCAAAATGACGACTATCCGCAAGAGTTGCCGCAGCACCAGTTCGCGCCACTCGCCAATACTGCGCTGTTGCCCAAGTGGTAGCCAGGTCGATGGCGTGGCGGCGTAATCAAACATGTCCAACCCCATTGGTCGAAGCACTCAGGTGACCCCGGATGAGGGTGCTGACCGTTTGAAAGCCGCTAGCCAAACCGGCACCCAAAGCAGCGCATTGCGCACCCTCCTTGGCGCGCCCCGCAACTTCCAATTGCTCACACAATTCACCCAAGGCATGAGCTCCCACCATGCGGGCGCTGGATTTCAATTTGTGTGCCGTGGCGGCCACCAATTCAATGTCACTGGCGGCCAGCGCACCCGCAATATCCTGAACCAGACCGGCGCCATTGGCGAGAAATTTCTCCAGCAGTCGCCGCTGTACGCCGGGGTCTGCGGTCACCAGGGTCCCCAAGGTGGTGCTGTCCCACACGGCCAACGTAGCACTGGGTGGAGACACACCGTGCGCTGTCACCTCTTCGGGCCCCTCACCACCAGGTTGCTGTGGCGTCAGCCACTTGGCCAGCGTCTTTGCAAGCTCCCCGATGCGCACAGGCTTTGGCAGGTAGTCGTCCATGCCGTTTTCCAGACAGCGCCCGGCCTCTCCCTGCATGGCATTGGCGGTGATCGCAATGATTGGCAAATGTGGGCCGTCACCCTCAAGCCGCCGAATGGATTGTGTGAGTTCAAAACCGTCCATGCGGGGCATATGGCAGTCGGTCAGCAGCAATGCGTACCTGTCTTTTGCCAACATGTCGAGGGCTGCCACGCCATCCTCCGCAACGTTGCTGGCATACCCGATCAACCGCAACTGTTCCTGCAAGACGTCCCGGTTGGTCTCGTTATCCTCTGCTATCAAAATCAATTTCCCGCGGGATCGCGCCGGTTCACTCTTGGGCATGGTTGTATCCTGCGCTACATCCACACTGGAACCCGAGCGCTGCACCCCCAGCGCCCTTTCATCGTCTTGCACCGCGCGCAGCGGCAATTCGACGACAAATTCAGAGCCCGCACCCAAGGTGCTGGTCAACAAAATGCGCCCCTGCATCAACTCCACAAGCCGTCGGCAAATGCTCAGTCCCAGCCCGGTGCCGCCATACCGGCGCGCCATGCTTTCATCGGCCTGGGAGAACGGCTGGAAAATGGCGTCGATCAGCGTTGGCCCGATGCCAATCCCGTTGTCGGTCACCACCAACCGTATCAGCTCTTCACCTCCTGTCGGCCAATGCGGTTCCACGCGCAGGGAAACCTTGCCCATATGGTCGGGAGCACTATGGGTAAATTTGATGGCGTTGCCCACCAGATTCAGCAACACCTGGCGCAGCCGCATCGGGTCGCTCAGGACGCGCTGTGGCATCTCGGGCGCCACAAACACCGAAAGCGCAACATTCTTGGCCCGGGCGCTGTTTTCCAATAGTTGTGCAACCGATTCCGCCACCTCGCGCAGTGCGGTAGGGATCGATTCGACAACCAGCTTGCCAGCCTCAATCTTGGAAATATCAAGAATGTCGTTCAGGACATTGAGCAACGCCAGCGACGACTTCTGAATGGTGTCGGCCATACGACGCTGGTCGGGCGTCAGGCTGGATTGCTGCAATATATCGACCATGCCGATCACACCGTTCATGGGCGTGCGGATCTCGTGGCTCATGTTGGCCAGAAATTCGGACTTGGAACGGTTGGCCTGGGTGGCGGCTTCCTTGGCACGCCGCAACTCGTCAATATCAAACGCGATCACAAAAAATCCAACCACTGTTCCATCCGAATAATCCGGGATGTAGTGCACCTGCCCGAACCGCATGTCTTCGGGGTCGCCGCGGTACGGGTAGCGCGTCTCAAAGTGCTGCGCTTCCCCGCGCAGAGTCGCCTGCACCCTGGGCAGGCTGACTTCGTAGTGGCTGGGGCCAAATACATCGCGTAAATGCCGCCCGACCATCGCGTCGGGTGTGGTGCCAAACCAG
This sequence comes from Rhodoferax sp., assembly GCA_020048895.1. Classification (GTDB taxonomy): domain Bacteria; phylum Pseudomonadota; class Gammaproteobacteria; order Burkholderiales; family Burkholderiaceae_C; genus Allorhodoferax. Next base: position 33,995 of record JAIFLV010000028.1, on the reverse strand, counting down.
TCCTCGTACACAGGGTTGGCAAACCGGTTCACCAGGTCTTTATCCCAGTAACTGACAAGGCCAGGAATGTTGTCCACGATCACCTTGAGCTGGCGCTCGCGTGCGGTCAGCTCGCGGGTACCTGCATCCACCAGTTGGGTGAGATGCTCACGATGCAGCCGGAGTTCCTGCTCAAAGAGTTTGCGTTCCGTGATGTCGGAGCGTATGGCGATGTACTCCTTGGGCTTGCCATTGGCCCCCATGACTGGCACGATCGTGGTTTGCAGCCAATACAGTTCGCCCGCCTTGGTGCGGTTACACACTTCACCTCGCCACACGGAACCATTGGCAACGGTGGCATACATCGCCTTGAAAAAACCACGTGGATGTACGCCTGAATTGACCATCCGGTGGTCCTGCCCCAACAGTTCACCGCGCGCGTAGCCGCTGATTTCACAAAACTTGTCGTTGGCGTAGGTGATTGCGCCTTCGACATTGGTGGTCGCCACGATGGCGTGCTGGTCCAGCTCAAATTTTTGCAATACCAGTTGTTCCACATGGGTCCGTGCTTCTTCCAGTGCCAAACGGGCTGTGGTATCGCTTTGCCGCAAGGCACGCTCGCGCTGCTCGAGTGTGACGAGCAGTCGATTGAAGCCGCCAATCAATTGCCCTACTTCATCGTTATGCGGCACTGGCAATGGCGTCAGCGGTTGCTCGCTCTGCGCCAGCGCCATCAGCACTTTGGCGGCTTCCTGGATCGGCGCCAACTCGCGACGCAAAATCCACCAGGCAAACACACCAGAGAATGCACTCAACAGGGTTGCGATCAGCAACATGCGACGGTGCATGTCGGCAATGGGCAAGAATGCTGCGGCCGTGGGTATCTGTGCTGCCAGGTACCAGCCCGCCACAGGAATTGACTTGGTGGATGCCAGCACCTCCACGCCCTTGGGATTGACGCCCGTCAGGGAGCCTTCGTAGCCACCTATTGCACGGTCAACCATGGGGTTGACGCCAGGTTGCGGCAAATTCTCCATGATGCGCCCCAGATCGGACGTGGTCACGATCACGCGCTGCTGCGGGGCTACCAGTACGTAAGAGCCGCGGTCGCCATAGTGGCTCAGCCCTACTTTGTCAAAGAAGCTGCGTTGCTGCAGATTGGTAATGCCAACAATGGCACCAACAACAGTGCCCTTGCCATCGCGAATTGGCGCGGCCATTGACACCACCGGCGACTTGAGGATTTTCCCCATCACCGGGCGCCCTACCGACGACTTTCCCTCCTTGAGCGCCTTCACCATGTAGTCGCGATCCATGACGTTGCGCCCCAGGCGACGTGCAGTGGACGGTATGTCTGCAATCGGCGTACCGTGCTGATCGGTTACAAAAGCGCCCGCGTTGAACAAAAGCAGCAGCAAGGGCGTGTTGTCCAGGGTGGCCTGAAGGCGACCCGCGTCGCCGCTGTTCACTGCCGATAGTGTGTTCGCCACAACTTCCAGCGCAGTCAGACGATGTTCGATTTCATGGTTGAGGTCGGCAGCCAACAAGGCGACGGTGGAAAACTGCTGCGCACCCATCTCGGTGAGCAGATCGTCGCGCAGCATACGGGTTGCGACAAATGTCAGACACCAGATGGAGAAGGTGAGCGCCAGCAAGGCGTATAGCGTCAACCGGGTTCGCAAAGAAAAATTGCGAAAGTAATCGGCCGCCTTCACCGCCCACGCTTTGGGGACATGTGAAGAATTCTCCATCACCTACACCAGCAGCCTCGAGGACCTGGGCACGTGGGCCATCAAAAACTCCATCTGGTCCGCCAGGATACGGCGGTTGCGCAAAATAAAGTCCTCCCACAAGCTCGGCACGTATGGGGCATACAACAACGGCATTTTGGCCTGCTCAGGAGTGCGGTGGCTCTTGCGGTGGTTGCACGGCTTACAGGCGGTCACCACGTTCATCCACTGGTCCAGTCCATTTTGTGCAAACGGGGTAATGTGTTCGCGCGTCAGGTCTTCCTCGTGAAAATGACCGCCACAGTAGGCGCAGATATTGCGGTCGCGTGAAAACAGCTTGTCGTTGGTCAGGCTCGGGCGCAGGTGAAACGGGTTGATGTTGGGCACCCCCCGTGTGCCAATGATGCTATTGACGCGAATGATCGACTGCTGCCCGGTAATGGCATTGTGACCGCCATGAAACACCGCCACTTGCGCCCCGGTTTCCCAGCGCACATCCCCCGCAGCATAGTGTGTCACAGCCTGCTCCAGCGAGATCCAAGACTGCGGCAACCCTTGCGCCGACAACTTCAAGACTTTCAAAACGCGCCTCCTGTACCGGTTCCATCCCAACCCACGAGAAATGCACTTGTCGTCTTCAGAGTGCCAAAAGAACCCTGGCAACCGACTAGGTCACAATATACCCTCTTTTATGTGCCAAATTGGCTTCTGGCGCCCGCATGACGTGCGTGGCTTGCTATCAATTCGATAACAAATTTATGAAAGTTTTTCGCGGATTAAAACATCCGGGTGTGGCTCAGTCGTGCGCCGTGACCATTGGCAACTTTGATGGCGTGCACCGGGGCCATCAGGCCATGCTGGCACTCCTGCGCGGCGAGGCACAGCAGCGCGGTGTACCCAGCTGCGTGCTGACTTTTGAGCCGCATCCACGCGATTATTTTGCCGAAAAATTCAAGAAACCCGACATGGCCCCGGCCCGTGTCGGCACACTACGCGACAAACTGGAGGATCTGGCGCGTTGCGGTGTGGATCAAGCAGTGGTGCTCCCGTTTAACGAGCGTCTGGCCAGCCAGCTGCCGCAGGATTTCATTGGCGATGTACTGGTGCGCGGGCTCGGTGCACGCTATGTGCTGGTAGGTGACGACTTCCGGTTTGGTGCCCAGCGTGCTGGGGACTATGCGCTTCTCGACCAAGCCGGAGTGGAGAATGGCTTTGATGTGGCCCGCATGAACAGTTATGAGGTACATGGACTCAGAGTATCGAGTTCTGCGGTTCGAGATGCGTTACTGCAAGGCCGCATGGCCGACGCCGCGCGCCTGCTGGGTCGGCCCTACTGCATTTCCGGCCATGTCGTGCATGGCCGCAAACTGGGACGCACGCTCGGCTTCAAGACGCTCAACCTGCGCTTTAGCCACTGGAAGCCCGCTGCCAGTGGCATCTTTGTGGTGCTCGTTCATGGTCTGCTACATAAGCCGATTCACGGCGTGGCCAACCTTGGCGTGCGACCGTCCGTCGACCCGGATGACGTCAATGGCGGACGGGTTTTACTAGAAACCCACTGCCTGGATTGGCCCGAAGCACTCGGACCGGAAGGAGCCTACGGTAAAATCATCCGCGTGGAACTGCTGCACAAACTACACGACGAACTGAAATACGACAGTCTGGATGCCCTGACCCAAGGCATACGCAGAGACTGTGACGAAGCACGTGCCTGGCTGACCTCCCGAATTTGACGGGGCACCCAAGGCGCACCTTGCCCCGCGTCCTGACCCGTATGTCCCGTTGTGTGCTGGCCTGTGAGCCCTGCACGCGCCGATCCCCAATTTTCTGGATGAAAACCTGCCATGCCTGAATCTGTCACTCCTCCTGTCGATTACCGCAGCACCCTGAACCTGCCCGATACCCCGTTCCCGATGCGTGGCGACCTGCCCAAACGCGAGCCGGCGTGGATCAAGGACTGGAACGAAAACAATCTGTACAAGCGACTACGCGAACACCGCCAGGGTGCCCCGCTTTTTGTACTGCACGACGGCCCGCCATATGCCAATGGCAAGCTGCATATCGGTCATGCACTGAACAAAGTGCTCAAGGACATGATCGTCAAGAGCAAGCAACTCGCCGGATTTGATGCGCAGTACATTCCCGGCTGGGACTGCCACGGACTGCCGATCGAGAACGCCATCGAAAAGCTCCATGGCCGAAATCTTTCACGCGATGACATGCAGGCCAAGAGTCGTGCCTACGCCACCGAGCAGATCAGCCAGCAGCGCGAAGATTTCAAGCGCCTGGGCGTTTTGGGCGACTGGGAGCGCCCGTACCGCACCATGGACCCCGCCAACGAAGCGGGCCAGATCCGTGCCTTCAAACGCGTGATCGAGCGTGGATTTGTGTACCGTGGTCTGAAGCCCGTGTACTGGTGCTTTGACTGCGGCTCCAGCCTGGCCGAGTTCGAGATCGAATACGCCGACAAGAAGAGTGACACGCTGGACGTCGCGTTTGAAGCGAACGACCCTGCTGCACTCGCGGCAGCCTTTGGGCTCACGGAACTGCCCGGCGGGAGCGTTTCCACCAAGAAAGCCTTTGCCGTCATCTGGACTACCACGGCCTGGACCATCCCTGCCAATCAGGCCCTCAACGCCCACCCGGAACTCGAGTACGCCCTGGTGGATACGCCGCGCGGGGTGTTGTTGCTGGCGGCAAGCCTGGTGGACAAGTGCCTGGAACGCTACAAGCTTGAGGGCAGCGTGATTGCAACGGCTAAGGGTGAAGCCCTGCGTGGCCTGGTGTTTCGCCACCCATTGCATGACCTGAACGAGACCGCAGGCGGCTACAGCTACCGACGCTTGTCGCCGCTGTACCTGGCCGACTACGTCAGTGACTCCGATGGCACCGGCATCGTGCATTCAGCGCCCGCCTATGGCGTGGATGACTTCAATAGCTGTGTGGCCCACGGCATGCGCTATGACGACATTCTGAACCCGGTACAGGGCAACGGTGCCTATGCGCAGGAGTTGCCATTGTTTGGCGGCATGAACATCTGGAAGGTGTGCCCGGTCATCCTGACCACGCTGCAAGAAGCTGGCCGCCTGATGGCCACCAGCCCCATCGTTCACAGCTACCCGCATTGCTGGCGCCACAAGACGCCGGTCATCTACCGCGCAGCGGCGCAGTGGTTTGTACGCATGGATGCAGGTGCTGGGGTGTTCACCAAGGACAAGGCCCGCAAGACCCTGCGCCAACTCGCGCTTGACGCCATTGAAGCGACCCAGTTTTACCCCGAAAACGGCAAGGCCCGGCTGCGCGACATGATCGCCAATCGGCCAGACTGGTGCATTTCGCGCCAGCGCAGCTGGGGTGTTCCTGTGCCCTTCTTCCTGAACAAGGATTCGGGCGAACTGCATCCCAACACCATGGCCATCCTGGACCAGGCTGCCGACATTGTTGAAAAGGGCGGGATAGAGGCCTGGAGCCGTGTCACCGCTGAAGAAATTCTGGGTACCACGGACGCGCCCCACTACACCAAGAGCACCGACATTCTGGAAGTGTGGTTTGACTCAGGCTCCACCTTCTGGCATGTACTGCGCGGCAGCCACAAGGATGCCTACGCCCGTGCGCCATTCCACGCCAATGGGCCGGAGGCAGACCTGTACCTGGAGGGCCACGACCAGCACCGCGGCTGGTTCCATTCATCGCTGCTGCTGGGCTGCGCTCTGTTTGACCGCGCGCCGTACCGTGGTTTGTTGACCCATGGCTTTGCCACTGACGGTCAGGGCCGCAAGATGAGCAAGAGCCTGGGCAACACCGTGGACCCGCAGACCGTGACCACCAAGATGGGCGCCGAGATCGTGCGCCTGTGGGTGGCCGCGACCGATTACTCGGGCGATCTGAACATCGACGACAAGATCCTGGCGCGGGTGGTGGACACCTACCGGCGTGTGCGCAATACGCTGAAGTTTCTGCTTGCCAATGTCAGTGATTTTGACCCGGCCACAGACAGCGTGCCCATGGAGCAGATGCTCGAGATCGACCGCTACGCGATGAGCCGCGCTGCGCAGTTGCAGGCCGACATTCTGGCGCACTACCAGGTGTTCGAGTTCCATCCTGTAGTTGCCAAACTGCAGGTATATTGCAGCGAAGACCTCGGTGCGTTCTACCTCGATATTCTGAAAGATCGCCTCTACACCACGGCTGCAAACTCACTGGCACGCCGCTCGGCGCAGACGGCGCTGTGGCAGATCACCCAGGCCATGCTGCGCTGGATGGCACCATTCCTGAGCTTTACCGCCGAAGAGGCCTGGACCGTCCTGGGTACTGAGGGCAAGACCCCCGCCAGCACGCGGGAATCCATCTTCATGGACCGCTACCTCACGCTGCCAGCGCCCGACGAATCGCTGGTGCGCAAATGGGCGCGCATCCGTGAGATCCGCGAACTGGTCAACAAGGACATCGAGGTTCTGCGGGCTGATGGCAAAGTGGGCGCCTCATTGCAGGCGGAAGTAACACTCACGGTGAACGAGGACGACCATGCCTATCTGGCCAGCCTGGGCTCCGATCTGAAGTTTGTCTTTATCACATCTGCTATCACTTTAGTAGCTGGTCACGCACTATCCATAAGCGCTGCGGTGTCAAAGGGCACCAAGTGCGAGCGCTGCTGGCATTATTGCGATGACATCGGCACAGTGGCGGCGCATCCCACCCTCTGTGGTCGCTGTGCGTCGAACCTCGACGGTGCGGGCGAATTCCGAAAGTTTGCATGAGCCCCCGCGTTCATCACTGCGTGTATTCACTGGCCCGGCGGGAGACTATGTAATGGCACGCGGCGCAAAAACAGGTGGCGGCAGCGGGATGCTGCACTGGCTGGGGCTGGCCTTCATCATCATTCTGTTGGATCAGTTCACCAAAGTGCTTATCGTCGGGAACTACCAGCTGGGCGACAGCACGTACGTCACCAGCTTTTTCAACGTGGTACGCGCCCACAACTCCGGGGCGGCCTTTTCGTTCCTGGCCGGAGCATCCGGCTGGCAGCGATGGTTCTTTACAGCGGTCGGCTTCATTGCGGCGGGCGTGATTATCTGGATGCTCAGGGCACACCCGGGTCAGCGCCTGTTCAGTTTTGCAATGGCCTGCATACTGGGCGGCGCCATTGGCAACGTGATTGACCGATTGGTACACGGCTACGTGGTCGATTTTCTGGATTTCCACTGGTCATGGCTGAGCCCGCTGTTCTACCGCGGACATTTCCCGGCGTTCAATGTGGCCGACAGCGCCATCACCATCGGTGCCATCTGCCTGATTCTGGATGAACTTCTCAGGGTTCGACGCACTCGCTAACCCGACGCATCTGACCTATCATGCGGGAAAATGCAGAAAAACACATCACTGCGACGCAGAATTGGCCTCCTGGCCTTGACGGGAATTCTGGCTGCTGCGGTGTGGCTGGTGGGTGGCGTCGTGCTGTGGCTCATGCTGGGCCAGCAGACCAAACTTGAAATCGACGCGCAGCACATTTACGACGTCTCCAGCGCCAAGGTTTTTGAAGCCACCCGCACCCTTCGTGGTCTGGAGCGTCTTGCGCGCGAAGGTGATGCGCTGGCGTGCATCGCCGATCCGGCCGAACGCAAGCAGCGCCGACAACTGCTCCAAAGTCTGGTTCACGACGCAGCGTTGCAAGGCGACGCCGAGACACGTGCACTGGTGACACGCAGCTTTGCCACACTGGACCAGGCCTTGACCGTGGCAGGTACAAGCTCTGGCGCGAGCGGTTGCACGCAGGCGACCGCATTGTGGGCACCCATCAAGCATGACCTGTTGAACCGATCCGAAGCAGTGGGCGCGGAGGTTGCCGATTTGGCCACCGCCGAGGCCGATCAGATTCTGCAGACCACCTCGGATGCGCGCATCATGTTGCTCACTGTCGCGGGAGCGCTGGCACTGGCCTCGCTCACGTGGTTTGGCGTGCTGCACTACGCAATCGCGCGGCCGGTGGTTAGGCTCTCCAAGAGTCTGTTGCAGGCACGCACCGGGCAGGCCATTGCCGACGGCTCGGAATTTATCCGTGAACTGCAGTTACTGCACGACGCGGCAGTCGCGCTCGGTGGTGCACACCAGGAACTGCAAACCGCACGATCGAAGCTGGAGCACCTCGCACACACCGATGCACTCACCGGGCTTGCCAACCGGCGCATGTTCGAGCTGCACTCCGGCCAGGCCTTTGTCCATGCCAGGCGCTACCAGGAGGCTGTGTCCGTGGTGGTGTTTGACATTGACCACTTCAAACATATCAATGACCACTATGGCCACGATGGAGGCGATGTGGTGCTGCGCGATTTGGGCCACTATTTGCAAAATGCCGTGCGCGATGCGGACCGGCCGATTGCACGTATGGGGGGTGAGGAATTTGCACTCTTTCTTTCCCACGCGCCGACGCAGGTGGCTCAACAGACGGCGGAACGTCTGCGCAAAGGCATTGAGGCTCTTGAAGTCACTATGCCCAGTGGCGAGCTGATCCAATTCACTGCCAGTCTGGGGGTGGCCCAAGGGTCGGACCGGGACGCGGATTTGACTGCCCTGCTGCGCCGCGCAGACCAGGCCTTGTACCAGGCCAAGCGCAATGGACGCAACCGGGTGGAAACGGCGGATTGATGATCCGCGCGTCGGGTCAGAACCGCATGCCAACCGCAATCAGCACTTCGTTGTAGTTGAAGTGGTGCGAGGCCTTGTCGCCCTCGGAACTGGTGACCACATCGGGCATATCGACAAACCCCACCTTGCAGGCGGTCCTAACAAAGACGTCTTTCAAGACATCCACTTCCAACCCGGCCCCGACCCCTGCGCTGTAGCCGGCCACGTGAAACTCATCGTTGCGCTCGCGCCCCACCATGCCCATGGACACATTGCTCTTGGGCATGACGATACCCACGCCAGCCACAACAAACCCTTTGACATGCAATGATGGGCCAAAGATGTCGAGCGAACGCTGTTTTTCAATCTCGATGGACAACACATTCAACCCATCGGTGTGCTCAAAGGTGAGGAAGTCGGAGGTGAGCATTTTTCCGCCTGACTGGGCAACCCCCTTGATTTGGCCGTCAATCGCGACCGTCTGATTCTGTTTCATCACATACTTCATGTGGTCCAGATTCAATGCAATGGCTGTAGTGGCATCCCACTGGTAACCCACGCGCAAATTGGTTTGCGGAATCGTGATGGCACCGGGGTTCAGGTAGAAGCGCGTGACGCCATCCCAATCGGCAAGCGTTGGCATATCGGTCGCGTAAACCGATCGCAAGGTGAAGTCGTGGTCCTTGCCACTGAAATGGATATCGCTATTGGAGTAGGTTGCCCGGTTCCAGCCCCAGTACACCGACCACTTCCTGGCAGCCTGAGATTCCTTCACAAAGGCAAGCGGCTCCGGTACAGCGGTTTGAGAAAAGACGGGTGCAGCCAGCAGTCCGAAGACGACAAGCATGCGCGCGCGCAAAGGGAAAAAGTTTGTGGTATTCATGGAGGCCTATCTTACCCCCACACACTTCAGGGTCTCTGTGCCTTGCTTACAGGGTAAGCACCGAGCACCCTGTGGTTTTGCGTGCTTCAAGGTCGCGATGGGCCTGCTGCACCTGTTCCAGTGCATAGCGCTGGTCTATGCGAATCTGCACCTGGCCACTACCCACCACGGAAAACAGGTCATCGGCCATGGCCTGGGTACTTTCGCGCGTAGCAATGTGGGTAAACAGGGTCTGGCGCGTCAGATACAGGGAACCCTTGGGGCCCAACATGCCAGGCGCAAACGGTGCCACGGGTCCTGAGGCATTGCCAAAGCTGGCCATCAGACCAAACGGTGCCAGGCAATCGAGGGATTTGTCGAAGGTGTCCTTACCCACCGAGTCATAGACCACCTTGACACCCTTGCCACCGGTGATTTCCTTGACCCGTGCAGTGAAGTCATCCGCTGCGTAATTGATAGCGTACTGCGCACCATTGGCAAGCGCCAGGGCACATTTGGCATCAGAGCCAGCGGTGCCGATCAGGCGCAATCCCAGGGCCTTGGCCCACTGGCAGGCAATCAGACCCACGCCCCCTGCTGCGGCATGGAACAGGACAAAATCGCCAGCCGACAGGCCGCCCTGCGGCAGGGTTTTCTTCAACAGGTACTGGGCTGTCAGGCCCTTGAGCATCATGGCCGCGCCAGTCTCAAAATCAATGCTGTCTGGCAGTTTGCAGACACATTTGGCCGGCATGACTCGTACTTCGCAATAGCTGCCGGGAGGCTGGCTCGCGTAGGCAGCCCGGTCACCCGCCGCCAGGTGCGTCACGCCCTCGCCCACCGCCTCGATGACCCCGGCGCCCTCCATGCCCAGTTGCAGTGGCATTGCCATGGGGTACACACCGCTGCGCTGGTACACATCGATGAAATTCAGGCCGACTGCGTGATGGCGGATGCGTACTTCGCCGGCGGCGGGTTCACCTACGACCACCTGGACCATATGCATGGTTTCAGGCCCGCCATGTTGGTCTATGCGGATGGCGCGGGACAAGCGGTGGGACATGGTACGGCTCCAAAAAATGCGCAGGCGACACTGCACTGCAGTCGCCATGGTGCCATGAAAAGCACCTCCAGGATATGACGGCCGGGTGGGAGTTGGTACATTTGGCCGCATGACCCAAAAACTGACTGTCCAAGCCATGGCGCTGCTCACACTGTCGCCGGTACTGTGGGCCGGCAATGCCATCGTGGGTCGCATGATAAGCCCGCTGGTATCGCCCATGACGCTGAACCTGCTGCGCTGGCTGATCGCGTTCTTCCTGCTGCTGCCCCTGGCGGGTCGCATTCTGCGTCCGGACAGTGTGCTTTGGCCCCAGTGGCGGCACTTCGCGTTGTTGAGTCTCTTTAGCATCGGCGGTTACAACGCTCTGTTGTATCTGGCACTCAATACATCGACACCCATCAATGTGACGCTGGTGGGTGCCAGCACGCCGGTATGGATGCTGCTGTTTGGCAGGGTCTTTTTCGGGCAGCGCATTTCCGCGCGGCAACTGCTGGGGGCCGTGCTGTCCATCGCCGGGGTGTTGCTGGTGTTGTGCCGTGGTCAATGGGCGGTATTGCTGCAATTCCACCTGGTGGTAGGCGACATTTACATTCTGCTGGCGTCCATGGGCTGGGCCTACTACAGCTGGATGCTGGCACACCCGAGCAAGGAGGCCATCGCACTGCAGGCCAACTGGGCCATGTTCCTTCTGGGCCAGGTCAGCTTCGGACTGGTGTGGTCAGCAGGATTCAGCGCGGCAGAATGGGCATTGACGCCGGCACACATTGACTGGGGGTGGCCGTTGGTGGGCGCTCTGGCGTTTATTGCGACCGGGCCAGCCATCATTGCCTACCGCGCCTGGGGTGCCGGAGTGGCCCTTGCCGGGCCCACCGTGGCCGGATTCTTCATCAACCTCACACCGCTGTTTGCTGCACTGATGTCGGTGGCGTTTCTGGGTGAAACGCCGCAACTGTTCCATGCCATGGCGTTTGTGTTGATTGTCTGTGGCATCGTCCTGTCATCGCGACGCTGAGCGCATCTATTGCCAGCTCAGAACGCGCCTGGGTAGGCGCCGCCATCGATAAGGATGTTCTGGCCCGTGATGTAGCCCGCGTGCTGGCTGCATAAAAAGGCGCAGGTCGCACCAAACTCCGCCGGGTTACCGAAGCGCCTGGCGGGCACCGATTGACGCCGTGCCTCGATCACGGAGTCGAAGGGCTGACCGGTGCGTGCGGCGGCAGCCTTCAACACGCCTTGCAACCGGTCGGTGTCGAAGGCACCGGGCAAGAGATTGTTGATGGTGACTCCCTTGGCCGCCAGACTGCTGCGCGCCACCCCTGCGACAAAACCGGTCAGGCCGCTGCGGGCGCCATTGGAAAGACCCAAAATGTCGATCGGCGACTTCACGGCGCTGGACGTGATGTTCACGATGCGCCCGAAACCGCGTGCCGCCATGCCGTCGACGGTGGCCTTGATAAGTTCGATGGGCGTGAGCATATTGGCGTCGACCGCCCGTATCCAGGCATCCCGGTCCCAGTCACGGAAGTCTCCCGCGGGTGGGCCACCGGCATTGGTGACCACGATGTCAAATTCCCTGCGCATCGAAAAAACGGCCTCCCGACCGCCCGGCGTCGTAATGTCCTGGGCACAAAAAAGCACTTCAGCGCCCGTCTGACAAGCGTGAGCAGCTATCAAATGCGTAGCGGCTGCCTGCAGAACGTCGGCCCCGCGTGCGACGATCAGCACGTTGACGCCTTCCTGCACCAGGGCCGTGGCGCACCCCAGCCCCAGCCCTTTGCTCGCACCACAGACCAATGCCCACTTGCCGCCAAGACCCAGTTCCATACATGCGCTCCTTTAGAGTTGTCTTTTCAATCCGTAATGGTGGATGATACGGACGCGATGTTCAAAAAAGCCCCAGACCCCCACGCCGCCCTGAAACCCTATGCCGACAAGGTGACGACACCCGAACTTGCGGTGAAGCACATCCGCAATGGCGACCATGTCTTTTTGGGTACCGGCTGTGCAACGCCCCGCACCCTGGTCAGGCAGCTCGAAACCATGCCGGTCCCGCCGGCTGATCTGGAGTTGCTGCACTTCATTACCGTCAAGTCGTTTGACGGCGACGTACACGGCGAAAGCAACACCCGGTTTCGGCACCGCGTTTTCTTCGTCGGGGTTGATATGCGCCACGCCATCGGCGAGGGGCGTATCGAATATGTGCCGATCTCGATCGCCAGAGTGCCGGAAATGATGGCACGCGGGCGCATTCCTGTAGACGTAGCCCTGATTCAGGTGTCGCTCCCCGACGCATTTGGCTACGTCAGCCTCGGCGTCTCGGTCGACATCATTCCGGCAGCACTTGCTGCTGCCAGCATGGTAATTGCCGAAGTTAACCCGCACATGCCCCGCACCATGGGCGACACTACCGTGCACATCAGCCGAATTCACCATCTTGTTGCGGTCAATCACCCGATTGCCGAATTGGACCGTGTTCCGGCACAGGAAGAAAACGTGCAGCGCATTGCGCGGTACATCGCCCGCATCATCGATGACGGCTCGACCTTGCAGGTAGGCCTGGGCTACGTGGCACACGAAGCCCTGCAGTACCTGACCGACCGCAAGGACTTGGGGCTGCACTGCGATGTCATCACCGACGCGATCATTCCGCTGCTTGAGCACGGGTGCATCACCGGTGCGTGCAAGACTACCCATCCGTTCAAGATTGTCACCAGTCTGGCACTGGGGTCGCGCCGTCTATACGAACTGATCGATCGCAACCCGCTGTTTGACTTTCAGCCGATCGACTCGGTGTGCAACCCGGTCACGATCGCTGCGCAGCACAAGATGGTCTCCATCGCCCAGGCCCATGCCATCGACCTCACCGGGCAGGTGTGTGTCGACCAGTTCGGAGGCAACTTTTACAGTGGCCTTGGTGCACAGGGCGAGTTTCTCAGCGGTGCTTCGCGTTCGGTGGGGGGCAAGCCCATTATTTGCCTGACGTCGACATCAAGCGATGGGCAAACGTCCCGCATCCGCGCCAATCTTGCCGAAGGCGAAGCTGCGACCATTGCCCGCACGGATGTGCACTACGTGGTCACCGAGCACGGCATCGCCTACCTGTTTGGCAAATCGATCCGCGAGCGCGTCACTGCCATGATCGAGCTGGCTCACCCGCAGTTTCGCGCCACGCTGTTTGCCCAGGCCCAGGCGATGGGCTACCTGCCGGCGGCGCAAACGCTGCAAAACATGCACGCCTACCCGGTGGAAGATGAACAAACCATCACCCTGAAAGACGGCCGCGAGGTCATGCTGCGCCCGGCCATGTCGAGTGATGCGCAGGGCATTCGTGATCTTTTCCACCACCTCAGTGAGGCCGACGTCTACACCCGCTTTTTTCACCATGTGCGCGGCCTGTCGGACGCCGAAGTACAACGCCTGTGCAATGTCAATTACGAAAATGAAGTGGCTTTTGTGGCCACGGTCGGGCCACGCGAGGCGTCCGATATCGTTGGCCAGGCATGTTATTTCATCGACCCATCCACCAATTTGGCAGACACCGCCTACATGGTGCATCCCGAGTGGCAGGGCAATGGACTGGGGACTGCCCTGCAAAATTGCATGAGCAAGCACGCGGCACGGCGTGGCGTGCGGGGCTTTGTGGCCGACATTCTGAATGGCAATACACGCATGTTGAAACTGGCCTCCAAAAGCACCGACGCGGTGCGCGCCGAGCGCACCAGCGATGCGGTTCATGTCACCCAGTGGTTTTGATGCACGTTCAGGCAGCGCTTTTACGGGTACACACAAACACACCTGCAATGACCAGCCCGGTGCCCGCCAGCAGCCAGGGTGTAAAGGGCTCGTTCAGCAACAGCACGCCCATCGCCATGGTCGACATCGGGCCGACCATGCCCACCTGAGCGGCCAGGCCCGCCCCCACCCGCTCGATGGCCATCATGACCAGCACCACCGGCACCACCGTGCACAAGATGGCGTTGAGGACAGATAGCCATACCACTTCAGGTGCAAGCAGCCACACCGAGGCCAGGGGCCGCAGCACAACGAACTGCGCAATACACAGCAAACACGCCACACTGGTCGCCAGACCCACCAGGCGCATGGAGCCGATCCGGCGAACCATCTCGCCGCTGTAAAAGAGATACAGCGCGTAACTCACTGCGCTGAGAAACACCAGCCCCGCACCGAGCGCAACATCGGCTCCCTGCAAATTGACTTCATGTCCGAACACCAGAAGAACACCGGCATAGCTGATGGCCATGCCTATGCCCTGTCGGCGGCCGATCGCACGACGATAGAAAACCCAACCCAGCAACAACACCAGCGTTGGATTGAGATACAGAATCAGCCGCTCCAGGGATGCCGTGATGTACTGCAGCCCGGCAAAATCGAGAAAACTGGCCAGGTAGTAGCCGGTTACACCCAGCCAGAGGATTCCAAGGCGATCCCGGCCAGTCAGCGCGGGCGGCTTGTGTTGTGCACGTTGGCGACTCCCCCACCAACTCATCACCACAAAGAACGGCAACGCAAACAGCATGCGCAACATGATGAGTGTCACGGCATCGACCCCATGGCGATATGCCAGTTTCACAATGATGGCCTTGCCACTGAACGCGATGGCACCCAAGCCCGCGAGGGCTACTCCGCTGGCGAGCGTTGGAGGTACAGGGTGCGCAGGCATCACAGGGGTCATCTGGGGAAAGTACCCATTGTCGCTGCAAGCCATGCAGGGACAATCGCCGTCATTCTTTGACACACCCTGCCGAGGCTGATGCATGCGCCCTGACCCCACTGCCGCCACAGTTCCGACGATACTGGACGTGGAAGCATCGGGTTTCGGGCGCAAGAGCTACCCGATCGAAGTGGGATTCGTCCTGCCCGATGGACGCGCATACTGCACACTCATCCGCCCGGAACCGGACTGGACCCACTGGGATGCCCAGGCCGAAGCAACGCACCACATTCCGCGCGCCATTGTGGTGGAGCGAGGACTTCCCGTGCACGACGTTGCGCTTTCGATCAACCAGCAACTCGCCGGGCTAACGGTGTACTCCGATGGTTGGGCAAACGACTACAGCTGGCTGGGCGCACTGTTCGATGCCGCTGACATGACGCCATCGTTTCGGCTGGAAAACCTGCGCGCCCTGCTCAGTGAGGTTGAGGCCGACCAGTGGCATACGGTCAAGGCGCAGGTAGCGCAGGAGAACGCTACACAACGCCACCGCGCCAGTGCCGATGCCAAGTTGCTGCAGTTGACACTGCTGCGCCTGCGCGAAACGCACGCCACCGACAGCGCCACGTCGTCATAGACAGCTTCCAGCGCAGCGATGGCGGCGGTGGTATACAAACCTGCGCGCTGTCGTCAAATTTTGCTGAGTTCCTGATGCCGACGAACCCTGCAGTAACATCAACGCCAGTTTCAACCCAGATTGCGGAGCACCCATGGCCATTACCGTTGCCATCGAACTAGGATATGAATTTGACGTCAAGGCATCTGCCAGCGAAGTTTTTGAGGTGTTGGCCGATGTGCCGGTCTCCGCGAGCTTCTACCCCAAGGTCGACAAACTGACCGATTTGGGTGATGGAGCCTATCGCTGGGAAATGGCAAAAATCGGCCTTGGTCAAGCCCATATCCAGACCGTGTACGCCTCACGGTACATTTCCAACAAAACCAAACGCACCGTCGAATGGGTTCCGCTGGCCAATGAAGGCAACGCCCAGGTTTCCGGCAATTGGAAGATCACAGACAACAAGAAGTCCACCAATGTGGTGTTGTCGATCAACGCGGAACTGACGGTTCCACTGCCCGCATTGATGAAGGTGGTGGTCACACCCCTGGTGGAAGCAGAATTTGAAAAACTGACCGAACAGTACATCGACAACCTAACCCAACGTTTTGGTGGAGAAATTTGAGAATGACCATGCATCGTGTCGCCATCAGCAGTACGGGCATCTTTACGCCCCCTGAAGTCATTTCCAACGAGGAACTTGTCGAGGCCTATAACGCCTATGCGCACCTGGAAAATGAAAAGTACGGCGACGAAATCGCTGCGGGAAGCCGCGTTGCATTGACCGATTCCAACGTGGAGTTCATTGAAAAGGCCTCCGGAATCAAGCGCCGCTACGTGATGAATAAGTCCGGGGTGCTCGACCCGCACCGCATGCGCCCCCAATTTACCCCGCGAGCCGACAGTGAGCTGTCGCTGATGGCGGAGATCGGTGTCAAAGCAGCACAGGATGCGCTGCAGGCTGCGGGCAAGACCGCTGCCGATGTGGATGGTGTGATCTGTGCAGCGGCCAATATGCAGCGGCCCTACCCCGCCATGGGTGTCGAGATTCAAACCGCCCTGGGTGTGCAGGGTTATGCGTTTGATATGAACGTAGCGTGCTCATCAGCGACCTTTGCTCTGGAGCTGGCATTCAACGCGGTGCGCTCGGGTTCGGCGCGATCGATTCTTGTGATCAACCCGGAAATCACTTCCGCGCACCTGGCCTGGAAAGATCGCGACTGCCACTTCATCTTTGGCGATGTCTGCACCGCGATACTGGTGGAGCGCCTGGAACTCGCCCCAACCGGAGCGTTCGAGATTCTGGGCACGCGATTGCTGAGCAGTTTTTCAAATAATATTCGCAACAACTTTGGCTTCATGTCGCAAGCCGAAGACCGCGACCCCGAAGACCGTGATCAGCTGTTCCGTCAGGAAGGACGCAAGGTGTTCAAGGAAGTGTGTCCGATGGCGGCCGAGCATATTGCCGGCCATCTCAAGTCACTCGTCATGACGCCCGATAACGTTCGTCGTTTCTGGTTGCACCAGGCCAATCTGGCCATGAACCAATTGATCAGTCGCAAACTGCTGGGCCGCGATGCTACGCTGGATGATGCGCCAGTCATTCTGGACGAGTTCGCCAACACCGCGTCGGCCGGCTCGATCATTGCCTTTCACCGTCACCATGCCGATTTCAAAGCCGGTGAGGTGGGTGTGATCTGCTCCTTTGGCGCGGGTTACTCCATCGGCAGCGTGATCGTCAAGCGCTTGTAGGTTGAATACGGCACGCCCAGCGCGTGGCGTGCATCAACCCAAAGAGCGTTTCAGACGGATTTCTTCAATCCTCGCGGCGCCCATGGGGACGGTTTTTGCGCTGTTGAGCTCGCGTTTAAAACCGGCGAGTTCGTGGAAGCGCATGGCCCTCTCGTTGGCAATCGGGACCCACACCGTGACCTGGGTGCACCCTTCCTCTTGCAGGCCTTCACGGGCAGCGTCCCACAAGGCCAAACCAACCCCTTTCCCCCAAGCGCCGGGCGTTACATAGATTGCCCAGATCTCGCCCATCGTGGGTGGCGTTCCAGGGTCGCGAGACCGATCAAAGCCAACAAAGCCGACAATCTTTTCGTCTTCCAGGGCTACATGGACCTGGGGTTCGCTGTATTCGATCGCTTCACGCCAATAGGCCTGTCGCTTGTCCTGCGCTGGCAGCACCAGCGCTGCGTCGGACAACAGGGATTTGAAGGCCTCGCGGGCGGTGGCGTTGTGCAATTCGGCAATGCTCTTGGCATCGCGCAAGGTCGCCGGACGGACCTTGAAAGTAGTCGTGCTGGACATCAATGACAGTCAACCTGAAACGGCAAATTTGTAAAAAGGGGTCCATTGTCGCCGCAAATACCACCGCGCCTGCCGGCTGCATTACGTCACCTAGGGTCAATACCGTTGTAGGACGGCTGCTTGCGGTCAAGAATGCGCTTTTCCCTCCATGCGCTGAACTTATGACAGATTTCATCACCGTAGCGCCCGAAGATCTTCCACTGGCCTGCTTGTACCGATGGGAGCAGTCACAAGGAAACCGGGTGTACCTGACCCAACCAACCGGCGCAGGTGACGTGCTCGATATCACCTGGCACGAGGCGGCCGACCAGGTTCGCCGAGTGGCGGGCTGGATCGCAGACCAGCACTGGCCCGCTGGCAGCCGAATCGCGATTCTGGGCAAGAACAGCGCGCACTGGATTCTTGCGGACCTGGCGATCCTGATGGCAGGCCACATTTCGGTACCGATCTACCCCACCTTCAGTGCCGAATCACTGCGCTATATCCTGGAACACAGCGAGGCGCGTGCATGCTTTGTCGGCAAAATGGACGACACCAGCAACCTGGCGCAGGGCATTCCCGCAAACTGCTTGCTGCTCGCTCTTCCACTGGCACCGGTCATCGACGCGATGCAATGGGACGACGTTCAGGCAAGACAGGCACCATGGCAAGGCGCGGCGGCACCCGATCCCGATGCGATCTGCACCATCATTTACACCTCAGGCACCACCGGAAAACCCAAAGGTGTAGTGCACACCTACCGCACCATGGCGTGGGGAGTCACCAGTGCAACCCGCCGAGTCCAAATGAATGCCAACGACCGCTACATCTCCTATTTGCCACTGGCCCACGTGGCAGAGCGCATGCTGATCGAGCAGGCGTCACTGCGCTACGGTGGCCGTGTGTTTTTCGCAGAGTCTTTGGATACGTTTGTGTTGGATTTGCAGCGCGCGCGCCCGACCATCTTCTTTTCGGTGCCGCGGCTGTGGGTCAAGTTCCAGCATGGCGTACACGCCAAACTGCCCGCCGCCAAACTGGACCGGTTGTTGTCCCTGCCGCTGGTAGGCTGGTTCGTTCGACGAAAGATTCTGAAGGGCCTGGGGCTGGACCAATGCCGACTGGCCGCTGGAGGTGCGGCACCCATGCCCCACGACGTTCTGAACTGGTACCGCCGTTTGGGGCTCGATCTTGTCGAGGTCTACGGAATGACCGAAAACTGCGGTATATCGCATTCCACATTGCCGGGTACTGCCCAGGTCGGCACCGTGGGGCTTCCCTACGACGAGGTGGTTTGCCGTATCGACGCTGACAGCGGAGAAGTGCAGATGCAATGCCAGGCGCTCATGCAAGGTTACTACCGCGATCCCGACCAAACCGCGGTCGCACTGGGTAACGATGGCTGGCTGCGCACGGGCGACAAGGGGACCATTGATGCGCAGGGTTATTTGCACATCACCGGACGGGTCAAAGACATCTTCAAGACCAGCAAGGGCAAGTATGTGGCTCCGGCACCCATTGAGGACCTGCTGATCATGCACGACGACATTGAAGCCTGCGCAGTAACCGGTGCCCATCTGCCGCAACCCCTGGCGCTGGTCATGCTGTCCCAGGACGCCGTCGCACGGATCCAAAATGATGTGGAAAAACTTGCCCTGGAAGAAGCACTGCAATGCCACCTGCGCGATGTGAATACCCAACTCGAACCCCACGAACGGCTGGAACTGCTGGCCGTTGTGCAAATGGCATGGACGCCCGAAAACGGCTTTGTCACACCGACCCTGAAAGTCAAGCGCCATCGTATCGAAGAGTTCTACGGACCGCACTATGCGCACTGGCACGAACAGGGTCAGCCGATCGTCTGGGTCACGGGCTAAACTTGGGTCTCCATGACCCGCATCGCCCATCGAAGGAAACTCCAGCTCCCTGTGCGGTATCGACCGCGCGCTGAAGGGCTCGCACCGCCTGCGGGACAGGACCTCATTGTCGCGGGCTACCCACCCGCACAAATGATCGAAGACTTGCGCAAATACCAGGCAGAGCTGGAAGTACAGAATCAGGCATTGCGATACAGCCAACAGGAGGCCGAAGGCGCCTCCGAGCGCTTTGCCACGCTGTTTTCCAACGTACCTCTGGCGTTGATGGTGGTAGACGAAGAGGGAATGGTCCTGGCCAGCAATGCCATGGCGCTGCGGTTGTTTCAACCCCGGGAAAGTGATCAGCCGCTCAACTTCTTGCTGCCCTTTGTCAGTGCCGGACATGCCGATGTGGTGGCGGTCGCTTTTCTCAGTGCCAAAGCCGAAGGAACCAGTGAGGTCAGCGAAGTGGTTTTTCTGGCCGGGTCGCATGGCACGTTTAGCGGCGACTTGCATATTGCGCGCATTGAGAATCCGCAAGATGAATTGGCACACTTCATCTGCGCCATCATCGATCAGGGGCCCTTGCTGGCACAGAGGCGGGCACTGCAGGAAAGCGCCGTCGTGTTACGCCAGCGCAATGAAGCCCTGCTGCTGAGCGAAACCCGCATGGCGGCCGTGATCAACTCGTCTCTGGATGCCATTTTGTGTATCGACGAAGCACGGCGCATCACCGTGTTCAACCCTGCCGCTACCACGCTATTTGGATGTCCTGCCGAGATGGCCTTCGGTAACCCCGTGGGCCGATTTTTGCCAGACATTGAAGGTGTCCTGAAGACCACGCAAGTACCGGCACAAACCACTTTGGGAGAGTTTCAGGCCAAGACGCTGGATGGCAAGGAGATTTTTGTCGAGATTAGCGTGTCGGTGGAACGGCCGCGCGAGGGGCGTGCGCTGCAAGGCTCGATCACCACTCTGTTTGTGCGCGATCTCACCGCAAGAAAACAGGCTGAGATGCAACGTGCAGCGCTGGAAACGCAGTTGCGGGAGTCGCAGAAAATGCAGGCCATGGGCACGATGGCAGGCGGCATAGCGCATGACTTCAACAACATCCTGAGCGCAATACTTGGCAACGTGGGACTCGCCAAGCAGGACATTGACCACACATCGCCGGCCACCACCAGCCTGCTCGAGATCGAAAAGGCCGGACGCCGGGCGCGTGATCTGGTGCGGCAAATCCTGACCTTCAGCCGCAACGAACTGCCCAAACGCATACCGATCCATCTGGCCGAGGTGGTCCATGAAACAGCGCGTCTGGCCAAGGTGACATTGCCGCCATCGGTCGAGTTGCAAACCACGATTAGCGATGATTCCTGGGCGGTTCTTGCCGATGCAACGCAGGTAGAGCAGGCGCTTCTGAATTTGTGTACCAATGCCATTTTGGCTATTGGCAGCGGCAGGGGAAAAGTGGCCATCGAACTCGCCAGCGCAGTGATCGTGCAGCCGCTGGCCGGGCGAATTGGCTTGCACCCCGGGCGCTACGTCACACTGGCGGTGCGTGATACGGGCAACGGCATGTCTGCAGCCACCCTGGCACGCATCTTTGAGCCCTTCTTTACAACACGGGAAGTAGGGCAAGGTACCGGATTGGGTCTGTCTGTGGTGCACGGCATCATGCAAACGCACCAGGGCGCCGTCAACGTGGCGAGTGCACCAGGCGCTGGCAGCATTTTTACCCTGTACTTTCCAGTGACGACCGGATCGGTCGCTACTGTCGAAGCCGTGGTACCGACCGCCAGGGTGGACGGACGGGGTCAGCATGTGATGTACGTGGATGACGATCTTGCACTCGTTTTCCTCATCAAACGGGTTCTGACACGCAAAGGGTTTGTTGTAACCACATTCACCGATCCCAACGCAGCGCGCGCCGCACTGGAAGAAACGCCCGATTCGTTCGATCTGCTGGTAACGGACTACAACATGCCAGGCTATAGCGGCCTGGACCTGTTGCGAGAGGCCAAAAACATTCGTCAGGACCTGCCGGTCGCCCTCGCCTCCGGCTATGTAACCCCGGAACTCGAACGCCTGGCAATACAGGAAGGGGCCAGCGCGCTGATCTACAAACCCAATGATGTCAACGAGCTGTGCGAAACCGTGCAGCGACTGATCGCACAACGCCGTGACCGGTGATGTAACCGCAGTAGCTGACGGCATCGCACTGGTCTATGTGGATGAAGCAATCATCATCGTTGACAAGCCTGCAGGCCTTTTGTCGGTGCCAGGACGGGGGCCGGACAAGCAGGATTGTCTCAGCCGCCGCGTGACGGGTGTGTTCGGCGATGCGCTGGTGGTGCATCGCCTGGACATGGCAACCTCGGGGCTGCTGGTCATGGCCCGTTCTGTACAGTCACAGCGCGCCCTGAATGCGGCATTTGCATCACGCGCAGTAGGCAAACGTTACGTTGCAGTGGTTGCAGGATGTCTGCAACCCTCGGACAGGGAATGGCAAACGATAGAACTCCCAATCGCGGTCGACTGGCCCAATCGTCCCATGCGGATCATTGCGGTGCATGGCGGTCAACACAGTGCTACCCGCCTGCGTGTTGTCACCGTGGACCACAACCGCCAGACCACCCGCGTGGAACTGGAGCCGCTGACCGGGCGCACCCATCAACTGCGTGTGCATCTGCAAGCCATTGGCCACCCCATCCTCGGTGACGCGCTCTACAACCACCATCCAGACGCACATGGCACCGCGCGATTGCTCTTGCATGCCCAGGAATTGTCATTTGCACACCCGGTCACAGCGACCCCGATGCAATTTACACGCCTGGCCCCGTTTTGAAATTCCTCATTGCAGAGACCCTTTGCCCGCTGCACACCGAGTGAACGCCTAAAATACCATCGTGACCGCACTACTCAACGCCGACCTGCACTGCCACTCTGTGGTATCTGATGGAACACTCACGCCGGAAGAACTGGCGCTGCGTGCGCACGGCAACGGTGTGCAGTTGTGGGCATTGACCGACCACGATGAACTGGGTGGGCAGGAACGTGCTGCTGCAGCTGCCAAGTCCCTGGGCATGGCTTACCTCACCGGCGTTGAGATTTCAGTGACGTTCATTGGCCAAACGGTCCATATCGTTGGCCTGGGCGTGGATACCAGCCATCCTGCACTGGTGGACGGACTGCGCCAGACCCGTGGCGGACGCGAACAGCGGGCGCATGAAATGTCGGACGGCCTGGCGCGCGTTGGCATCCGGGGCGCATTTGAAGGCGCACTGAAGTTTGTTGGCAACCCGGACCTGATTTCCCGTACCCACTTTGCACGATTTTTGGTGGAAACCGGAGTGTGCAAGGAAACCAACGAGGTTTTTCGGAAGTTTCTGACCGAAGGCAAGCCCGGCTTTGTGCCCCACCGATGGGCATCTTTGCAGAATGCGGTGGACTGGATCACGCAAGCCGGTGGCATGGCCATCATTGCCCACCCGGCACGGTATCGCTTTACGGCCAATGAAGAATTCGCCCTGTTTACCGAATTCAAGGCCCATGGTGGATTGGGTGTGGAAGTTGTCACCGGCAGCCACAGTGCTGCGGAATACATCACCTATGCTGAAGCAGCCCGGGAGTTTGGTCTGGCGGCATCGCGGGGTAGTGATTTCCACAGCCCAGCGGAGAGCCACACCGAGCTGGGGACATTGCCATTCCTGCCTTCGAACCTTACGCCCGTGTGGGAGACGCTGTCGTCGCGAATTCAATAACATGGCGCAGTACTTTGAAGTTCACCCGGAAAATCCCCAAGTACGCCTTCTGAAGCAGGCCGTCGCACTGCTGGAAAAAGGCGGCGTGATCGCTGTCCCCACCGACTCCAGCTATGCCCTGGTCTGCCAGATTGACGACAAGGCGGCGGCCGATAACCTGCGCCGCATCCGCGGTGTCGATGAGAAACACCACCTGACCCTGCTGTGCCGTGACCTGAGTGAACTTGCGGCTTATGCCCGCGTTGACAATCGCCAGTACCGGCTGTTGAAATCAGCCACGCCCGGCCCATTCACCTTCATTCTGGAGGCCAGCAAGGAAGTACCGCGCCGGGTCAGCCATCCATCGCGCAAAACGATTGGCTTGCGCGTGCCAGACCACAAGACACTGCAAGCACTGCTCGAACTTCACGCCACCCCCTTTTTGGCAACCACTTTGATCGCCGAGGGTGAAATCCATCCGATGAACGACGCTCAGGAGATTCGCGACCGCTATGAGCGTCTGATTGCCGGTGTGGTAGACGCCGGAGCCTGCGCCCAGGAACCTACCACCGTAGTCGACCTGACAGACAATGAGCCCCAGATTATTCGACAAGGTCGCGGCGATATCTCCTTACTCGGACTTTAGTCCGATTCCTTTACTGCCCAGCACCTTACACTGAAAGTCTGCTTTGGATCTTGCTCACACCATTCAGCTGATTGCGCTGTACGCGATTCCTGTAGTTTTTGCGATAACGGTCCATGAAGCTGCGCACGGCTATGCCGCACGCTATTTTGGCGATGACACCGCCTGGAAGTTGGGGCGGGTCACGCTCAATCCGCTCAAGCACATTGATCCGTTTGGCACCATCCTGCTGCCGCTGGTGCTCATTTTGCTATCCAGCCCTTTCATTTTTGGGGCTGCAAAACCGGTACCAGTGCGCTTCGGGAATTTGCGCCATCCCAAACGGGACATGATATGGGTGGCACTGGCTGGCCCCGCCTCCAATGTGGTTCAGGCGACGATCTGGCAAATTTGTCTTCTTCTGCTGACTGCTTCAGGCGTATCGGAGCCATTTCTGATCGAAATGTGCCAGGGTGGCATTGTGGTCAATCTGGTCCTCTTTGCGCTCAACATGATTCCGCTGCCGCCATTGGACGGCGGACGTATTCTCGTCGGGCTGCTGCCAACGCGCCAGGCGATGTTGGTGGCTCGCATCGAGCCCTGGGGCTTCATGCTGCTCATCGCAATCGTGTTCTTCCTACCCTCGATGTATTCCTTATGGATGCGGCCTGTCATGGCCGCCGCATCGGCCCTGATCAATATCGTACTGACGCCGTTGACTCTGCTAGTCCAGTAATTTTCCTCACATACCCATGCAACCTGTCCGTTTTCTCACCGGTATCACCACCTCTGGCACCCCGCATCTTGGCAACTATGTAGGTTCTATTCGTCCGGCGGTTCGGGCCAGCTTGACTGCGGGCGTTGAGAGTTTTTACTTTCTGGCGGACTACCACTCCCTTATCAAGATCGACGAGCCCGCACGCATCCAGCGCTCGACGCTCGAAATTGCCGCCAGCTGGTTGGCGGCAGGCCTGGACCCCGAGCGGGTGACGTTCTACCGGCAGTCGGATATCCCGGAAATCCCCGAACTCACCTGGTTCCTGACCTGCGTAACGGGCAAGGGTGTGCTCAACCGGGCGCACGCATACAAGGCGGCGGTAGACAAAAATCTCGCAGCTGCAGTGGACCCCGACAGCGATGTCAACATGGGGCTTTTCATGTACCCGCTGCTGATGGGCGCAGACATCCTGATGTTCAACGCACACAAGGTGCCGGTGGGACGCGACCAGGTGCAACACATTGAAATGGCGCGCGACATGGGCAACAGCTTTAACCACCGGTATGGCAACCACTTTGTGCTGCCAGAGGCCGCCATCGAGGACTCGGTAGCCACCCTGCCCGGCCTGGACGGCCGCAAGATGAGCAAGAGCTACGACAACACGATTCCGATGTTTGCTCAGCGCGCTCAACTGCAAAAACTCATTGCCTCCATCGTCACCGACTCCCGGGCTCCCGGCGAGGCAAAAGACACCCATGGGTCGGCCCTGTTTCAGATTTACCAGGCATTTGCCAGCGCTGAAGAGACACAGGCGTTGCGGCAAGCGTACGCCGATGGAATCAGCTGGGCTGATGCCAAACAGATGTTGCTCGAGCGCATTGACCGTGAAATCGCTCCCATGCGGGACACCTACCAAACGCTGATGCAGGAGCCGTTGCGCATCGAGGCCATTCTTGCGGCCGGGGCCGCCAAGGCACGGGCTGTAGCAACCCCGCTCATGCAGGAACTTCGCCACGCCGTCGGCCTTAGAAAGTTGCAGGCCACATCCCAAGTGGCGGCAAGCAAGTCCGCCAAATCAATACTTGCCACCTTCAAGCAATACCGCGAGAAAGATGGCAAGTTCTATTTCAAACTGGTAGATGTCAACGGTGATGTGCTGCTACAGAGCCTGGCGTTTGATGCGCCCAAAGTGGCTGGACAGTGCATTGCCACGCTGCAACAGCAGGGTGCCAGTGCACTGGAGTCCATGCAGGAACAACTGGAGGCGGTCAACCCGGCCCGGCGCGCCCGGCTCATGGCGGCATTGACCGCCCTGACCGCGCTCTAACCCTCAGCCTTACACCGCCTCCGGCACCATTTCGATGGCGCCACACGGACACTCGGCGACGCACACACCACAACCCTTGCAGTAGTCGTAGTTGAACTTGAACCGGTTACCTGGCCCGAGCTTGATCACTGCATTGTCCGGGCACACGCCGTAACAGTTGTCGCACTCAAAGCAATTGCCGCAGCTCAGGCAACGCCTTGCCTCGAAGAGAGCATTGTCTTCGGTCAGTCCCCCTTGCACCTCATCAAAACTGCTGGTCCGGCGCGCAATTTCCAGTTGCGGTCGGACCGTGCCGGGCGCATCGCTGTAATACCAGGGATTGAGATTCTCGAAAGTGGCCGCAGCATGCTTCTCAACCACCACGAATTGCGTATCGCGCAACCATGCGTCAATGTTGCGCGCCGCTTTCTTGCCGTGCCCAACCGCCACCGTGACGTTGCGGTCCGCTGGCACCATGTCGCCACCGGCAAAGATACCGGCGTGCCCGGTCATCATGGTCTTGGGGTCCACCTGCACCACACCGTCCTTGACGATCAGCCCCGGCACACCTTCCAGCAGTGAGAGATCCACATCCTGCCCCAGCGCCAGTATCAGGGAATCTGCCTCCAGCGTCTCGAACTCGCCGGTCGGCTGGGGATTGCCTTTTTCATCGAGCGCCATCTTTTCGATGGTGAGTGCGCCCTCGTCGGCCTGCTTGATGGTGGACAGCCACTTGACCATCACACCCTCCTGCATTGCCTCCTCGCACTCGAAATCGTGCGCCGGCATTTTTTCGCGATTGCGGCGGTACACGATGATGGCCTCGGTGGCACCGAGTCGTTTTGCCGTGCGTGCCACGTCAAACGCTGTATTGCCGCCGCCGTACACCACCACGCGACGCCCCAGCATCGGCTTGTCTTCGCCTTCCATGGACCGCAGCACCGACACCGCATCCAGAATGTGAGTGGAATCCTTGGCTGGAATGTAGGTGCGCTTGGCAATATGGGCCCCCACCGCCAGAAAGGCTGCATCAAAGGCGCCTGCCTTCATATCGCTTTCAATGTTGGCCACCTTGGTGCCCAGTTCTACCTTGACACCCAGGTCCACGATGCGCTGCATTTCAGCGTCCAGCACATCGCGCGGCAGCCGGTATTGCGGAATACCGAAACGCATCATGCCGCCCATCAAAGGGCCCGCCTCGCGCACCGTGACGCGATGTCCCAGGCGACGCAACTGGTACGCCGCCGACATACCGGAAGGTCCGGCTCCGACAACCAGAACATGCTTGCCGCTCTCAGCTTTCGGCGCTTCAAAGGCCCAGCCCTTCTTGATGGCTTCATCACCCAGAAACCGTTCGACCGAATTGATGCCGACCGGTGAATCGAGTTGGCCCCGATTGCATTTGCCCTCGCAGGTGTGGTAGCAGACGCGACCCATCACCGCCGGGAACGGATTGTCGCGCGTGAGGTGGCGCCAGGCTGCCTCGTAGTTGCCGCTTTCGGCGTGAAACAGCCAGCCCTGGATGTCTTCGCCAGCGGGGCACTGCGCATTGCAGGGCGGCAGTCGGTCAACGTACACAGGACGCTCGGTGCGCCAGGAGCCGGTCTTGTTGGCCAGTGAAGACCCAGGGTCCAGAGTAATGGCAAAAGGCTTTTGCATGGTCATACCGTGGTCTCCTCATCGAGCAGTTTGAAGCGGCGAATATTGCGGTCGGCGTCCGCCTGAATCTTCGCAATCGTGACGGCGTCACCTGAGCCGGAAAACAAATGGGCAAAGCGTTTTTGTGGCCGCAGGTAGTCTTCCACCTTGACACGTTTACGAATCTTCGTGACGTTGGTTACTGTGCCGTGCTCGGCCTCAAATTCAGCGAAGATGCCGGTTTCGCGCGCCAATCGGGCTAACCGGATGGTGTCGTGGCTGGCAGCGCCCCAACCCAACGGACACGGCACCAGGATATGCAGGTAACGGGCTCCGCGGATGCTCATCGCCTTTTCCACCTTGGCCTCGAGGTCACGCAAATCAGCCACCGTGGCGGTTGCCACATACGGAATCTCGTGTGCCATCGCAATCAGCGGCAAATTCTTGCCCTGGCCAAATTCAGCGCCAGGATGCGGACCGACCGCCATCGTGGTTGCCGTACGCGCCGCTGGCGGTGTGGCCGAGCTGCGCTGCACCCCGGTGTTCATGTAGGCCTCGTTGTCGTAGCAGATGTACAGCACATCGTCGTTGCGCTCAAACATGCCCGAAAGACAGCCAAAGCCGATATCGGTGGTACCGCCATCGCCGCCCTGGGCAATCACGCGTGCATCACTCAACTGCTTGCCAGCCTTGGTCGCTTTCACTTTCAGCGCGGCAGCAATACCCGTCCCCACTGCGGCCGCATTGCCAAAGAGCGAGTGAATCCACGGCAATTGCCAGGAGGTCTCCGGATAGGGGGTAGAAAACACCTCCAGGCAGCCCGTGGCGTTGGCAGCAATGATCTGCCCATTGGTCGCGCGCATGGCCGCGTCCACCGCATAGCGGGCGCCTAGAGCCTCGCCACAACCCTGACAGGCCCGGTGCCCGGAGTTGATGGAGTTGGTGCGTTCCTCGGAAGCCTGTACGGACCGCTGCTCAGGGGTGAGCAGACGATTGCCGACGGTGAAAGTACCGGTTTGGTAAAACTTGATTGTTTGTGTCATGTCAGGCCACCTTGGATGCAACTGCGCCCACATCGCGCAAGAGATTTTCAGCAATCGGACCGCTACGCCGAATCTGTGTTTCGCGTTCCAGTTGCCGATTGACAATGCGCCAATCCAGGTCCATGAACGTCAACTGGGGCAGCGTGTCAGCAATGGCTTCGCGCAGCGTGCGGTGCAGTGATGCCTTGGTAATCGAGCGCCCGCCCAGGCCGGCTACCACTGTGTAACCCTTCAAACCAATGCCAGTCATGGCCAGACGCACGTCGGTCGACACCACGCCGCCCAGGCCCACGGAAAAACTCTTTTCCAGTACGACAAATTTCTTCGCACCCTGCAGCACTGCACGCACCGCAGCAATCGGGAAAGGTCGGAAAGACTGAATGCCCAGCACGCCAATCTTGATACCGTCGGCACGCATCTCGTCGATGGTGTCCTTCAGTGTACCCAGCACCGAACCCAGCGCGATGACAATGGTCTCCGCGTCGTCGGTCATGTAGGTGCGAATCAGGCCACCGGAGTTGCGCCCAAAACGTGCGGCGAACTCGTCGGCGATGCGTGGAATCACGTCCAGTGCCATGAGTTGCTTGGCGTGGGCCAGGTAACGTACCTCCATGAATGCCTCGGGGCCGACCATGGCACCAATGGACACCGGTTCCGCCGTGTCAAGTACCTGGCGCGGCTCGTAGGGAGGCAGGAAGGCATCCACATCCGCCTGGCTGGGCACATCGACCCGTTCGTAGGCATGGGTAAGAATAAAGCCATCCATGCACACCATCACGGGCATGGAAAGTTCTTCGGCCAGCTTGAACGCCTGGATATGCAAATCCACTGCCTCCTGGTTGCTTTCGGCAAAGAGCTGGATCCAGCCGCAGTCGCGCTGGCTCATGGAGTCGCTGTGGTCGTTCCAGATATTGATGGGTGCACCGATGGCACGATTAGCCACGGTCATCACAATCGGCAAACCCAAGCCCGACGCGTTGTAAACCGCCTCGGCCATGAACAGCAAGCCCTGGCTGGCCGTGGCCGTGTAGGTGCGTGCACCGGCCGCGGACGAACCGATAGCCACGCTCATCGCGGCAAATTCGCTTTCAACGTTGATGAACTCGCAAGGATTCAACGTACCGTCCTTCACCAGTTCGCCCAATCCTTCCACAATGTGTGTCTGTGGAGAAATGGGATAAGCGCAAATCACCTCGGGCCTAGCCAACGCCACCGCTTCTGCAACGGCATGGGAGCCTTCTATCTGTTTAAGCATGGGACAGTTCCTCCATTTCGCGCTTCACATAGTCGTAGGCTTCCGCAGCGGCTGCGATGTTGCCGTCAGCCACTTTGCCAGTGAACTTCTCACCAATTGCATGCGAAACTGCTTCGAGGGTAATGAGGCCTGACAGGGCCGCAAACCCCCCGAGCAGCACCGCGTTGGGCAACGGCCTGCCAATGTGCTTCATGGCGATCTCGGTTGCAGGAACCGTGGTCAGACGCTCATGGCGAAACCGTGCACTGATGTCGGCCAGGCCCAGTTCGTCAAAGGTGCGCTTGGTATTGATGAGGACGAAGCCATCGGGCTTCAGTCCCTGGAAGACGTCGACCTGGTGCAGCAGCGTGGGGTCCTGCACGATCAGCACATCGGGCGCAAGAATGGGCTCGCGCAACCGAATTTCCTTGTCGTCAATCCGGCAAAAGGCCACCACCGGCGCGCCGGTGCGCTCAGAGCCAAAGCTGGGAAACGCCTGTGCATGGCGGCCTTGCTCGAAGGCCGCAACGGACAACATCTCTGCTGCGGTCACCACGCCCTGGCCGCCGCGTCCGTGAATTCGAATTTGCAACATCTGGTGTCACTTTCTTGGTTGGTAGAAGCGGCTGATTTTTCGCCTTCCAGCGCCTGAAGTATTGATGTGAATCAACCTCAAAACGGGTTGTTGCAACTAAATGAAACTAGTTTTTACATAGCGAAATATGGGTGTCAATGGACGTGCGGCGACGTACTTCGCTACACGCACTACCAAAACCAGTATTGCTGTCCCGCCTAGAATGGGTGCCCAGCTTCGCACCACATGTCATGACTGAGCCTGCCAACATCCCTGCCCCTAGCAATGCAACCATGACGACTATCGTGGCTCGACAGGCCATCCTTGACAAAGAGCGCGCGCTCTTTGGCTACGAGCTCTACGACCGCACTGTCTCGGCCGAGGCCCATACCGCCGCTAGCGATGCACAAATGCTTTTCAATCTGCTGTCGCTGTCCGAAGGTGAAGCACCGATGGGCGGCAAGCACCTCTTCATCAACTGCACACTGGACAGTCTGGCAGGCGGGCATCTCGATCTGATTTCTCCCGAGCGGGTCGTTCTCGAAATCCCGCCGCTGGGCATTGCGCAGCTGGATCAGATTGCGACTCGGCTACCAAGCCTCCAGGCGGTCAGGAAACGCGGCTTTGGACTTGCCTTTGACTACTCGGTATTGACCCGCCCCTACGAGCACTGGCTGCCACTGGCCACCTTCATCAAGTTCGACCTTTCGATACTCAAACCCGACACGGCAACCTCCTTCGTCAAGTTGGCGCAGGCGAAGTCAAAAGCAAAACTGATAGCGGAGAAAGTGGAAACCCCCGAACAGTTTGCCTTTCTTTCGGCGCTCGGTGTCGGACTGTTCCAGGGGTACTGGTTTGCCAAACCTGTGCTGATTCAAGGGCAAACCGTGCGCCCGGCACAGGCCAATATCCTGCAACTGATCAACCTGGTTCGCAAACAAGCCAGTACCGATGAAATTGAGGAGGTTCTCAAACGGGACCCGACGCTGTCATTCAATTTGCTGCGGTTTATCAACTCGGCAGGGTTTGGTGCGCGCAGCGAAGTGACCTCCTTTCGCCATGCGGTGATGCTGTTGGGTCTTAACCGCCTGTTCAAATGGGCAGCACTCCTGATGACCACGTCCAAGGCGGGCGACACACCGCCTGCGGTGGGCGCCACGGCAGTCGTGCGGGGCCGGCTCATGGAGTTGCTGGCGGCGGAACTGCTGGCCCCGGAAGAGGCTGACAACGCATTTGTCACCGGCGTGTTTTCCATGCTCGACACCATGCTGGGTATGCCGATGCAGGCTGCCCTGGCGAGCATTGCCTTGCCTGAACCGGTGACGCAAGCGTTGCTGACGAACAGCGGCCCCCTGGCCCCGTTGCTGCAGCTGACCGTTGCTTGCGAAACGGGCGATGACGCTGCATTTGCCAACGCTGCCAATGGCCTGGCACTGAGCAGCAACCAGGTCAATTGGGCCCATCTGCAAGCCTTGGCCTGGGCTGAAAGTTTTGGGCAGTAATTCCATGTCCAAGTCATCCGTGTCGTTGTTGCTCAGCCTTGTCGTGCTACAGCACTGCCTTCGGCTTCACGCCTAGACACAAATGATTTTGAAATGGAATATTTCCTGAGGCCACAACCTGTCGGGGCCGGTCAGCCGCGCGGATGGTGTTGGGCATGTAACGCCGCCAGCCGTTGCCGGGCAATATGCGTGTAGATCGTCGTCGTGGCAATGTCAGCATGCCCCAGCAGCATCTGGACCGAGCGCAAGTCGGCACCGTGGTTGAGCAAATGGGTGGCAAATGCATGGCGCAAGGTATGCGGCGACAAGGGAGAGCGAATGCCAGCGGCCAATGCGTACTTCTTCACCACCATCCAGAACATCACGCGCGACATGGCGCTACCCGCCGAGCTGCCACGCACCGTGACGAAAAGATCGTCGGTCTGCGCGCCCGCCAAGAGTTCGTTGCGCGGGTGCGCAAGATAATTGCGCAGCCACTGGCAAGCGACTTCGCCAAACGGAATCAGCCGCTCCTTGTTGCCCTTGCCCAGTACGCGCAGAACGTTGTCATTCACATTGAGATTGCCGATCTTGAGCGTTACCAACTCACTGACGCGCAAACCGCTGGCATACATCAACTCCAGCATGGTGCGATCGCGCACCCCGAGCGCCAGTGACGTATCCGGCGCCGCCAGAAGCGCCTCAACCTGTGCTTCGGTCAAGGTCTTGGGAACGCGCAAGGCTTGCTTGGCAGCCTCGAGTTTGAGCGTAGGGTCAGCGGCAATGTGATGCTCCCGCAGTGCCCAACGAAAGTAGCGCTTGAATACCGTCAGGCGACGGTTGGCCGTAGTAGCCTTGGTGACGGCGTGTTGCCGGGCAAAAAAACTTTGTAAATCGACCTCGGTGGCGGTCTGCAAAGTTTTGTCTTGCTGCCCAAGCCAAGCCGCCAGCATCAACAAATCCCGGCGATAGGCCAGCAATGTGTTTTTCGCCAGCCCCTCCTCCAGCCACAGCGCATCTACAAACGCATCAACAGATTCCGCGCCTGGCTGACCGGCCGCCGGTGTCATTCCAGACGCAATTTGGCGCTGTCCACCACCTTTTTGTAGACGTCATACTCTGCCTTGATTTGCGCAGAAAACTGCTCTGGCGTATTGCCAATAATGATGGAGCCTGTGTCTTCAATGCGCTTCTTGACCGCCGGGTCTTCCAGCACTTTACGTACCGCGGCATTGATCTTGTCGACCACTTCCTTGGGCAAGCCCTTGGGGCCGTAAATGCCGTAGAACGCCATGCGGTTCACGGGCTCCAGCCCCATTTCCTTGAACGTCGGTACATTGGGCAACTGAGACAGACGCTGCGGGGCAGCCACCACGATAGGAACCAGGCGACCAGCCTGAATGAACGGCAGCGCCGACGGCAGGTTGTCAAAAATCATGGCGACCTGGCCGGCCACCGTGTCATTGAGCGCCGGACCGGCGCCCCGGTAGGGAATGTGCGTCACAAACGCACCCGTCAGGTTCTTGAACAACTCGGTCTGCAAATGCCCGATCCCGCCGGTGCCCGAGGATGAGTACGAGTAGGCGCCAGGCTTGGCCTTGATCTCCGCAAGAAACGCCTTGTAGTCCTTGGCTGGAAAAGTGGGATGCACCGCAATGACGTTGGGTGTAGCCGCCACGTTGATGATGGGCGTGAAATCGGTCAGCGGGTTGTAGGGAATCTTCGGATTGATGGCCGGATTTGCAGCCGTGGTCGACACCGTGGCCATGCCCAGCGAGTAACCATCGGGTGTTGCCTTGGCGGTCTCATTGGCGCCCACCACACCGCCACCACCTGCCTTGTTCTCCACCACCACACTTTGGCCCAGCGCCTTGCCCAGCGGGTCGGCGATGGTACGGGCAATGATGTCGGTGGTGCCACCGGGTGCAAACGGCACCTGCAACTTGATGAT
>JAIFLV010000068.1 GCA_020048895.1 Rhodoferax sp. | reverse complement strand
CCAGGCGGTAAGCCAGCCCTGTCGTCGGCTTGTAGACACCGCCGGCATCCGTCTCACCCGCGCCATCAATGTTTCCAAGCATCCATTTGGCAGTAACGTCCCCGATTTCGTGGGACATTCCCAAGCCGGCATAGCTGGCTGGTCCCGCCAGATCAAACAGTGCGTTATGGGTCAGCAGAAGGTTCTGATGAGCGAAAGTGCCCTCATAGCCCTGGTAGTCCGGGATCAAACCACCCACGATCCGATGGCCATTGCCCAAACCGTAGGACACGGTCGCTTCGTGCACCAGACTGGCAGCACCAGGGGTCAGGCGCAAGGTCCAGTTCACGCCCTCTCCGTCTTCGGTAGTCTTGGTGAATTCGAGCATCGCAGTGCCACCGTTGCCATCGCCAGCGCCGAAGGTATTGGCCTTGCCCACATCATCCGTCAGGTACGAAGCCTCCATCATCCCGCTGACTTTCAACCCCTTGAAACCAGATTCTTCCATTGCGGTTTCAGCCAACTCCTGCTTTTGCTCGATTCGGGTAATTTGTTGAGAAACACTCGGACCCGTCGGCGCAGCGCCCAGTGCCTCCACCTTTTGTTGCAGCGCTTGAAGCTGCGCCTTTAAAGCCGCAATCTCTCTCTGTAGGTCTGCAGCCGACTGTGCGTGCGCGGCTGCCAATGGCAACACACTGGCCATTGCGACCACGAGTAATTTACGTTGAAAGCTCATTAAATTCTCCTGAATGAAATCGACACAAAACCTACAAAAACTCACGCGGCCCGATACGCAGCGGCCATTTCAGCGGCCCGTCGTCGCTCCGCCCGGGCGATCCAGATGCTGGCTGCCAACACGCCCACACTCACGACTGCTACGGTGAGGGTTGCAACCGTATTGACGCTGGGACTCAGACCCAATCGGGCGCGGCTGAAAATCGTGATCGGCATGGTGGTCGAACCCGGGCCGGACAGAAAGGCCGACAACACCACGTCGTCTAGCGACAGCGTAAAAGTCAACAACCAGGCCGAGCCGATGGCCTGCGAAATAAGCGGCAGCGTGATAAGGAAAAAAACCTGCAGGGGACGACAGCCCAGATCTTGTGCGGCCTCTTCCAGGCTGGGACTCATCTCCTGCAACCGTGACTGCACCACTACCGTGGCGTAAGCCATGCCCAGCAACGTGTGCCCCAGCCAGATGGTGCCAATGCCGCGATCAGGAAATCCGAACAGGCGCTGCACGGACACCAGCATCAGCAGCAGCGACAGACCAATGATGACTTCCGGCATCACCAATGGCGAATTGACCATTCCTGCGAACAGCGTGCGCCCCGGGAAACGCTTGAACCGATGCAAAGACAACGCCGCCAAAGTGCCCAGAATCACGGAAGAGCACGCCGTGAGGAAAGCAATCTGCAAAGACAGCATGAAACCGTTGATGATTTCCGTATCGTGAACCAATTCCTTGTACCAGCGCAGCGACCACCCTCCCCAGGTGGTGACCATCGGACTGGCATTGAAGCTGAGAATGATCAGCGTCACGATGGGCAAATAGAGGAACAGGAAAACCGCTCCCATCCACAGCTTTGACGTCCAGGCACCGGCTGTCATTTTCATGCGCGCCCTCCCGTCGAACTCTCCGCCTGATACTTGTTGAACAGGGCCAGCGGAACAATGATCAACAGCACCATCACCACGGCAACGGTTGCCGCCATCGGCCAGTCGTTATTACTGAAAAATTCGTCCCACAGCACGCGCCCGATCATGAGTGTCTGCGGGCCGCCCAGCAGTTCGGGAATCACAAACTCACCAACACACGGGATGAAAACCAGCATGGAGCCGGCGATGATGCCGCTCTTGGACAGAGGCACCGTCACGCGCCAGAAAGCCTGCCATGGCGTCGCGCCCAGGTCGAGTGCCGCTTCCAGAAGCCGAAGGTCCATCTTCACCAAGTTGGCGTACAGCGGCAAGATCATGAACGGGACATAGGTGTACACCATGCCCAGCACCAGTGAAAATGGCGTATTCATCATCTTGATGGGCTCATCAATCAACCCCATCGCCATCGCCATATTGTTGAATACGCCACTGTCAGCGAGCAGCATCTTCCAGGCATACACGCGCAGCAGGAAAGACGTCCAAAACGGCAGCATCACCAGCATCAACAGCGCAGGGCGCAAATCGGCTGGACTGCGCGCCATGAAGTACGCAAACGGATAGGCAATCAACAGGCACACGCCTGTCGTAATGGCGGCAAATTTGATCGAGCTGAGATAGGTCTCCAGGTACAACGAGTCCTGCGTGAGGCTGATGTAGTTGCCCAACCGGACGGTGATGGCAATGACATCGTCTTTCCAGACCAGCACGTCCTTGAAAAAGACCACATCCATCTCGGACAGGCTGATCTTGAATACCACCAGAAAAGGCAGCAGGAAAACCAGCAGCAGAAACACCATGGGAACCGAAATGACTGCGGTGCGGCCCCAAGCCCCAGTGAGTTTGTCGTAAAGGGAAGCGCCTCGTAGCGCAGTGCTTGCCATGTGCCCTTACTGCGTCAAAACCACCACATCGCTGCCCCACCACCACACGAACACCCTGTCACCCCAGGTGAGTTGGGCGGTTTCGCGGCGAGCAGCGTTGGTATGCGTCACCTTGACCACCATACCGCTGTCGAGTTTGACGTGGTAGGTGGTCAGGCTGCCGAGATAGGCGATATCTTTCACCTCGCCCTGGGCCACGTTGAATCCCACTTCGGCAAGCGATTCACGCTCCTTGTCACTCGGGGCGGTCAGCTGAATGTCCATTTTTTCCGGACGCACCGCAACGTGCACTGCCATCCCCTCGGTCCCGGTAATACCGTGACTCACATAGTGTTTGCACTCGGGTGATGCAATGACCACGTGGTCGGGTTCATCCACTTCCAGCGTGCCCTTGAACAGGTTGACACTGCCAATGAAGTCAGCAACAAAGCGGCAATTGGGCGTCTCGTAGATCTCTTCGGGCTTGCCAATCTGCAAAATCTTGCCCTCGCTCATCACCCCGATGCGCGTGGCCATGGTCATGGCCTCTTCCTGGTCGTGCGTCACCATCACGCAGGTAACCCCGACCTGCTCAATGATTCCCACCAGTTCCAGCTGCGTGCGCTCACGCAGCTTGGCATCCAGCGCGCCCAATGGTTCATCAAGCAACAATAGTTTCGGTCGTTTTGCAAGACTGCGCGCAAGAGCCACCCGCTGCTGCTGGCCGCCAGACAATTGGTGGGGCTTGCGCTTCGCATAGGCCTTGAGCTGCACCAGATCGAGCATCTGGCCTACGCGTTCCTCGATTTCCGCTTTGGGCATACCATCTCGACGCAGCCCGAATGCGATGTTGTCCCACACGGTCAGATGCGGGAACAATGCATAACTCTGAAACATCATGTTGATAGGGCGCTGGTACGGCGTGAGCCCCACGATATCCTGCCCTGCCAGCAAAATCTGCCCGGAAGTGGGCGTCTCAAACCCGGCAAGCATGCGCAGCAACGTAGATTTGCCGCACCCGGAAGAACCCAGCAAGGCGAATATTTCGCCCTTCTGAATGTCCAGTGTCACCTCATCGACCGCAAACACATCGTCAAATTTCTTGACGACGCGTTTGATTTGAAGAAACGGAGCCCCGGCGGCGGGGGTCGGGTTCGTTGCCGCTGGCTTGGAGTTCGAAACGGTTGCCACCAGAATAGGCCCTTCGCTGGGTAGAAGTGCGGCTTACAGGCCGGTCTTGAATCCGGTGTAGGTCCGCGTGGCCAGACGTCGCACGTCATTGGTCAGCGCCTTGGGGGCCACCATCACAGCCATCTCTGCACTGGAGGGAAACACCGATGGGTTCTTGGAGACCTCAGGATTGATGAACTTGCGCGACTCCCTGTTCGGATTGGCGTAATTCACCTTGTTGGTGAGCCCCGCGTGCACTTCGGGGCGCATGATGTAGTTGATGAACGCATGCGCATTCTTCGGGTGTGCGGCATCTGCCGGAATGGCCATCATGTCAAAGAACAGCAGGCCACCGGTCTTGGGCACGAACGCCACCACATCCTGACCCGTCTTTCCTTCAATGGCCCGTTTGCGCGCGATATTGATGTCCCCGTTCCACCCCAAAGCCATGCAGATGGAGCCACTGGCCATATCGTTGATGTAGCCCGAAGAACTGAACAGCGTCACGTGCGGGCGAATCGACTTTAGCAGGGCCGCGGCTTCCTGGTAATCGGCTGCGTTCTTACTGAAGGGGTCTTTCCCAAGGTAATGCAGGGCAGCAGGCATAACTTCGGTGGCACTGTCCAGCACCGACACACCACAGCTCTTGAGTTTGCTGATGTACTTGGGATTGAAAAACAATTCCCATACATTGGCTGGCATCGGCTCGGAGCCGAGCGCAGCCTTTACTTTGGCTGTGTTGATGCCAATGGTGGTGTAACCCCACAGCCAGTTCACCAGATGCTGGTTACCCGGATCAATATTGGCTATCTGCGCCTGGATGTCCGGGTCCAGATTTTTCAAATTCGGTAATTGCGACTTGTCGAGCTTGGTCAGCAGGCCACCGTCGATCTGCAGCCGGGCGAAGGTGGAAGAAGGCACAACAATGTCATACCCTGTTTTGCCGGCTACCAGCTTGGCGTGCAGGATCTCGTTATTGTCGTAGGTGTCATAACGCACCTTGATGCCGGTTTCCTTCTCAAAATTCGCAATGGTGTCTTCGGCAATGTAGTCGGACCAGTTGTAAATATTGAGGACCTTTTCCTCCTGCGCCACTGCAGTCGTCGAAAAAGCCGCCAAACTCGCCAGCGCAAGCCCACCCAGGAGCGCGCCCATCCAGTTCTTCTTCAAAGCAGTGACCAATTTAATCTCCTAGTGTTCAAAAAAACAAGAAACAAAACCCGTGCCCCACACGCCAGCAAGTCGCACCAAGATGCTACTGGAAAAAAGGCTGCTTCAAACTACACGCAATCCCTATGCCAACCAGCCGTTCTTGCGGGCATCGGCATGCGTTAAGTCAAGGCACTTGACGATCAAGCCCATCATTTCGTCGATTTGTGCATGTGTCATGGTCAGCGGCGGAGCAATAATCATACGGTCCCCCACGGCTCGCATGATCAAACCGTTGCCAAAACAGTGGCCGCGGCAAACCATTCCGACCCCCAGATCAGGATCAAAACGCGCACGCGTGGCCTTGTTTTTCACCAGAACCAGCCCCCCCACGAAGCCGCAGGTCTCCGCGTCGCCTACCAATGGGTGGCTTTTGAGCTCCTCAAAACGGGCTGCCAAATAGGGGCCAATGTCGTCGCGCACCCTTGCTGGCAACTGTTCGCGCTCCATGATGTCCAGATTGGCCAACGCCACTGCGCACGCTACCGGGTGCCCGCTGTAGGTGTAGCCGTGGTTGAACTCGCCCCCTTTCTCGATCAGAACATCCGCCACCCGGTTACCCACCATGACGCCGCCCAACGGCACGTATCCGCTCGTGACGGCCTTCGCGAAGGTGACCAGGTCGGGTTTGTAGCCGAACTTTTCATAGGCAAACCAATGCCCCAGCCGCCCAAAAGCACAGATCACTTCGTCGCTGACCAGCAAAATGCCGTATTTGTCGACGATGCGCTGAATCTCGGGCCAGTAGGTCGCGGGCGGAATAATCACCCCTCCTGCGCCCTGCACGGGCTCGGCGATGAACGCTGCGACTTTCTCGGCCCCCAGTTCCAGAATTTTGGCCTCCAGCCAGCCCGCTGCACGCACACCAAATGCGTCGGCGCTTTCTCCGGGATTGCCATTTTCAAAGAAATACGGTTGCTCTATGTGGGTGATGTTGGGGATTGGCAAGTCGCCCTGGGCGTGCATGCCGCTCATGCCCCCCAGCGAAGCGCCCGCCATGGTGCTGCCGTGGTAGCCGTTGATGCGACCGATGATGACCTTGCGCTCAGGCTGACCCAGCAGGTCCCAGTACCTGCGCACCATACGCACATTGGAATCGTTGCTCTCGCTGCCACTGGACGAGAAGAATACGTGATTGAAACTGCGGTCACCCACATCGGGCGCCAATGAGGCGAGTTTGGCGGCAAGGCGGGTAGCCGGCACGTTGGTGGTCTGGAAAAAGCTGTTGTAGTACGGCAACTCCATCATCTGCCGGTAGGCTGCCTCTGCAATTTCCTTGCGGCC
>JAIFLV010000108.1 GCA_020048895.1 Rhodoferax sp. | reverse complement strand
AGCCTTCTTAGCCGGTGCAGCCTTCTTAGCCGGTGCAGCCTTCTTAGCCGGTGCAGCCTTCTTAGCCGGTGCAGCCTTCTTAGCTGGTGCAGCCTTCTTAGCCGCCACTACTTTCTTTGCGGGAGCGGCCTTCTTTGCGGCCGGTTTTTTTGCAGTTGCCATCATCTTCTCCTTGATCAATAAACAAAGAGCACTTCTTGCAAGTTGGAGAGCAAGAAGCGATTCATGGTGTTGGGATCAACCCCAGCAGCATGAACTCGGGAACATCCAACCAGCAATGCCGATGCAGCAATCGACGGGATGGATGAAATTCTAGAAAACATATTCGCAGATCAGTCCCAGGAAAGAGACCCACCAGACTGATATTCGATGACGCGAGTTTCAAAGAAGTTACGTTCCTTCTTCAAGTCAATCATCTCACTCATCCAGGGGAATGGGTTTTCCTCATTCGGGTACAAAGCATCCAGGCCTATTTGCGTTGCACGGCGGTTCGCGATATAGCGCAGGTAACCCTTGAACATGGACGCATTCATCCCCAAAACGCCACGTGGCATGGTGTCTTCCGCGTAACGGTATTCAAGTTCAACGGCCCGCTCAAACAAATCCCTGATCTCTGCCTTGAATGCAGCCGTCCACAACTGCGGATTTTCAAGCTTTAACTGGTTGATCAAGTCGATGCCAAAGTTGCAATGCATGGACTCATCACGCAAGATGTATTGGTACTGCTCGGCGGCGCCTGTCATCTTGTTCTGGCGACCAAGGGCAAGAATCTGTGTGAACCCGACGTAAAAGAACAGTCCCTCCATGAGACAGGCGAAAACAATCAGCGACTTCAGCAGGGTTTGATCGGTTTCCGGGGTTCCGGTCTTGAAGTTGGGGTCCATGATGGACTCAATGAACGGAATCAGGAATTGGTCTTTGTTCCGGATCGACTCAATTTCGTTGTACGCATTGAATATCTCACTCTCATCGAGTCCCAGCGACTCCACGATGTACTGGTAAGCATGCGTGTGTATTGCTTCCTCAAAGGCCTGGCGCAATAAAAACTGCCGGCATTCGGGTGCGGTGATATGCCGATAGGTGCCCAGTACGATATTGTTCGCCGCCAGCGAATCGGCGGTAACAAAGAATCCCAAATTGCGCTTGATGATGCGACGCTCATCCTCTGTCAGGCCATTGGGGTCTTT
Organism: Rhodoferax sp.; assembly: GCA_020048895.1. Classification (GTDB taxonomy): domain Bacteria; phylum Pseudomonadota; class Gammaproteobacteria; order Burkholderiales; family Burkholderiaceae_C; genus Allorhodoferax. The sequence continues at coordinate 49,403 of JAIFLV010000108.1, read as the reverse complement.
CCACAACGCGATGTCGCGCGTCATGTTGACTTCCTGGGGCATCCAGTGATTGGCACAGCTGGCCAGGTATTTCTCCCATGCCCACTTGTATTTGAACGGGACAAGCTGGTTGACGTCGGTCTCACCATTGATGATGCGCTTGTCCGATGCACGCATACGGCGTGGTGCCGCCGACAGCAGGGGTGGCTTGTCCAACACCACGGACAGTTTTTCTGTCGGTATGCGCGAGAAATTTGGCAGCGAGGTGGGCTTGACTTCTTCGTCCCAGGACAACATAGGGGTTTCCGATCAGTGGATTATGAGAGCAGCGAAATGAAATGAAAAGCAATCCTGCATTGCGTGGCCACGATGTGTTGTGTCATAGCATCGCGCCATGCAGTAAGTGCCGGCGTTGATCACTGGCAGGATTCGCAAGTGGGGTCGTCGACACCGCAGAACTTGATGTCTGTTGCAGCAATGCCTGCAAGTTCGATCTGTGTCTGTGCCGCCTTCGCGGCAGCTTCGAGCGCGCTGGAGGTGCGCACGGAGCCAGGCCCATCATTACCAGAAGAGACGGCGTTGAGTCTCCCCGCTGTAACGGTCGATTTCTCGGCGTGGGTAGCCGACATGGTGCGCAGGTAGTACGTGGTTTTCAAACCCCGCAACCAGGCCAACTTATAGGTTTCGTCCAGCTTCTTTCCCGATGCGCCAGCCATATAGATGTTGAGAGACTGTGCCTGGTCAATCCACTTTTGGCGACGCGCTGCAGCTTCCACAAGCCACTGTGTTTCGACTTCGAACGCCGTGGCATATAACTGCTTTATCTCCCGTGGTACACGGTCAATCGGGCTGAGCGAACCATCGAAATGTTTCAGGTCCATCACCATCACGTCATCCCAGAGCCCCAATGCCTTGAGATCGCGTACCAGATAGCCATTGATGACGGTGAACTCTCCGGAGAGATTGGACTTGACGGAAAGGTTTCCGAAGCTTGGCTCGATGGAGGCGTCCACGCCAATAATGTTGGAGATGGTCGCGGTGGGTGCAATTGCGACACAGTTGGAATTGCGCATGCCATCGCTGGCAATTTTCCTGCGCAGAGCGCCCCAGTCCATGCTGGAGGTGCGGTCCACTTCCACAAAACCCCCGCGCTCAGTCTTCAGAATTTCCAGCGTATCCAATGGCAGAATGCCCTGGTCCCACAGGGATCCCTTGTAGCTCGAGTACCGGCCCCTCTCCTTGGCAAGATCACTCGATGCCCAATACGCAAAATAGCTGATGGCCTCCATCGATTGGTCCGCAAACGTGACGGCTGCGTCGCTGGCATACGGAATACGAAGTTCGTACAAGCTGTCCTGAAAAGCCATCACACCCAAGCCCACTGGCCGGTGCCGCATGTTGGAATCGCGCGCCTTCTTCACGGCGTAGTAATTGATGTCGATGACGTTATCGAGCATGCGCATTGCCGTAGCCACCGTCTTCTTCAGCTTGTCGTGGTCGATGCCGCCGTTCTTCAGATGCTGTTTGAGGTTCACAGAGCCGAGGTTGCACACAGCGGTTTCAGTGTCAGAGGTGTTTAATGTAATCTCCGTGCACAGGTTCGAAGAGTGGATGACTCCCGCATGTTGCTGGGGCGAGCGCACATTGCATGCATCCTTGAAGGTAATCCACGGGTGACCTGTCTCAAACAGCATCGTCAGCATCTTGCGCCACAGGTCACTGGCCTGCACCGTCCGATAGGGGGTGATCTCACCACGCGCCGCCTTTTCCTCGTAGGCTACGTAGGCGCGCTCAAAGTTGGCGCCAAACTTGTCGTGCAAGTCCGGGACGCTCGAAGGCGAGAAAAGGGTCCAGTTGCCCTTCTCCATGACCCGTCGCATGAACAGATCCGGAACCCAGTTTGCGGTGTTCATGTCATGTGTGCGCCGACGGTCGTCGCCCGTGTTCTTGCGAAGCTCCAGAAACTCCTCGATGTCAAGGTGCCAGGTTTCCAGATATGTGCAAACAGCCCCTTTGCGTTTGCCGCCCTGATTGACGGCTACCGCCGTATCGTTAACCACTTTCAGGAACGGCACCACCCCTTGCGACTCACCATTGGTTCCCTTGATGTGCGAGCCCAGTGCGCGCACCCGCGTCCAGTCGTTTCCCAACCCTCCAGCGTACTTGGAGAGCAGCGCATTTTCCTTGATGGATTCGTAGATGCCATCCAGATCGTCCGGCACCGTGGTGAGGTAGCAGGAAGATAGTTGTGAGCGTAACGTCCCGCTATTGAACAGCGTTGGGGTGCTGGACATGAAGTCGAATCGGGAGAGCACCTCATAGAACTCAATCGCTCGTGCTTCACGGTCAATTTCGTTGAGAGACAGGCCCATCGCCACACGCATGAAGAACGCCTGCGGCAATTCGATTCGGGTCTTGCCCTCATGAAGAAAATAGCGGTCGTATAGGGTTTGCAACCCTAAATAATCAAAATTCAAGTCCCGTTCCGAATGCAGGGCCGCTGCCAACCGATGCAGGTCAAACTGAAGAAGTCGTTCGTCAAGCAATTCGGCACCAACCCCTCTCTTGATGAAACCAGGAAAGTAGTCCGCATAAGCCTGCTGCATGTCAGCAGGGGACACTTCACGCTCCAACACCTCGCGGGCAATCGTATGAAACAGTAGGCGAGCGGTGGCGAAGGTGTAATCAGGGTCTTTTTCAATCAACGTTCTGGCCGCCAAAATGGACGCTTTGTAGACTTCATCCATGGGCACGCCGTCGTACAAGTTGCGCATGGTCTCTGCCAGAATGGGTTCGGGTCGCACATCTGCGCCAAGCCCCTCGCAGGCGTTGGAAATCAGGAGTTGAAGGTGCTGCGTATCGAGCGCAATGCGTTGGCCGCCTTCCAGCACATGCAATTGCGCAGGTGAGGGGGCCGCTTTTGCCGTTGTTTTGGCGCGTTCCTGCGTGCGGCGCTCACGGTACAAAACGTAGGCACGCGCAATTTCGTGGTGGCCCCCGCGCATCAGGCCCAGTTCGACCTGATCCTGAACATCCTCAATGTGAAACGTTCCGCCGGTGGGGCGTGAGCGAACCAAAGCCCGCAATACCTGTTGCGTCAATTCCTCAACGGTTTCCCGCACACTGGCCGAGGCCGCACCCTGGGTTCCATGAACCGCCAGAAATGCCTTCATCATCGCAACGGCAATCTTGTTGGGTTCAAACGGGACGACGGCACCGTTGCGGCGAATCAAGTGGTAATTCGCCAACACAGGGTTAATCACGTGTGTTGAATCTGATGCGGTTGCGGACCCCAAATTTGCGTTCAAAGACAGGGATGGTAAGTTGGCGACAGAGTGCATTCGAACCTCGGCTAATGCGTTTTGCAGGTTGGTAATCTGGGGAGTGCCGCTGCGTTGCAGGAATCAATAATTGTACAGACGGCGAAAGCAGAACACACTATATATGGTGTGTGATGACCTTGCAAGCCACTACGGGTAGTGTTCTGGTCTTTTTTTGTGATTGGCTGAAGAACCTGTCTACGAGGCGATTGGTATTGCGCCGGGTAGCGGAAACATCAGGACATGTCAGGACTGTCGCGGTTGCTGGGCGTGTCGATTTTCAGGCGCGAGATGCGGTAGCGTATTTGACGCAAACTGAGTCCGAGCAGGTTGGCTGCCAGAGTTCGATTGAACCCCGTTGCCCGCAGCGCGCGTATCAGGATTTCCCGTTCTTCGGCATCCAGGTGATTCTGTAAATCATCTGGCAGGCTGGTTTCGGTGGTGCAAGCGGTGCTGACCGGGTTCAGTGGCTGGATTTGCACTGCCGGGGGGCTTGCGATGTGCATGGCCTCGTCCAAATCGAGTTCGGCTCCGTCGCCCAGCGCGACGGCGCGATGTAAAAGGTTCTCCAGCTCCCGAACATTTCCGAGTAGGGGCAGCTTGGAGAGCTGCGAAATGGCCTGTTCTGATATGGACGGGATTGCGCAGTTCGCCTCCAGTGCAATCTTCCTGAGCAGCGCATCGCACAGCACCGGCAGATCTTCCAGCCGTTCTCTCAAAGGTGGAACAAAGATGTCAATGACATTCAAGCGATAAAAAAGATCCTGCCGAAACCGTCCGGCCGCAATCTCTTCGGCCAGGTCTTTATGGGTCGCGCTAACGATGCGAACATCAACCTGCTCCTCCACATTGGATCCGATCGCCCGTACGCATCGCTCCTGGATGGCGCGCAAAAGCTTGGATTGCATTGCCAAAGGCAGGTCACCAATCTCATCCAGAAAGAGCGTTCCCCCTTTTGCAGCCTGGAAAAACCCGTCTCGATCGTGCGTTGAACCGGTGTACGCGCCTTTGCGGGCGCCAAAGAACTCTGCTTCCAGCAAGTTGTCAGGGATGGCACTGCAATTGACGGCAACCAATGGCCCGGCAAACCGGTGGCTGTTGGCATGCAAGGCGCGAGCAGCCAGTTCTTTGCCTGTGCCGGATTCTCCCCGCACCAGCACGGGAGCCATACTGCGCGAAACTTTGAGAATACGCTCCTTTACGCTGCACATAACGGCAGATTCGCCGACCAGGCGTTCCAGCGCAATTGCTCCGGCGTTTGAATGCTCAATAACGCGTGAAGGATGAGCTGCCGGCGACGTTCGAACGGCGCTGCCCGCTGCGAGTGTGTCTTGCACGGCAGAAGCGATGACGGATCGGAATTGCTTCAAGTCCACCGGTTTTGTCAGGTAGTCAAAGGCACCGGCCTTGAGGGATTCAACGGCATTTTCGGCAGACCCGTGGGCGGTAATGACGACGCAGCGCTCCGGTCTTTGAGCCTGTTTCAGGTACGTCAATAATTCAATACCCAATCCGTCGGGTAGACGCATGTCGGTAATCACTACCGAGAACCGGCCTTGGTTCAAGAGTGCTCGTGCATCTGCGACGCTTCCCGCCGTTTCGACACGGTAGCCTTCCCGCAGCAGTGTCAACTCGTACAAGGTGCGTAGATCTGGTTCGTCATCAATCACCAGGATGCCCAGGTCATGGGGTTGTACGGCATGGGTCATGGCGTGGCAGATACCTTGTCAATGAGTGAGAGGCGATTTTCGTCTGTGCGCAAAAATGCGATGACAAATTCGTTGCCTTCCACCAGTTCAGATCCCATCGTTCGAGTTGCTCGCTGAAAAGTGATGGAAGCACCGTGGCGTTCGCAGAGTTCCCGGCAAATGTAGAGCCCCAGTCCTGTGGATCGACTCTCCGAAGAGAAAAATGGCTCAAAGAGATGACGCTCCACTCCTTGGTCCATGGGTGCGCCATGGCTCCAAACCGACAGGGCGACCAGGGGATCCTCGTCGGCACTGCAACTCAGCTGAATTGCCCTTGAGGCAGGGCTGGCATACCGAAGTGCGTTGTCCAGCAAGTTCACCAGCACGCGGTGCAGATGATCAGCCTCGAAACGTACCAGCACAGGCACCAAAGGAAGATCGAGTGCGAGCTGATTCAAGGTCGGAATCTGGGTGCACCAGTCACTACAGATTTGCGCTACGGCAACGCGCAGGTCCACGCACGCCAGCAGCGCCAGCGGTTCTTCGGGATGGACCCGGGACACCTTCAGAATATCCTCGACGATACGGTCCAGTCGGCGTGCATTTTGGCTGACCATCAGCGTGAGCCTCTTGAGGCGCGGATCAGACAAATCTTCGTCCAGCAATGCATTGGCTTGCGTGATCGCCGCCAAAGGGTTGCGAATTTCATGGGCGACCGCAGTGGACATGCGCCCCATGCTGGCCAGTTTCTCGGTGCGCAGGCGAGCCTCGATTTCACGCTGGTCCTGCAAGAACAATACACAAAGACTTTCACCTTCGTGTCCCTCGGGTGATGCCAGACGCGTGCGGGCGCGGACCCGTCGCGGCCCATGTCCGGAATGCCTGATGCTTACGTCTTCTTCTCTGCCCTGGCCACTGATAACGCTGGTTTGCGTGAGGTTAAGAAGTGGTGCCCAGCCCGATTCCTCGTGAAGGAAGAAGTTCGACGCCATGCGTGCCCGATCGGATCCGAGCAACATGCGGGCTGCCGGGTTAGCTGCACGCACGCAGCCCTTGTCATCAATGATAAGGACGCCATCCGGCAGCGACTCGATGACAAGTTCATTGACCTGGCGCTGGATTCTGGCAGCCAGTTGACTGGTTCGTGCCCGCTGCCCTTCGCTGGCAAGTCGGGTCGCGACTTGGCTCGCCAGCAGTGCTATGGCAAAGAAGCCGACGCCACTCAGTGCGGATTGGGCCAGGAGCGGAGCCGCGTTGGCGGGCGACTCCAGGTGGACCCACAAGTTGCCACCCATTAGCAACATGGTGACTCCGGCAGCCGTGCCAAGCGCCAGCTTCAGGGTACCTAAAACTGCAGTGAAAAGAATCGGAAGACCACACAGTGCCGTGTAGTTGAGGCTACTACCCTGTAGGGATTGGAGCAAAAGGAAGACCAGTATGTCGACCCCGACCCATTGAAACCAAGCGCCCGTAAAGCGGTTACCCAATGGGCGGGCATGGGCGTAAAGCCTGTTTAGCAGTGTGCTGGCGCAATAGGCGGAACTGATTGCAAGCAAGGCAGTGCTGCTGCTGAGATTGATGGTGTACAAGGTCGCTTGCAAGATCACCAAGACTACTCCGAGGGTCAGCCTCGCCGTCATGAAACCCTGCCATAGACGCACCATCTCCTGCGAATCTTCTACTGGCTCGGCAAAAGACTCCATGCCACTCGCGCCAAGCCAGGACTTCGCTGGATTGCCAAGCGCCATCTAAGGCTCCGCTTGCCGCAGGTGTTCCTGGCAGCAATAAACCCCCGATTTGCCCGCGATGGTGTCGCGCGCGGGCACGTGCAACCCGCAGCGGTCACAGCACAGCATGGTAGTGGGCGCGCCAACACTGTCCGATTTAGCCCGCATTTGCGACCGGATGCGTGATGATCGCCAACGCCATGCCAACCAGGCAACTATGGCGAAAATCAGCAAAAACTTCATGGTGCACGACCCAGGACGACCTCAAATACAAAGCGCGATCCCACGTAGGCCATCAAAAGAAAGCTTGTCCCTGTGTACAGCACCTTGGTGGCGCGCTTGCCGCGCCAGCCAAATGTGCGACGCCCGACGAGCAGCGAGGCAAAAGTAACCCAGGCGAGCAAGGAGAAAACCATCTTGTGGTCGCGGTGCCATGCTTGGTGTCTACCATAGAGGGCATCACCAAAGGAAAAGCCGATCAGAAGTGTGATGCTCAGCAGCAAGAAGCCCGCCGATACAAATCGAAACGTAAGCCGCTCCAGGGTCAGGAGAGGCAGTCCTGTATGGGCATCCTCAGCCAGACGAATCCGGCTTTCAGCACGCGACATGAACCACGCGTGGACAACGGCTGTCCCAAACAGACCGTAAGATGCTACGCCGAAGGCCAAGTGCAGCGGCAGCCAAATGGGCGCAGTGTTCGGCAGGGGTGATCCCGGAAATGCGGCGGCTATGAAAACTGCTGCCGCACCAAGACCGCACAAGGTCCAGCGCGTTTGAAGCTGGGGAAAAATATGACTTTCGATCGCGTAGGCGGCAGCTACCAGCCAGGCTGTCACGGACAGCGCCGGAGCAAAGCCAAAATACGCAGGGTCTCCCAGCAATCCCATGGCGATGATCGCACCGTGCAAAAGCCAGGCGGTCGCCACAAAGTTACGCGATGTGGCGCGGCTAAGTTGGTGGACCCATACCGCCGGAATGGCGTACATCAGTGTTGCCAAAAGCGACAGCATCAGGGTTACAGGGGGCGTACTGGCTAAAATCATGCGCACAGTTTAGCGTTTTGCACCCAACCGGCCCAGGCCGGTACTCATTTAAGGTTCCGCGCGCCGGAATACACCCCATGGCTTCAGCACTCTCCGAGAAATTATCCCGTCTTGTCAAGGACCTGCGCGGTCAAGCCCGCATCACGGAAAGCAACGTGGCCGACATGTTGCGCGAGGTTCGCATGGCGCTGCTGGAGGCTGATGTGGCATTGCCGGTGGTGCGTGATTTCATTGCGCGTGTCAAGGACAAGGCACTCGGACAAGAGGTCATGGGTTCGCTACAGCCCGGACAGGTACTGGTGAGCATTGTCAGCAAGGAACTCGCAAACACCATGGGCGAGGGTGTCAGCGATATCAATCTTGCTGCGCAGCCGCCTGCCGTGATTTTGATGGCAGGGTTGCAGGGTGCAGGCAAAACGACCACCACGGCCAAGCTCGCAAAACTCCTCATTGAAAAACGCAAGAAAAAGGTGCTGACCGTGTCGGGTGACGTGTACCGCCCTGCAGCGATCGAACAGTTGAAGACCGTGACGGCACAAGCGGGAGCACAGTGGTTTCCGAGCACGCCGGACCAGAAGCCTCTGGAAATCGGAATTGCAGCCCTTGACTACGCCAAAAAACATTTTTTCGACGTATTGCTGGTCGACACAGCCGGACGCTTGGCCATTGACGAAGCGTTGATGCAGGAAATCAAGGAGCTGCACGCCGCGCTGAAACCCGTGGAGACGCTCTTCGTGGTGGATGCCATGCAGGGTCAGGATGCGGTGAATACCGCAAAGGCGTTCAAGGAGACCTTACCCCTCACGGGAATTATTCTTACCAAACTCGATGGGGATTCACGCGGTGGCGCTGCGCTGTCAGTGCGACAGGTTACTGGCGCTCCGATCAAATTCGCCGGCACCAGTGAAAAGCTCGATGGGCTGGAGGTCTTTGATGCGGAGCGCCATGCCGGTCGCATTCTCGGAATGGGCGATATTCTGGCGCTGGTGGAGCAGGTCACAGCCGGGGTCGATATCGCATCTGCACAGAAGCTGGCGGCCAAAGTCAAAAGTGGGGCCGGATTCGATCTGAATGACTTTCTGTCGCAGATCCAGCAAATGAAGCAGATGGGGGGTCTTTCCAGCCTGATGGACAAGCTCCCTGCCGCCATGACTGCCAAGGCGGGGCATGTCGATATGGACAAAGCCGAGAAAGACATCAAACGCAAGGAAGGAATCATCCATAGCATGACGCCTTTGGAGCGACGCAAGCCCGAACTCATCAAGGCGACCCGCAAGCGCCGAATTGCGGCGGGTGCCGGTGTGCATGTTCAGGAGGTGAACCGCATGCTCAAAGAATTCGAGCAGATGCAGGACATGATGAAGAAAATGAAAGGTGGCGGCATGATGAAACTCATGAAGCGCATGGGCGGGATGAAGGGCATGCCCAAGATGCCTTTCTTATAGGACGGCTTCAGGCCGTCCGACGCATGGCCACACGTGCGGCCGCGAGGTCCCACCCCGCCCAACCGCAACTCTTGAACAGTACCGGGCCACGCTTGCCATTGGTGGCGCCATTCACTACGTCACGCAGGCATGGAACCAGTGTCACGTCGAGTCCTGCCTGCAACAGGTCGCCAGCTTCATGGCAGGCGTCTGGAGTGTCCACAACGATAGTGCCAGAGTTTGCAACGTGCAGGCACAGGTCAGCTCCAAGTTCCCGCATGTGCGGGGTAAAGGCACCCACCGCCGCAATGAAAGTACCGTCAAGAACTGGCGCGTCCAGTACAACGGCATTGGCCGGTGTACTGGTAACCACAATGGAGCATCGTGACAGCTCCTCGTTCGGACAGGTTGTAGTGCGCGCTCGGATGCCAAGACCATGCGCGTACCGACACAATGCTTCAGCGCTTGCCCTACTGCGGGAAGCAATCACCACATCGGTGACCGAAAACTCCTCCACAAATGCGTCCAGGTGCGCGCGGCCCTGTACGCCTGCGCCAACGATCAGCATCGGACCCTCCCGTGGCAGTGCCAGATATTGGGCTGCCACGAGCGACACGGCAGCGGTGCGTCGCGCCGTCACGGTGGGACCATCCAGAATGAGGCGGCGTTCGCCCGTGGTTATGTCAAATACCACCACATCACCCTGAATCGTCGGCAGGCCCGTGCCTGCGTTGCCTGGCGTCCACGTGATGAGCTTGGCTATAGCGGTATCGTTGTCCATCGCAGGCATCACAAACAGGCTTCCCCCGCCAGGCAGACCTTGCACCAGTCGAGCTGGGACTTGCACCGAAGTATCTGTCAAGAGACTCCTGATTGCCACGGCCAGATCGCTGTACGGCAATCGCTGCGCCGTCTGCAGTGCATCCAATGCAGTGCTGCCATCGGGTTGTACGGGCGTTTGGAATGTTTCGCGCATTGGTGCCTCCTCGCATGTGTCGATGCATGTGTCGATGTTCTGATTTTCCAGGAGAGCCAGATAATAGACTCCTGAGCATGTTTAGGCGTCGATAATGATCGGTCAAGCCCACACCTTATGAGAGTTTCACTGCAAGATCTTTACCTGCGGCATGCGTTGTCGGTGTTTGTCGGGGTCAGTGTGGTTGCGATTTCACTGGCCCTGCTGACAACTTGGGAGCTGGTGTCGCGCACCACGCGCGAAAGTGTCATTTCATCGACGGCTGCGGCCAATCTGGCGATTACGGAGATATTTTCTTCAGAGAAATGGCATGAAATTAAACCGCTCTTGCCGCAGGGAAGAGTGACCCCGGACGTGGCGAGGAATAACCCCCATGTGAATGCCATTGACAGTTCGGTGCGAGAGTTCAGCCGCAAAACCGACGTTGTCAAAGTCAAGATCTTCGATCTTCAGGGGCTGACCCTGTATTCCTCCGAGGCCAGACAGATCGGAGAAGATAAGTCACAAACATCGGGGTATGTCTCTGCGCGCGCGGGAAAATCTGTCAGTGAGCTCACTTTTCGGGACTCCTTCAAGAGTTTTCAGGGTGAAGTTCACGATCGCAATCTGGTGTCGTCGTATGTTCCAGTGATTTTGGGAGGCAAGCTTGAAGGTATCCTGGAAATCTATACTGACCGCACCAGCGAGATTGCTGGCACAGAACAACAACTCGGTGATCTACTACTGCGGCTGGTTCCTATATTTGCGGTTCTGTTTCTCGTCCTCCTGTTGTCCTTTTGGCAGACTGAGCGTGCACGCGTGCGACACGAAGCGTCATTGCTCAGTCTTGCCGGTGAAAACCGCGTAGCCCGAGAAGCGGCAGAGCAGGCCAACACCACCAAGTCACAGTTTCTGGCGACGATGAGCCACGAAATCCGTACGCCGATGAACGGAGTCATTGGCATGGCCAACCTCTTGCTCGATACACCGCTGACTCCGGAGCAACGTGAGTTCGCAGGCAATATTGCGGTTTCAGGAGAGTCATTGCTGGCCATCATCAATGACATTCTCGATCTGTCAAAGATCGAGGCAGGACGTATGGAGTTTGAAAGCAAGCCGTTTTCGTTAGCGGAAACCGCAAACGCCATACAAACGCTGTTGGACATTCGCGCGCAGGAGAAAGGTATCAAGTTGGTACTGGATCTCGATCCTCAGGTTGGCGGTACTTTCATGGGTGATGGCCTGCGTGTAAGGCAGATTCTGCTCAACCTTGCCGGGAATGCAGTGAAATTTACCGATCATGGTGAAGTGCGTATTTGTATCTCCCCAAGTGGGACATGGGTGAAATTTGAAGTCAGGGACACAGGCATTGGAATTCCCTCGGAGGCATTAGAGCGCCTCTTTGCCAGTTTTTCGCAAGTGGATGCGTCAACAACACGGCGTTTTGGTGGAACTGGTCTGGGTTTGGCGATTAGCAAGCGGTTGGCAGAAGGAATGGGCGGTGTCATCGGTGTGGATAGCTCGGAGGGGCAGGGCAGCTGTTTCTGGTTTCAGCTTCCACTGCAGAAAACAACGCCAATCGTGCCCGCCGTTGCGATTTCGAGGAAGGAAGCGACGATCGAGACACCGCCAGTGCAAAGCAAGAGCGCGGCACCGTCAACAGCCCACATCTTGTTGGTGGAAGACCACCCGGTGAACCAGAAGTTGGCGCTGGCACTGCTATCACGCTTGGGCTATAGCGCCGATTTAGCCGAAAACGGGCGTTTTGCAGTAGAAGCGGCAAGAGCCAAACCCTACGACCTGATACTCATGGACATGCAAATGCCCGAGATGGATGGCGTAGAGGCGGCACGTCTTATTCGTTCAGCGCAGGGTCCAAACCAGCACACCTACATCATCGCCCTGACAGCCAACGCCATGCAATCGGACAAAGATGCCTGTACTGCGGCTGGTATGAACGACTTTCTCTCCAAGCCATTTAATCGCGAATCGTTGGCCCGGTGCATCAGCAAAGGCCTTGAGAAAGAGGCGATTCAGGGCAATGGCGCAACTTCACCGCGCAGTGTGTAAGTTCGTGTCTCGGTGATCTTCACATCGATGAGTTGACCCTCCAGGCGCGAGGGACCAGCAAAATTGACCACGCGATTGCACTCGGTGCGGCCCATCAGTTCGCCGCTGTCGCGTTTGGAAACACCTTCCACCAGCACACGTTGTACGGTTCCGACGCGGCTGTCGCTGATGCAGGCCATGCTGGTGTTGATGGTGGCTTGCAGGTGCTGCAGGCGGCGCAGCTTTGTTTCGTGTGGCGTGCTGTCAGAGAGGTTTGCAGCGGGTGTACCTGGGCGGGGGCTGAAGATAAAGCTGAAACTGTTGTCAAAGCCGATCTCGTCGATGAGCCTCATCATCTTGTCGAAGTCATCATCGGTCTCACCCGGAAAGCCGACGATGAAATCCGAGCTCATGGCCATGTTCGGGCGGATCGCGCGCAATTTGCGTACTGTGCTTTTGTACTCCATGGCGGTGTAGCCGCGCTTCATGGCCATCAGTATCTTGTCGCTGCCGTGCTGCACCGGCAGGTGCAGGTGGCTTACCAATTTTGGAATTTTCTCGTAGACCGCAATCAGCGAGGGCGTGAATTCGTTGGGGTGGCTGGTGGTGTAGCGCAGTCGCTCGATGCCGGGAATGTCGGCCACATAGGTCAGCAGGGTGGCGAAGTCGGCAAAATCCGAGGTGTCGCCCATTGGTGCGCGCCAGGCGTTGACGTTTTGACCCAGCAGCGTGACCTCCTTCACACCCTGGTCGGCAAGCCCCGCCACTTCTACCAGCACGTCCTCGAACGGACGGCTCACCTCCTCGCCGCGGGTGTAGGGCACCACGCAGTAACTGCAGTATTTTGAACAACCCTCCATGATGCTGACAAATGCAGAAGCGCCTTCGACCTTGGCTGGAGGCAGGTGGTCAAATTTTTCGATTTCCGGGAAGCTGATGTCAACCTGCGGCGTGTTTAGCGCTTTGCGGGCATTGAGCATTTCAGGTAAGCGATGCAGCGTTTGTGGACCGAACACCACGTCCACGTAGGGCGCACGCTTGATGATCTCGGCACCCTCCTGGCTTGCCACGCAACCCCCAACGCCGATTTGCACACCTTTCTTTTTGAGGTGCTTGACGCGACCCAAGTCCGAGAACACTTTTTCCTGTGCCTTTTCGCGCACCGAACAGGTGTTGAAGAGAATCAGGTCGGCTTCATCCACATTCTGCGTCGGTTCGTATCCCTGGGCTGCACCCAGTACATCGGCCATCTTGTCCGAGTCGTACTCGTTCATTTGGCAGCCAAATGTTTTTATAAAGACTTTTTTGGTCATGAAAGAATAGTGATTGCTATCGATTAAGGAGCGGCTTACGCAAGCACTGCGGGCGCTAGAGCCCGAAAACGCCTGGAAGATCTGCAGGGCCGAGGTCAGGGAGAAGCAGGTTGCGACTACTGTGCTTCCGTGGCAGTAAGTATCCAAACGTCGTGAATCTGGCCGTGTGGCTCACGTACGTAGCGAACCGCCAGCGTCCTGCCTACCAGAGTCCCGGAAAGTATCAGCAAGTTGTTGTCACTGCGAATACGGGCACCGGGAGATAGTCGATCAGGCTTGCCGTTTAGCAGCACGTTGGGCGGTTGTGTGATCTCCAGCGTGCCACGCAACGCCTGGGGTGGAATGGGGCGGCCCACAGTCTGGGCCAAAGTTGTTGTCTGCAACAGGGTGATGAGCAGCCCCACGCCAAGGCGGAACGGGGTGATCTGGCCAACAGGATTGCGGCAGCGGTTCATGGTGTGTATCCAGAGGCTGGGAATGACGGCAGTCTAGCACTTACCGGAACTCGCCTATTGTTCGGTCGTGGTTCCGCGTCGCCTACCGCAGTGTTCCGTTGCGCCGGTACAAAGTGCCAAATTGACGCAGGCGTTCTGAGTGGCTCGGCGTCACCTGGCTCCAGGCAAATCGCCACTCCCAATAACCCGAGCGCTGCCCAGGCAGGTTCATTCGGTGCATAGTCTCCAGCCCAAGTACGTCCTGCATGGGAAAGATGGCTGTATCAGCCACACTGGCACTGACAGCACGGATCAGTGCCCAATGGACGTCACTTCCGTCGATTCCAAGGTAGGCTTTGGCATGTTGACGCATCGCTGGAGGTATGTCCGCCCACCAGCCGACAGTCGTGTCGTTGTCATGGGTTCCGGTGTATGCCACGGTATTGGTGTTGTAGTTGTGTGGCAAAAACGGGTTAATGCTGTCCTCGTTCCTGCCTTCCCCAAACGCGAACTGCAGGATGCGCATGCCAGGCATGCCGAACTCGTCACGCAGTGCGGTGACATCGGGTGTAATTACCCCCAGGTCTTCTGCAATGATGGGTAAGTCTCCGAGCGCATTGCGAATCGCGTGGAATAGCGCCGGTCCGGGGCCGGGCAACCAGCGGCCCTTGATAGCCGTTTGCTCTTCCGCTGGTATTTCCCAGTAGCCCGCAAACCCGCGGAAGTGGTCAATGCGGACGATGTCTACCAGATCGAAAACCCTTCGTACCCGCTCAATCCACCAGGCGTATCCTTCGTCAGCATGGACACTCCAGCGGTACAGCGGGTTACCCCAACGCTGGCCTTCCGCACTAAAGAAGTCGGGTGGTACGCCTGCAACCACGTACGCCCTACCGGTGTCATCGAGTTCAAACAGTTCCTGACGCGACCACGCCTCGGCACTCATATAGGCGATAAAGATGGGAATGTCTCCCACAATGCGGACGCCCCGCTCATTGGCGTAGGCGCGCAGGCGCTTCCACTGGCGAAAGAAACACCACTGACAGAACTTCCAGAAATGGATGGCCTGGGCATGCGTTGCCGTGGCTTGCTTGAGCGCTTGAGGCTCCCGCTTGGCCAAGCCCGGGCTCCATTGACACCAGTCTTTCCAGTTCAGCGATTCGGCCAGACTCATGAAAAGTGCGTAATCCTGCAGCCAGCTGGCCTGTGTAGTGCAAAAAGATTCGAAGTCAGCCCGGTCAGAGTGGTTCGAGCCGGTGAGAAAGGTGCTGGCAGCTTTTTTCAGGCGATCAATCCGCCAAGGGTAGACTGCGGCGAATCGAAGTTGCTGTTCTCGGAATTCCTTGTTCGGCACCAGATCCTCAGATTGCAACCAGCCTCGCTGTTGCAACTCGTTGAGATCGATCAACAAGACGTTGCCAGCAAACGCCGAACTGCTCATGTACGGAGAGTTGCCCGGACCGATGCCTCCGAGAGGAAGGATTTGCCACAAAGACTGCCGAGCACCAACAAGCCAATCAACGAAATGGTAGGCAGCAGGTCCAAGATCGCCACTACCATGAGGACCAGGCAGTGAGGTGGGATGCAGCAAGATGCCACTGGCGCGGGGGAGTGTCATGGGTTTCGGGGTGTTGTCGTGTGGGTAGTCAAAAGAGGGCTATTCAACTGCAGCGCAGTATCCGCCGTTACCAACATGGTCAGGCTGTGTGCCGGCAACGTGTAATCGGCACTGCCAGCGCCTTGCCAGTTCGGTCGACCATCTGCCTTGGAACTGTCCAGAACCGCCCGCCATAAGCCTGGCGGCAGAAGAAAGCGCTGGTCGCGACCGCTTGGGTTAAACAGCATGACTATCGGTGATTTTGCGCGTCCAGGGTGGCCTATCAGGCAACCCAGCACACTGTCGCTGGTTTGGCTCCAATCATCACCGTCCATGGCTTGTCCATCGGAGCGTAGCCAAGCCAAGTCAGGAACACCGTGTGCATCGGTGTCGCCCGTATACCACTGGTTGCGAAAGGGTAGCAACTGGCATCGCAAGGAGATGATCCAGGCAGTGAAATTCACCAGATCCGTGTCCTTGTCGGCCCATTGAATCCAGGTGGTATCGTTGTCCAGACAATAGGGGTTGTTGTTGCCACTCTGGGTATGACCCAGTTCATCTCCGGCACACAACATGGGAGTTCCCTGCGCCAGAAGCGTGGTTGCCAATAGTGCACGTTGCAGGCGAGAGCGTAGCGCCAAGACCTGCGGATTGTGTGAAGGTCCTTCTTCACCACAATTGAAACTCTGGTTGTCGCCCTGGCCATCGCGGTTGAACTCCCCGTTGGCCAGGTTATGCCGATCGTTGTAACTTACCAGGTCAGCCAAGGTAAAACCATCGTGCGAAACGACATAGTTCACCGACTCGGCGGGAGGGCGCTGACGTCGTTGACGGTGCTGGTACAAATCGGAGGACCCGCACAATCGCATGGCAAAGTCGCCACGGGTGCGCGCATGGTCGTGGTGACGCACCCAATAACTGCGCATGACATCACGAAACCGGTCATTCCATTCCATCCATCCCATCGGAAAGCTGCCAACCTGGTAACCGCCTGGCCCGGTGTCCCAGGGCTCAGCGATCATCTTCACGCGAGAGAGCACTGGATCTTGTGCGATCGCAGTAAAAAATGCACCACCTCGCTCGAATCCGTGATCGCCCCGCCCAAGAATCGGGGCCAGATCAAACCGAAATCCATCCACGTGCATGACGCTGACCCAGTAGCGCAGGCTGTCCAAAACCAGTTGCAAGACCCGCGTCTGGCGAATGTCAAGGGTATTGCCACAACCGGCGTGGTTCTCATACAGTGCATTGGAGTCCGAGCGCAGCCGATAGTAACTGGCGTTATCCAATCCCCGAAAACTCAACGTTGGCCCGGTCTCGTCGGACTCGGCAGTATGGTTGAATACTACGTCGAGCAGAACCTCCATGCCATGCGCATGAATCGTTTTCACCATGCTGCGGAATTCGTCACGCGGGTTGCATCCGGAGCTGCACGAAGCCAGTGCGGGATTGATGGCAAAAAATGCCAGGGTGTTGTACCCCCAATAGTTGCTAAGCCCCATTTGCGCCAGACGTTCTTCGCTGAGGGCGTAATGCACGGGCAACAGGCTGAGAGCGTTGACCCCCAGGCCCTGTAGGTGCGCGAGGGACGCCTCATGGGCCAAGCCCGCATAGGTGCCTCTTGACTCCTGTGGTATGGCGGCATGGGTACGCGAAAATCCCTTGATGTGCAGTTCGTACAGCACAGTGTCCTGGTGATCTACCAGGGGAGGATGGTCGTCCCCCCAATCAAAGTCGTCCTGAATAACGCGCGCTTTCAACGCCCAAGCGGCGTTGTCGCGGGTATCTATTTCAAGGGGTTGCTGCCGATTGAATCCAAAATGTTCATCGCGCCATTGAAAACTCCCGACGACTTCCCGTGCGTACGGATCGAGCAGAATTTTGTGGGGGTTGAAATGGTGGCCCTGCCGTGGATTCCAGAGTCCGTGGGTACGCAGGCCATAAACCAATCCCGGTCTGGCACCTGGTAGGTAACCGTGCCACACATCGCTAGTGTGTTTGGGCAGTGGCAATCGCGCTCGCTCCACCAAACCCTCGTCGTCAAACAGGCACAGGTCCATCGCTTGCGCGTGTGAGGAAAAGATGGCGAAGTTGACTCCTTGCCCATCCCAGGTTGCACCCAGGGGCCATGGGCGCCCCGGTGACAGGGTGGTGTTGCTCAGGCTTTCCATTCGAGCATGACCGTGGCAAGCGGTGGCAGGGTCAGTACGATCGAGTGCGATTTTCCGTTCCATTTCCGGCGTTCTGCAGTCGTGCTACCAAAAGGCGTACCCACATTACTCCCGCCGTAGTGTGCCGAGTCCGTATTGAGACATTCACGGTACTCTCCTGGCTGAGGCACACCCAATCGAAAATCTGGTCGCACCGTTGGTGTGAAATTACATACCACCACGATGAACGTGCTCGCGTCGTCACCGTATCGAATGAAACTGAGTACGGAATGGTCGGCGTCGGCATGATCTATCCACTCAAAGCCGCTGGGGTTGAAGTCGCGCTGGTGAAGGGCTCCGCAGCGTTTATACAAGTGATTCAGGTCCCGCACTAACTTCTGTACACCGGCGTGCTGCGGATGATCGAGCAGGTGCCAGTCCAGACTCTGGTCGTGATCCCACTCCTTCTCTTGCGCGAACTCACAGCCCATGAACAATAGTTTCTTGCCTGGGTGTCCAAACATAAATCCAAGATAGGCACGCAAATTGGCCATTTG
The DNA here is from genome assembly GCA_020048895.1 of Rhodoferax sp. Classification (GTDB taxonomy): domain Bacteria; phylum Pseudomonadota; class Gammaproteobacteria; order Burkholderiales; family Burkholderiaceae_C; genus Allorhodoferax. The sequence continues at coordinate 31,167 of JAIFLV010000108.1, read as the reverse complement.
CTGCCAGCGATCTCCTGGCATTTTCGCGAGTAACGATCCTTTGCCGTGTACTACCTCATCGTGTGAAATGGGCAAGACAAAGTTTTCATTGAACGCGTAAACCATCCCAAAAGTCATTTCTCCGTGGTGGTGTTTACGGTAAATGGGATCGCGCTCGATGTATTGCAGCGTATCGTGCATCCAGCCCATATTCCACTTAAAGTGAAATCCTAGTCCGCCAGAATAGGTTGGACGCGACACGGCGGGAAATGCTGTAGATTCTTCAGCCAGCGTGATGGCTTCAGGGCGCTCGGCACCGACTACCTCGTTCATTCGTTTGAGAAATGCAATCGCCTCCAGGTTTTCGCGGCCCCCGTCCTTGTTGGGGATCCACTCACCATGCTTGCGACTGTAGTCCCGGTAAAGCATGGAGGCGACTGCGTCCACACGCAGTCCATCGACCCCGTGCCGCTCCAACCAGTACAAACCGTTGCCAATCAGGAAATTGCGCACTTCCGTGCGGCCAAGGTTGTATATCAGCGTGTTCCAGTCGTTGTGGAACCCTTCCCGAGGGTCAGCATACTCGTAGAGGTGGGTCCCATCAAAATTTCCCAAACCGTGTGCGTCGGTTGGGAAGTGCGCGGGAACCCAATCCAGGATCACTCCAATGCCAGCAGCGTGGCAGCATGCAACGAATCGACTGAAACCATCGGCATTGCCAAAGCGCGAAGTCGGTGCGTACATTCCAACTGGCTGGTAGCCCCAGGAGCCATCAAAAGGGTGCTCGGTAATGGGCAGAAGTTCCAGGTGAGTAAACCCCATGTCTTCGCAATATGCGACGAGCATATGGGCCATTTCGTCCCAGGTTGGCCAACGTTGCTCTCCGGTGGCCGCATCGACGACGCGCCGCCAGGAACCCAGGTGGACCTCGTAAATACTGATGGGTGCATTCAATCCGTTGGCATCGCGTCGCGTTGGCGATGAAGGCAGCAGTGCGGGCATCGGGGCGACCACACTGGCGGTCGCTGGCCGCAACTCGGCCTGGCGCGCGTAGGGGTCCGAGCGGGCAGGCAAGACGTGACCATCGCGCGATCGAATCTCAAACTTGTACTTGGCGCCCATTCCTACACCCGGCAGGAAGATTTCCCAGACACCGCATTCGCGGCGCAATCGCATCGGGTGGCGCCGACTGTCCCAGAAATTGAAGTCACCTACAACGCTGACGGAAGACGCATTGGGAGCCCATACGGCAAAGCTCGTACCTTCGATACCATCGTGCTGGCACTGGTTGGCACCCAAAATTTCATAGGGCCGCAGGTGGGTGCCTTCGCCAAGCAACCACACATCCATTTCGCCCAGTACCGGTCCAAACCGGTAGGGGTCCTCCAGCACCGTGCTGACTCCACTGTCCCAGACGACATCCAGCCGGTAAGACGGCGATGTGGTGGCATTGAGCTTCAATTCAAAGAACCCATCGGGATGCAATTTCTTCATGCTGCCCAATGCGGCCCCACTGCTGCGCTCCAGCACGTGCACCGATTTCGCCGTCGGGAAGAAACCTCGTATTGCCATTTTTCCCTTGCCACTCGCATGGGGTCCAAGAACTGCAAATGGATCGCCATGGCGGGCGCTGCAAATCAACTCGATATCGTTGGCGTGAGACATGTGGCTTTCTTGGAAGGTCTGGCAGGTTGGGTGCGATGCCCGCGTCAGTGCGATGGTTCAATCTTCCAGATCTGACTCGCGTATTCCCGGATGGTCCGATCCGATGAAAATACACCCATACCAGCCACGTTGGCAATGGCGCGTTCACACCACACGGAGCGTTGACGGTAGACTTCGTCGACCTGATTCTGGGTGGCGACATAGGATTCGTAGTCCGCCAGCAGCAAGTAGTGGTCTCCTCCCCAAGGCAGGGATTCCATCAGCGAACGGTACCGTGCGGGCTCTTCCGGCGAGAACTCGCCAGCAGAAATTGAGTTGAGTACCGACTTGAGCGCCGGTATGGACTCGTAGTAACGCATTGGCTGATAGCCCGCCAGACGCAGCGCACGCACCTCTGGAGTTTTCAATCCGAAGATGAAGATGTTCTCATCACCCACGTTCTGCCGGATTTCAATGTTTGCGCCATCGTCAGTGCCGATGGTAAGCGCTCCGTTGAGCGCCAGTTTCATATTGCCAGTGCCCGAGGCTTCAGTGCCAGCGGTGGAAATTTGCTCGGAAAGGTCGGCTCCAGGCATGATGATTTCTGCCACAGAAACGCCGTAGTTGGGGATGAAAACGACTTTGAGTCTGTCGCCGATTCGGGGATCGTTGTTTACCACCGTTCCCACATCATGAATCAACCGGATGATGGACTTCGCGGCATGGTAACTCGACGCAGCCTTGCCCGCAAAAATGACCGTTCGAGGAACCCACTTGGCATCCGGATTGCTGAGTATGGCTTGGTACCGGGTCACCACGTGCAGGAGATTGAGTAGTTGGCGCTTGTACTCGTGTATGCGCTTGACTTGTACATCAAACAGGCTGTCGGGGCTCACGCGGATGCCGGTGGTGCGCTCGATATGGGACGCCAGACGAATCTTGTTGGCACGCTTGGCTGCCATGAACTTTTCCTGGAATGCCGGGTCTTTCTTGAAGGCATGCAAGCCCTTGAGCTGATCCAAATCCAGCCGCCAGCGTGTCCCCAGTGTGTCGTCGAGCAGGCTCGACAGGCCAGGATTGGCCTGCGCTAGCCAACGCCTGGGCGTGACGCCATTGGTCATGTTGGTAAAGCGTTCCGGCCACAGTTCGAAGAATTCGTGAAAGATGGTGAGCACCAGCAAGTCGGAGTGAAGTGCCGACACCCCGTTGATCTTGTGACTTCCAACCACGGACAAATGGGCCATCCGCACTCTGCGTTCACCATGCTCGTCGATCAAGGACAGACGCTCCAGAAACCCGTTGTCACCCGGGCGCTGGCTTGCTGCGAATTCGAGGAACTCTTTGTTGATGCGGAAAATGATTTCCAGGTGGCGCGGCAGAACGTGCTGAATCAAACTCACCGGCCAGGTTTCAAGTGCCTCCGGCATCAGTGTGTGGTTTGTGTAAGAGAAAGTCTTGCCGCAAATTTCCCACGCGGTATCCCACTCCATGCGGTACTCGTCACACAGCAACCGCATCAGTTCAGCCACTGCAATTGCAGGGTGGGTGTCGTTCAGGTGAATGGCGACTTTGTCCGCCAGGTTATCCAGCGTAGGGTTTTCGACAAAGTGGCGCCGGATCAGGTCCTGGATGGATGCGGCCACAAAGAAGTACTCCTGCTTGAGGCGCAACTCGCGGCCAGCAGGCGTACTGTCGTTCGGATAAAGCACCCAGGAAATATTCTCAAATTCGTTCTTGGCATTGGCGGCACGGGCATAGTCGCCTGTGTTGAAGGCGCTGAGGTCAATGTGTGCCGGTGCGACTGCCTTCCACAACCGCAGAGTGCTCACATGGTCAGTGCCATGGCCGGGCACAACCATGTCATAGGCCTTTGCCGCGACCTCACCCGCGTGACGCCATACCGGCATGCCATCAACCTGCTCAACCCAGCCTCCAAATCGCACGGGATACGCGATATCAGGACGCGGAAACTCCCAGGGGGTTCCATCCTGCAGCCAGGGGTCGGGGTACTCTACCTGCGCGCCTTTCATGATGGCCTGCGCAAACATGCCGTACTCGTAACGGATGCCATAGCCGAAGGACGGCAAGCCTACCGTCGCCATCGAATCGAGAAAGCACGCTGCCAGGCGACCCAGGCCGCCATTGCCCAAGGCTGCATCAGGCTCTCGATCGGCGACATCCTCCAACGTCTGTGCATGTTGCACCAACCCCTGTTTGGCGCCAGCGGTCAGATTGAGGGCCGCGAGCGCGTTGCCCAGTGTTCGTCCCATGAGAAATTCCATCGAGAGATAGACCACGCGACGCGCCTTTTCGGCGCGCTCCTTGGCCTGAGTTTCCACCCACCGCTGCGACAGTTGCTGACGCGCGACCTGGGCCACGGCTTGCATCAGGTCGGTACGCGTGGCATTGTCAGCAGCAACGCCCACCGTGTTGAGCAAGTGCTCCTCAATTTGTGCGGCAAGGGCGTGTTTGGCGATCGGTGTACTGGAGCTCACGAGGCGTTCCTTTGAAGGGGTTCGTAAATGGGTTGACGGTAGCCAAAGACCTACCACGTGCAAAACTAGGCGGTGATTTTCGCACGCGGTAACTTTTTGGTAATTTCTCTTGGAAACCGCCCTATAAACATTAAGATGTAGGTGTTTACCCGAGGTAATAACCGAAAAGGATACACCATGAGACCGCAAGAGTTGGCGCAAGGCCTTGAGTTACCGAAAAGTACCATTGCGCTGGTGCTGGCTGGAGGCCGCGGCAGTCGGCTGATGAACTTGACAGATCGGCGTGCAAAACCCGCAGTTCTGTTTGGTGGCAAATTCCGGATTGTAGATTTCGCACTCTCCAACTGCCTCAACTCTGGGATTCGTCGCATCGGCGTCATCACGCAATATAAATCGCACAGCCTGCTGCGTCATTTGCAGCATGGGTGGGCCTTCATGAAGCCGGAGATGAATGAGTTTATTGATCTGATGCCAGCACAGCAGCGTAACGACGATGAGAGCTGGTACACCGGTACGGCTGATGCGGTACATCAAAACCGCGACATACTCGAAAGCTATGACCCGGAATACATCCTGGTGCTCGCTGGAGATCACGTCTACAAGATGAATTACGCGTTGATGTTGGCGGACCATGTGGATAAAGGCCGCGAATGCACGGTTGCCTGCATCGCTGTGCCTCGCGCGGACGCCAGCGCCTTCGGGGTAATGGCGGTCGACGAAAACAGCTTGATCACCGAGTTCATGGAAAAGCCTGCCAACCCGCCGCCCATGCCAGGACGTCCGGACCAGTCTTTGGCCAGCATGGGAATCTATATTTTTAATGCGGCCTATCTGTACCGCGAGCTTGCGCGTGACGCTGCTGATCCTGATTCAAGCCACGACTTTGGAAAGGACATCATTCCCAACGCTGTCCGCCATGGTCAGGCTGCGGCCCATCCCTTCGAATTGAGTTGCGTCGCCGATGGCAGGGATGTCCCGTACTGGCGCGACGTGGGAACCATTGATGCGTACTGGGAGGCCAACATTGATCTCACAGCGACAGAGCCTCTGCTGAACTTGTACGACCAGCACTGGCCGATATGGACCTATCAGTCACAAGTCCCCCCTGCGAAGTTTGTCCACAACACGGGTAACCGTTGCGGAGCGGCGATCGAGTCGCTTGTTTCCGGGGGGTGCATCGTTTCGGGACATGTGAATCGTTCGGTGCTGTTCTCCACGGTGCGAGTTCATTCGTATGCTGAAGTCAATTGGTCGGTATTACTGCACCGTGTGAAAGTTGGCCGCCGTGCACGATTGACGCGCGTGGTGGTGGATAGTGGTTGCACCATTCCGGAAGGCATGATCATCGGTGAGGATGCGGGAGAAGACGCGCGACGTTTTTATCGCAGCGAGAATGGCATCACCCTGGTGACTGCCGAAATGTTGCAGAAAATTCCAGCATGAAAGTCCTGCATGTAGCGGCTGAAATCTATCCGCTGGTGAAAACCGGTGGCCTTGCCGACATCGTGGGAGCATTGCCGCAAGCGTTGATTAGCGCCGGGGCAGATGTTCGCCTGATGTTGCCTGGCTTGCCTGCCATTGTGCAGGGGGTAGAGGTGCAAAGTGTTGTGTGTGTGGTGGGTGCCATCTTTGGTGCGGGTCAGGTCACCATCCGAATCGGCAAGGTGGTCGGAAGCGGTGTAGATGCGTACATTATTGATGCGCCGTACTTGTACAAGCGCCCTGGTAGTCCCTACCAGGGCTTGGACGGCAATGAATGGTCTGACAACGTTCAGCGCTTCGCCCTGCTGGGTTGGGCTGCTGCACACCTTGCTGCCGGAGATTTCGATCCTAGCTGGACTCCGGACGTGCTGCATGCGCACGACTGGCATGCTGCCATGGCCTGCGCCTATACAGCATGTCGTCCGGTAACCACGTCTTCGACGGTTTTCACGGTGCATAACCTGGCGTATCAGGGCGTATTTCCGGTTGATGACTTTCATTTGCTGCATTTACCGTCTCGCATGATGGTGCCTGGCGGGCTGGAATACCACGGGCAGTTTTCCTTCATGAAAGCAGGTTTGAAGTATGCCCACCGCGTGACAACGGTCAGCCCCAACTACGCGCGGGAGATTGCCACCGATGAATTCGGCTGCGGTCTCGACGGTGTCATACGTGCGCGCGGCGCCGCCGTATCCGGCATCCTCAATGGGGTTGACGGCGAGGTGTGGAATCCGACGACGGACTGTTTCATTGCTGCCAATTACAGCGCCGACCAATTTGATGGCAAGGCAATCTGCAAAGCAGCATTGCAACTGGAAATGGGTTTGCACTCCGACCCGCTTGCGCCCCTGTTTTCAGTGGTCAGCCGATTGACGTCGCAAAAGGGTCTGGATTTACTGCTGACTGCGTTGCCCGGTCTGATGGAGGACGCACGTACTGCTGGTACGCAGTTGGTCATTCAAGGCAATGGGGACCCGGTGCTGGAGGCCGCGTTCGCAGGCGCTGCCAAGGCTTATCCGGGCCGCGTTGCTGTACGGGTTGGCTATGATGAACCGTTGGCGCATCGGATCATTGCAGGAGCGGACGCCATGGTGGTTCCGTCGCGATTTGAACCTTGCGGTTTAACCCAGTTGTATGCCCTGCGGTACGGTACCGTACCGATAGTGCGTCGCGTAGGTGGCCTGGCAGACACCGTGATGGACGCCACCCATGAGGCGATGCAGGCAGATACGGCGACGGGCTTCATGTTTGGTCACGCCACGCCTGCCGCTTTGGGACTTGCGCTGGACCACGCAGTCCAGAATTACCGCAACCCCGCGGCGTGGAGTCGCTTGATCCAGCGGGGAATGGCGCAGGATTTTTCCTGGTCGGCATCGGCACAGCAGTATCTTGCGCTGTATCAAGAGGTGATTCGCAGCCGCTGACACCATCCATACACGATTCAGTAACAAAGGGAAAACACCATGAAAGTCACAGCATCGATCTACAAGGCCTACGATATTCGTGGCGTCGTTCCCAGTACCGTCACCGAAGAAGTGGCCGAGGGCATTGGCAAGGCCTTCGGAAGCATTGCAATGGCAAATGGGGAGCGCAGCGTGGCGGTCGGCCGTGATGGACGTCTGAGCGGACCGTCTTTGAGTGCAGCCCTGGTGCGTGGGTTGGTGGCGGCGGGTGTTGATGTCATCGATGTGGGCTGCGTCACAACACCCATGCTGTACTTTGCCGCCACAACCCTGTGTACCAGCGGTATTCAAGTGACTGGCAGCCACAACCCCAAGGACTACAACGGCTTCAAGATGGTGATGGCCGGCCGCGCTATATACGGGGACGATATTCAGGCCATTCGCACCATGATGGAGGATGAATCCTGGATGCTGAAGTCAGGTGGTTCGGTGCGCTCGGTGGATGTAACGCTAACCTATCGGGAGCGCATTGTGTCGGACATTCGTCTGGCGCGTCCGCTCAAGATCGTGGTCGACTGTGGCAACGGGATCGCGGGCGCTTCGGCACCTGACATTTTTCGTGCCATCGGCTGTGAGGTCATCGAATTGTTCAGTGAAGTCGATGGCAACTTTCCGAATCACCATCCGGATCCCAGCAAGCCAGAGAACCTGCGTGATTTGATGGCGGCATTGAAGAGTACCGATGCAGAACTGGGTTTGGCGTTCGACGGGGATGGTGATCGGTTGGGTATCGTGACCAAGCAGGGCAACAACATCTATCCGGACCGTCAGATGATCCTGTTCGCTCGTGATGTTCTAAGCCGCGTTCCAGGCGGACAAATTGTGTTTGACGTCAAGTGTTCGCAACGTCTGGCGCCAGCGATAGAGGCGGCGGGCGGCAAGCCTGTGATGTACCGCACCGGGCATTCGCTCATCAAGGCCAAGATGAAGGAGCTCAATTCACCCCTGGGTGGAGAAATGAGTGGACATATATTTTTCAAGGAACGCTGGTATGGCTTTGACGATGGGACCTACGCAGGCTGCCGGCTTTTGGAAATCGTGAGCCGATCGCCAGATGCAAATGCTGTACTGGATGCATTGCCCACCAGTTTTTCCACGCCGGAAATGAATGTGCGCTGCGCAGAGGGTGAACCTCCCGTCGTGGTGGCGCAGGTCGTCGCGTTGGCCAAGTTTGCGTCCCCGGCTTTGATCAACACCATTGATGGGCTGCGTGTGGACTGGCCAGACGGTTTTGGCCTCTTGCGTTCGAGCAACACAACACCGGTTCTGGTGCTACGGTTTGAAGGGCATACTCCCGAGGCATTGCACCGCATTCAACACGACATGACCGCCCTGCTGCGTCAAGTGAAGCCAGACGCGAAATTTGAAGAAGCCGCGCATTGAAAGACTGGTTGGACCGCTAGGTGCCAGAACCCGCCAGTCGCGCCGCACGCGCCGCCACGAGTTCTGCCCATCGCGCTTTCGACTCGGGGTAAATCATGGTTTCTTCCAGGGCGATGTGCTCGCGGCACAATTCCAGGAATACTTCGGAGTAATGGTTGAACTCTGCAGCATCGAGCCATGTGTTGCCCATCGCAATGGCGCGCAACTGAGGGGACAACTCAATCCAGTTCTCTTCGATCCAGCCATGGTCTTGTTGCAGACCGCGAACGGCGGCAACCAGTTCCGCATTGCCTGAGGCCAGCAGAGGCGGAAAAACCAACTTTTCTTCCTCGGCGTGGTGCGCGCGGGATGTACCCGAAAAGAAAGCCTCGATCGCTCCTGCTTCGTGACGCGCGTGGTCGTCTACACCGTTGGCCTCCATGTGGCTGATCAAGGTAGCAAGGCGGTTCAGATGCGCTGCTATTTGCTGATGGCAAACATCGAGTGCTTCGAAATTAGTGGTCTCTATGACGGCCATGGCAGCTTCTCCAGATTGGTTTGACCCCCCATGGTAAAGGCGGCGGGTCGGGCAACTTTGCGTCAAGTCAAATATTGCGTCAAATCAAGAAAGTGACAAGTGCCGCGTTTCACTAGGGTTACTACTGAGGCCAACGTGAAGGGGGTGGGCTAACAATCGCTATGTACTTCATTTCATAGGCAAGGCGTCCGATTCACGCCACAATCCCAGGAGAGTTCGATGCAAAAGGTATTGCACATTAATCCCGACAAGTGCACGGGATGCATGCAGTGCGAGATGGCCTGTTCTTTCGAGAACTACGGCACGTTCGCCACCGCCAAATCCCGTATCAAAGTATTTGATTTTCACCATACGGGCAAGAAAGTGCCGTACACCTGCACCCAGTGCGACGAGGCCTGGTGCCTGCATGCGTGCCCGGTAGAGGCCATCACGGTAGACAAGGCCACTGGCGCCAAGGTGGTCAACGAATCGACCTGTGTCGGCTGCAAGGTCTGCACCATTGCGTGCCCGTTTGGCACAATCAACTATGTGGAAACGACCGGCAAGGTGCAGAAGTGCGACTTGTGTGGTGGCGAGCCGGCTTGTGCCGATGCCTGCCCGACGGCTGCCATCACTTTTATCGATGCCAACTGGACAGGTCTGGGCAAGATGGCCCAATGGGCTGACAAACTCGGCAATCAACCTTCTGCGGCATAAGGAGAACACATCATGTCATGGGCTGGAAAAATTCTCCGCGTCAATCTGACCGCTGGAACTGTCAAATCCGAACCTCTTAATATGCAATGGGCACGCGACTATGTGGGCTCGCGTGGCCTGGGTACCAAGTACCTGGTGGAAGAAGTGGCTGCCACCGTCGATCCCCTGTCGGCTGACAACAAAATCATCTGGGCAACTGGCCCATTGACGGGCACGCCGGCATCCACGGGTGGCCGCTATACCGTCATCACCAAGGGTCCATTGACGGGCGCCATTGCGTGTTCCAACTCGGGCGGCTACTGGGGTGCAGAGTTCAAGATGGCAGGGTGGGACATGGTGATATTTGAGGGTAAATCCCCCAATCCCGTGTACCTGTATGTCAACGATGACGTGGCCGAGTTGCGCGATGCGTCGCACCTGTGGGGCAAGAGTGTGTGGGACACCGAAGCAGCACTCAAAACCAGTTTGCAGGACCCGCTGACGCGAATCTCCAGTATCGGCAAAGCGGGTGAGAATGGTGTGTTGTTTGCAGCAGTAGTCAATGACCTGCATCGCGCCGCTGGGCGCTCTGGCGTCGGTGCGGTCATGGGGAGTAAGAACCTCAAAGCCATTGCAGTGCGCGGCACCAAGGGTGTGGGCAATATCCGTGACCCCAAGGCATTCATGGCTGCGGTCAAGGCTGGCAAGAAAGTGCTGGCAGAAAATGGCGTCACCGGCACCGGCTTGCCAGCGATGGGGACACAGGTGCTGATGAGCGTGATCAACGAGGTCGGTGCGTTGCCCACGCGCAACCACCGGGACAACCAGTTCGAAGGCGCCAAGGATATTGGTGCGGAAGCAATGGCAACGCCACGCAAGACCGATGGCAAGAAACAGCTGGTTACCAATCAGGCGTGCTTTGGCTGCACCATCGCGTGCGGACGCATCAGCAAGATGGACGAAGGCCATTTCACGATCGAAAACAAGCCGCAGTACCGTGGGGCAAATGGCGGTCTGGAGTACGAAGCCGCCTGGGCACTTGGTGCGGCCAATGGCGTGAATGATCTGGAAGCACTGCAGTACGCCAATCTGTTGTGCAACGAAGAGGGAATAGACCCCATCAGCTTTGGTGCCACCGTTGGGGCGGTCATGGAGTTGTATGACATGGGTGTGCTAACCAAAGAGCAGATTGGCATTGATGCCAAATTCGGCTCGGCACAAACATTGGCGTTCCTTGCGGAAGAAACAGTGAATGGTCGCGGCTTTGGCAAGGAAATTGGCCAGGGCTCCAAGCGCCTGACCGCCAAATACGGTCACCCCGAGTTGTCCATGTCGTCGAAGGGGCAGGAGTTTCCGGCGTACGACGGTCGCGCGATCCAGGGCATCGGCCTGGCCTACGCCACGTCCAACCGTGGTGGTTGCCACCTGCGCGGCTACACCATAGCGTCCGAAGTGTTGGGCATTCCGGTCAAGACCGACCCGCTGGAGTCCGAAGGCAAACCCGATCTGGTGAAAGCGTTCCAGGACGCTACTGCTGCTTTTGACTCCTCCGGCCTGTGCATCTTCACCACATTTGCCTGGGGTCTGCAGGACTTGGCACCGCAAATGCAAGGTGCCTGCGACGAGGCCTACACGATTGAAGAACTGGCCAAGATTGGCGAACGCATCTGGAATATGGAGCGTGAGTTCAACAACCGGGCCGGTTTCACCGCCAAAGACGACAGCCTGCCACCGCGCCTGCTCAATGAAGCTTGCAAGACTGGCCCTGCCAAAGGCAAGGTCAATGAGTTGGCCAAGATGATGCCCAAGTACTATGAAGCCCGCGGCTGGGACGCGGAAGGCCGCCCCACCGCTGCCACCAAAGCCCGCCTGGGCCTGTGAACGCAGGCAAGAAGGAGCGCAGGTTTTTTGGGGTCGGATCACTGGCCGCATAGCGGACATGTGCTCAGACCCCAATAAACCGGAAGCAACGAAACAGCGGTCTGGATGGGCCGCTTTCTTTTTGGAGATCCCCATGACCCACCACGTCATCCTTGGCGCCGGACCCGCAGGAATCATTGCTGCGGAGACCATACGCAAGTTGGCCCCGCAGGACACCATCACCGTAATCGGTGATGAGCCGGAGCCACCCTACTCGCGCATGGCTATTCCCTACCTGCTCATGGACAATATCGACGAGCGTGGAACTTACCTCCGCAAAGGCGCCTCGCATTTTGAAGATTTGAAGGTAAATGTCGTTCAGGACCGCGTCAATAGTGCGCAAGCAGCTACAAAAACAATAGTGCTTGAAAGTGGCAAGTCGATTCAGTTTGACACCCTCCTGATAGCCACTGGTTCGCATCCGGTTGCGCCACCCATCGCCGGTATCAAGTCGGCAGGCGTTCATACATGCTGGACCATGGAAGATGCGCGACACATCATGCAACTTGCGACCAAGGGTGCGCGGGTATTGCAACTGGGTGCTGGCTTCATTGGCTGCATCATTATGGAGGCTCTGGCTGCGCGCGGCGTGCGCCTTAGCGTGGTCGAAATGGGCGATCGGATGGTGCCCCGCATGATGGGCCCGACTGCGGGCGGCATGATTCGGGATTGGTGTGAGGCCAAGGGGGTGCAGGTCTTTACAAGCACCAAAGTGGAGTCCATCACTGCGGGCCAGCCGCTGCAAGTCAAGCTCTCCAATGGCTCTATCGTAGAAGCTGATTTGGTGATTAGTGCTGCAGGGGTGCGACCTGCCATCGGCTATCTGAAGGATTCTGGCATCACGTGCCTGCTGGGGGTGCTGACCGACGAACACTTGCAAACCAACGTGCCGGGTGTCTTTGCCGCAGGCGACTGTGCTGAGGCACTGGATAAAGTGAGCGGCAAAATGATTGTCAGCGCCATCCAGCCCAATGCGGCAGAGCAGGCGCGCGTGGCGGCAGCCAACATGGTGGCCTTTGCGCGTGGCAGCCCATTGACCGCTGAACTCCAGGGAGTAACCCAGATCAATGTGCTCGACACGCTGGGGCTTATCTCCACCAGTTTCGGCGACTGGCATGGCGTGCCGGGTGGGGAGCACGTGGAATGGACGGATGCCAAGGCTGGCAAGCATCTGAGTTTGCAGTTTGATGGCGATGTTCTGGTGGGATGCAATAGCGTGGGTTGGACCGAGCACGTGGGTGTGATGCGGGGGTTAGTGGAGGGACAGGTGCATTTGGGCGAATGGAAAGAGACACTGAAACGCGACCCCACAAAGCTGATGGAGGCCTACCTTGCAAGCGCGCAGGGCCAGCAGGCGTGGAGCGGTGCGCAGGACGAACGACGCCGATAACGCTCCATGAAGATCACACTCAAACTATTCGCCACGCTCACCGACTACCTGCCGGCGGCTTCAAAGTACACCAACATCGTAGAACTGGAAGTGGCGGATGGTGCCACCATCACGCAGGTGACGGACCCTTACCATTTGCCGCCAGCACTGGTGCATCTGGTGCTTGTCAACGGGCGCTATATTGCGCCGGAAAAACGCGCCAGCGAAGTGCTTGTGGAAGGCGATGTACTCGCCATCTGGCCGCCGATCGCCGGTGGCTGATGCAATCCTTCTACCCCGAGAAGTTCGAACGCGAAATGGCCTGTACCGAGGCAGACTGGCTGCGCTGGTTGCCGCAGGCCATTGGCGATCACCACTGGAAGTTGCACAGCGGCGCGGCCGGGGTGCGTATTGGAGATGGTGCGTTGGGACTCAAGTGGCAAGTGGGCGCACCGCGTGTGATCGGGTTGGTGCGCATGCCCCGTTTCCTCGTGAGTTTTCGCTTTGCCGGTCTCACTGAGACGCAGCGCATGGACTTTATGAAACGGTTTGACCTGTACATGCAGCGCGGGGGCGGGTGATGCTGCCTGTGGCTCACGGTGCCGAGTGGCGCTTTTTGCGAGTAAAGCTCCACCAGGGCAAGACCGAGCGCAACGACAGCACCTCGCCGCTGCGGTTGGGTGTGTACCCAGTCAGGCCTCGTAACGTGTCGGCCCAAGACGCACTTTGGAGCACCTCGCGCAATGCAGTGATGGCCGGTTCATCAAGCGCTGACTTCAAGCACACCAGGTGGTAGTTCTCCTTCACCAGGGGTACAAACTCCAACCCCTGCGCCTCGGCCGCCACCGCAATGCCCAGGGCTACATCGGCGTCGGCACCACCCACGGCATGGGCCGCTGCGGTGTGCGATGGCTCGGTCGTCTCATAGCCAACAATGGCGTGCGACGGTAGCCCGCATTGCGCCAACAACTCGTCCAGCACCACACGCGTGCCGGTGCCCAAGGGCCGATTGACAAAGCGCGCCTTGCGCTGCGCTACGTCGTGCAATGTGTGCAGCCCCAGTGGGTTGCCGGGAGCGACCATCAGGCCTTGCATGCGTTGGGCAAAACCAATGATCTTGTGCAGCCCAGGTTTCAAAAGCGGTTTGTAGGTGCGCTCGGCCAGCGAGCCTGGAGCGGGGTGTTGCAAGGTGTGAAACCCTGCCATGACGCATCGGCCCTCATTCAAACCCCGAATAGCGTCCACGCTGCCACAGAACCGGATATCCAGGTGCAGGGGAAGGAGTTCACGGGCCTGGGCGCGCAGCGCCGATAGGGCGTCGTCATGGCTGGCAAAGAGCGTCGCCACGTGGGCTTGCGGGTCGAACGCGACTGCGAAGGCGCGCTCCAGCGCACTGCGCAATGCTTCGATTTGGGGTTCCAGTCGGGCCTGCGCTTGTCGCTCGGCCCATAGCAACTTTGCGCCAAACGGAGTGAGACGCGCGGGCTGGCCTTTTTCCCAGACCAACAGCTCGTTGCCCAAAGTCTCTTCCCAGCGCTTGAGTTCGCCCCATACGTGGCGATAAGACAGCGCCAACGCGCGGGCTGCAGCCGAGATCGAGCCTTCGTTCGAAACAGCAACCAGCAAGTCGATCAACGGGTTGCGCACCTTTGCAGGGCTGGCATCGCGGGAGAGGGTGTAGTGGAGTTGGAGCCTATGCACAGGGATTCATATCGCAGGGGATTTCAGTGGTGGCTACGATACCCCAACTCATGACCACACTTTCTGAAAGTGCCGCGCTGGCGCTCGAACTCATCGCTGGCCGGGACGCCACCCTTCTGTCGATCGTCAGTAGATCGCTGGCCGTCAGTGCCACGGCGTGTTTGCTGGCCTGTGGCGCCGGACTGGTGCTGGGCGCATGGCTCGGCGTGGCCCGCTTTGCCGGGCGCGGCGCCGTGCTGACGGTACTCAACACCTTGCTGGCGATACCTTCGGTGGTGGTCGGGCTGGTTGTCTATCTCCTGTTGTCGCGCTCGGGACCATTGGGCTTTCTCGGCTGGTTGTTCAGCTTTCAGGCAATGGTGTTGGCCCAGACCGTGCTGGTGTTGCCGGTGGTGACTGCATTGACGCGCCAGGTGGTGGAGGACGTGGATGCCGCACACGGTGAGCAGCTGCAATCGTTGGGGGCTGGAACGCTGCTGCGCAGTCTACTGTTGGCCTGGGATGAGCGCTTCGCACTGCTGACGGTGGTGATTGCGTCTTTTGGGCGTGCCATCTCCGAGGTAGGTGCCGTCATGATGGTGGGTGGCAATATTGATGGTTTTACGCGTGTTATGACCACCGCCATTGCCTTGGAAACCAGCAAGGGCGATTTGCCGCTGGCATTGGGACTCGGAATGATTTTGATGGGAGTGGTTCTGGTGCTGAACCTGCTGATCGCCATGGTCAGAAAGTGGCGCGAGCGCGGTGATGCGGGTGCTTTACGTGCTGCTGGCGTCGGGCGGGTAGTTTCCAGTTCGCTATGACGCCCCTGTACACGTTACACGATGTTGGCGTGCGATTTGGCAGCGGGACCGGGGGCGTCGATGCACTGTCAGGTGTGCATTTGCGCATTGCGCCGGGAGAACGGGTGGCGCTGGTGGGCAGTAACGGGTGTGGCAAGAGCACCTTGTTGCGTGTGCTCCACGGGCTGTTGCGACCCAGTTGCGGTCGGATCGATGCCAAACCCGCGGTGCGCCAGGCGATGGTGTTCCAGCGTCCTTATCTCTTGCGTCTGTCTGTTCAGACCAATATTGCGTTGGGTTTGTGGTTGCAGGGGCACTCCTGGCACAGCGCCAAAGCGCGCGCAGGGACGGCGCTGGAGCGGGTGGGTCTGGCCGCACAAGCGTTGCGTAACGCGCGTGTGCTCTCCGGCGGCCAGCAGCAGCGAGTGGCCATGGCCCGCGCGTGGGCATTGTCTCCCGATGTCTTGTTGCTGGACGAACCAACGGCCAGTCTGGACCCGCGTGCCAAGCGCGACATTGAACTACTGATGGAAGAGTTTGCCGATCAGGATCGACCCATGACCCTGGTGTTTGCGAGTCACAACCTGGGGCAGGTCAAGCGCTTGGCCAACCGGGTGATCTACCTGGAGCAGGGCCGGGTTTTGGCTGATTTGTCAGTGGGTGATTTTTTTGGTGGGCAGGTTCTGCAGGCCCATTACCCGGAAGCACATTTGTTTGTCAGAGGAGAACTAACTTGAAAACGTTTATAAGAAATTGGGCCACAACGCACGCCAGGGTTGCGCAAGCAGCTATATTTTCAATAGCACTTGCCATGACTTCCATGGCAGCGGTTGCGCAATCCATTGTGGTTGCGTCCACTACGTCGACCGAACAGTCGGGTCTGTTCGCGCACTTGCTGCCGGCATTCAAGGCAGCGAGTGGCATTGATGTGAAGGTGGTTGCATTGGGTACGGGCCAGGCGATCGATCTGGGGCGGCGCGGCGATGCCGATGTGCTGTTCGTTCATGACCGGGTTGCGGAAGACAAAGTGGTGGCCGAAGGCTTCGCAGTGCAACGCCAGGACGTGATGTACAACGACTTTGTCGTGATCGGCCCGAAGGCAGATCCAGCCAGGATTCGAGGCAATGACATCGTGGAGGCGCTACGGAAAGTTGCCGCTGTCAACGGCCCGTTCATTTCACGCGGCGACAAGAGCGGCACGCATGCAGCCGAACTGCGTTTCTGGAAGTTGGCCGCTCTCGAAGGTGCAACGGGCAGTGGCTATAAGGCGTGCGGTTGTGGCATGGGGCCTGCGCTGAACATGGCATCCGGCATGGGGGCCTACGTCCTGGCGGATCGGGGCACCTGGCTGAATTTCAGCAACCGGGGTGACCTGGTGGTGCTGGTGGAGGGTGATAAACGCCTCTTCAACCAATATGGCGTGTTGCTGGTCAATCCTGCCAAACACCCTCAGGTCAAGGCCGCAGATGGTCAAAAGTTTGTGGACTGGGTCACCTCTGCGCAAGGGCAGGCAGTGATTGCGAGCTACAAAATTGGCGGTGAGCAGTTATTTTTCCCGAACGCCGCCAAGTAAACCGTCACTGGACCGGGGTGACGTCCTGTCCCAGCATCACCCTGGAAATGAGCGTGATCCCGGAGGGAGTCACATGGAATCGCTTGCGGTCTGCTTCCGGGTCGAGGCCCACCTGCATCCCTTCCGGGATGATGCAGTTCTTGTCGATGATGCATTTTTTGAGAATGCAATTGCGCCCGATGCGCACATTTGGCAAAACGATGGAGTCTTCAATCGCGGAGTAACTGTGTACATAGACCCCGGAGAACAGCATTGTGCGCCGCAGGGTTGAGCCACTGATAATGCAACCACCCGACACCATGGAGTCCACCGCATAGCCGCGGCGCTCATCGTCATCAAACACAAATTTGGCAGGCGGACTTTGTGGCTGCCACGTCCAGATGGGCCAGTCGTCGTCGTACAGGTTCAACTGGGGTGAGACATGCACCAGGTCCATGTTGGCTTCCCAAAACGCATCGAGCGTTCCCACGTCACGCCAGTAAGGTGGCTTACCCACTTCGCCGACATGGCTGTCGGCAAAGCTCTGCGCAAAGGTGCGGTAGCGTCTCACGCAGTGGGGGATGACGTCTTTGCCGAAGTCATGGCTGGACTTGGGATCATCTGCGTCGCGTTGCAATTGCTCAAAGAGAAAGCGCGCATTGAAGACGTAAATGCCCATGCTGGCCAGTGCTTTGTCCGGCTTGTTCGGAAGGGTGAGCGGTACCTTGGGCTTCTCTTCAAAGTTGACAACGCGGTTTTGTTCGTCGACCGCCATGACACCGAAGCCCTTGGCCTCTTCCACTGGCACTTCAATGCACGCTACCGTCAGGTCGGCATCACGCTCGACGTGGGCAGCGAGGATGCGGCCGTAGTCCATGCGGTAGATGTGGTCTCCCGATAGGACCAGCACATAGTCGGGGTTTGCGTGGCGGATCTCACGCAGGTTCTGGAACACGGCGTCTGCGGTGCCCCGGTACCACTGCGACTCGTTGACCTGTTGTTGGGCCGGCATGATCTCGATGAACTCACCAAGGCGTCCATCGAGAAAGCTCCAGCCGAGTTGCAGGTGTCGAATCAGGCTTTGCGCTTTGTACTGCGTAGCCACCCCAACCCGGCGAACGCCGGAGTTGACGCAGTTGGACAGCGTGAAATCAATGATTCGGAACTTGCCCCCGAAAGGTACTGCTGGTTTGGAGCGCCAGTCAGTAAGTTGGTGCAAGCGGCTTCCCCGTCCACCCGCCAATACGATTGCAAAGGTGTTGCGCGTCAACTGGCTGACAAAACGTGGATCGCGGTTGAATGCCAAGCCACTATTGGAATCGACTTCGGTCTTCATTGTGTGCACCCAGTTGGCCTATGTTTCGATCCATTCTAGGGTGAACCCGGTGCTCGCAGTGGACGGTTTGGGGTCAGATTGACGTAATCTTGAGTCAGATCAATTGGCGAGGTGGGGTGCTCCTACTTGATATGGCGCCGACGCTGCTCTTCCGACACAAATTCTTCCAGATCAGGGTCCAATGCACTGCGCGCGCTGACGATACCCACTGGCATGCCGTCCACCACGACCGGAACGTGGCGAAAACCGTTTTCATGCATCAGCAGCAGGGCGTAGCCAAAGCTTTTCTCCGGCGTTACGGTGACTGGCGAAGGCGTCATGACATCGCCCAAAGGCGTAGTGCGCACATCCATGCCCCGCGCGATGACGCGAAACACAGCGTCCCGCTCGGTAAAGATGCCCACCAGCTTCTCCTGCGAAACGACAAGAACCGCGCTGACAGACTTCCTCTCCATGAGTTTTGCCGCTTCCACGACGCTGGTCTCGGGCGAGGCCGTAAGAACCTTGCTGCGATCCATGACACTCTTGATGCGTTGGCTGAACATGTTGTGTGACCCCTAGGGGGCCGCAGTTAAAAGTTCGCCAATTATTCGCAACAAAACTCAGCGGGCAATGACCTATGTCAGAAACTATGGACTCCTTTTGGAAAACACCGGCCCAAACCGAGTTGTGATGTCAGCCGTTGACAATGCGGCTGACCAGCGCTTTGGTAAACGACGCAGTATTGCCTGTTCCGCCCAAGTCACCTGTACGTACCTTGTCAAGATTGAGGGTTGCGTCGATTGCGGTACGCAAACGGGTCGCAAGATCAGGCATTTGAACATGGTCGAGCATCATGGCCGCCGCCAGCATCAAGGCTATGGGGTTGGCAATACCTTTGCCAGCGATGTCCGGCGCCGAGCCATGGACGGCTTCAAAAATCGCTGCATCCGCTCCAATATTGGCACCCGGTGCCATGCCCAGGCCACCCACGAGACCGGCGACCAGGTCAGACAGGATGTCGCCAAATAGGTTGGTAGTGACCAGCATATCGAATTGCCAGGGGTTCAGCACCAGTTTCATGGCGCAGGCATCGATGATGACCGTTTCGATCTCGAACTTGCCTTTGTACCTGCTCTCGTACAGATCCAGTCCGGTTTCCAGAAAAATGCCGGTCAGGGCCTTCATGATGTTGGCCTTGTGGACGATGGTGACTTTCTTGCGACCGGTGGTTACCGCGTGCTCAAACGCATATTCCAGCAGGCGGCGACTGCCCTGGCGTGTATTGACCCCGGTGGCCATGGCTACAGCGTGCGGATCTCCGTTGATCGGAACGTAGTGCTCGTGCCCGATGTACAGGCCCTCCAGATTTTCACGCACCACCACCAGGTCAATCTTGTCGAAACGACCACCCGGAATAATGGTACGCGCCGGCCGCAAGTTGGCATACAACTGAAATTCTTCGCGCAGACGCACATTGGAGGAACGATAGCCCCCACCGCTGGGTGTTTCCAGCGGGCCCTTGAGCGCCAGGCGGGTGCGGCGAATGCTGTCCAGCGTGGCCTTGGGCAATGGGTCGCCCTCGGCCGTGACGCCGCCAAGACCGGCAATTTGGCGATCCCATTCAAAGGGGGCTTTCAGCGCATCCAGCGCAGCCAAGGTGGCATCCACAATTTCAGGACCGATACCGTCGCCTGGAATGAGTGTGGCAGGAATGGGTTTGGACATAAGAGGTCTCTCTGTGAAGTCGTCGGCACATGCCGCCGCCGCCTTTTATACCAGCATCGCCCGTGCCAATCGCTTACAGCAGTGCCATACCAAACCGCTCCCAGCGAGGTTGCCAGCTACGCAGAATATCAACCGAAAGCAGTACCCGCTCTGCCTTGCCGATCAACAGGTGGCGTGGTACCAGTCCGATGTACCGCGAGTCCGCGCTGTTGTCCCGGTTATCGCCCAACATCAGGTACTGCCCCTGTGGAACGGTGATGGTTTCAAAATTGTCGTAAGCGACGACACCATCAAGCCACTGGATGGCATGCCGGCTGGTGCCAATATGCTCGTGGTAGCGCTGCGCCGTCCAGGGTGCGTCCGCAGCCATGCCTTCAAAGTGCGACTGCTCCGGTTCGTAGCGGGCTGGCGAGTCGTTGATGATGAGTTGTTTGTGACGCATGGCCACCCGGTCACCGGGCACGGCCAGGATGCGTTTGATCAGCCGTACGCCGTCCCTGGGCGAAGTGAAGGTCACCACATCACCGCGTTGTGGGTCTGCGGTGGGCGCGACAACGTAATCGGTCAGTGGGACCTTGACGTTGTACGCCAGCCGGTTGACCAGAACCACATCTCCTTCGAGGATGTTAGGGTGCATGGAGCCCGAAGGAATGGGGTTCCAGTCCGCTACTGCGGTTCTGAACAAACCCAGCAACATCAGGAACGCCAGAAATCCACGATTTGCACGAATCCACTGTGTCATGGAAGCTGCTTCAGTAGGTGGATCGCAAAGCGGGCGTGCTGGGCTCCAGTGGTACAAAGAACCACAACACCAGATAGGCAACCAACCCGCTTCCTCCAGCCAATAGAAGCAGTACAAAAATCATGCGCCACAGCCATGCGCCCATGCCGGTGGCGGTTGCCAGCCCGCCACACACGCCACCCATCCAGCGGTCCGTGCTGGAGCGGCGCAGGCCGTTGATCGCCTGAAAAACCGACTCGGCAGGTGCAGGCGGCGTCAGTAGTTTGCGCTTGGCGCTTTGGAATTCGTCGGCGCTGAGGCTGCCGCGGTCACGCAGTTGTTCAAGTTGGATCAGTTCGTCAGCAAGGGACATGGAAGGCTCCAGTAGTGGTGGTCTATTCGACCGGGTGCACGTACTTTAGGATGGGGGTTGCACGCCGTCGAGCACCGTGCGACGAATTGCAGAAAATGAACCTCCAAACCTGGCTGGTGGCGATGGGTGGATGGCGCGGCGTTAAGATGAAGTGACTTCCATGTCCAATTCCAGTCTGACTCCAGCCCAAAAGCAATCCATGGTCGCGGCCGCACGCGCCGCGCAGCGCATGGCCTATGCACCTTATTCACGCTACCAGGTGGGCGTCACGGTGCTCGACGAAAACGGCCAGATGCATGCCGGTTGCAATGTAGAAAATGCTGCCTATCCGCAGGGCGTGTGCGCAGAGGCCGGGGCGTTAAGCGCCATGGTGCTGGCGGGCGGACACAAGGTGCAGGCGGTGGTGGTCGTGGGCACCGGTGGTGCGTGGGTAACACCCTGTGGAGGTTGTCGGCAAAAGCTGCGCGAGTTTTGCGATGCCGAAACCCCCATATTCACAGCCAATCAAGAGAACTGGGGCCCAACCTATACGCTGGAGCAGCTGCTTCCGCAGAGTTTTGGCCCTGAGCACTTGCCCTCGGCCTGATCCCCGCTCAAGCCCCAATACGCTGGTAAACCATGGGGTGGGAAGCCGGTGCGATATCACCCACCGTATAGGCTACAAGCACTTCGCCTATAGCCTTCTGCGCCGCTGCGACGTTGCGTGCATGCACCATTGCCAACGGCTGGGTGGCATGGATATGCGTGCCCAAAGGTGCCAATTCCGTGAGTCCCACGGCAAAATCAATGGGGTCGGTGGGTCGGGTCCGACCGCCACCGAGCCCAACGACCGCCAGCCCCAGGGTCCTGCAATCGCAGTTTGTTACGAAACCTTCACGCGGCGCAGGCACTGGAACGACTACCGGCGCTGCCTCCAGGTGTTTCTGCGGATGTTCCAGCAAATCAGCGGGTCCCCCCAGCGCATGGACCATTCTTGCCATGCGTTCGGCTGCGGCACCGGAATCGAGCACGCGCAACAGGGCTGCATGGGCGAGTTCGGTCGTTGCGGTAATGCCGCTGGCCACCAGCATCTCCGCACACAATGCCATCGTCACGGCATGCAGCCGTTTCGGCCTGTCAATACCTTTCAGGTAGTCCAGTGCAAGCCCAACCTCCAGAGCGTTACCGGCACAAGGTGCAAGAGACTCATTCATGTCGGTCAACAGCGCCGAAGTTCGCAGCCCCGCGCCATTGCCAACCTGCACAATGCTGCGTGCCAGCTCGATCGACATTTCCACTGTGGGCATGAAGGCACCGGAGCCCACCTTGACGTCCATCACCAGGGTGTCCAGACCTGCGGCGAGCTTCTTCGACAGTATCGATCCTGTAATCATGGCAATCGATTCCACCGTTGCCGTCACGTCGCGGACGCTGTAAACCCGCTTGTCCGATGGGGCAAGTTCGGCAGTCTGCCCAATGATGGCCACACCAACATCCTTCACCACCTGGCGAAACCGGGAGATGTCGGGCGTGGTGCAGTACCCGGGAATGGCATCAAATTTGTCCAGGGTGCCTCCGGTGTGCCCTAAACCCCGTCCAGAGATCATCGGAACGAACCCGCCACAGGCGGCCACCATCGGCCCCAGCAGTAACGAGACAACATCACCCACGCCACCGGTGGAGTGTTTGTCGAGTACCGGACCTCCTAGCTCCAGCGCGCCCCAGTCCAGCACCTCGCCCGAGTCGCGCATGGCCAGTGTGAAGGCCACCCGCTCGTCCATGGTCATGTCCCGAAAGAAGACCGCCATGGCAAATGCGGCAATCTGTCCCTCGGTAACGCCACCCTGGGCAATGCCATTCACAAAGAAGCGGATTTCTTCCGGGGTCAGCGTTGCGCCATCGCGCTTCTTGCGAATGATTTCCTGGGGTAACACCGAATATTCCTCAAACGCCGTAGGGGATCCAGATATTTTTGACCTGGCTGGCATGGGCTAGCACCATAGGCCCCGCTGCCTGCCGGGCATCGAACCAATCCCGTCCGCGCCCGCCACTGACCCACGTGCGTTTGAGGGATGGCGCTGACAGGCGCTCGACCTCGGCACACCCCCGGGCCGACCCATCGTGTCGCCATACGGCGTCCACATCCGAGTGGCTGGCCAAAGTTTGCGCCAGAGCGTCGGCACTGCCGGTAATTATGTTGATGACGCCGCCGGGCAAATCAGAAGTGTCCAGCACCTGGTACAAATCAATTGCGGACAGCGGATGCGCTTCAGACGGTACTACGACAACGCGGTTGCCCAGCGCAATCGCGGGAGCGACCAGCGAAATCAAGCCCAGCAAAGGGGCTTCATTCGGACAAACAATGCCAATCACGCCAAGCGGTTCATGCAGTGCCACCGTAATGCCATGCATCGGTGGCTGATGCACCAAACCATCGTATTTGTCAGCCCATGCCGCGTAGTGAAACAGTCGCTCTATCGACGCCTCGACCTCGCGCTCTGCATTCGTTGCCCCGGTCATTGCGGCAATGCGCAACGAGAATTCGCCCGAGCGCACGGCCAGATTCTCGGCAATGTAGTACAGCACCTGCGCTCGGCTATGGGCACTCGCGCGAGTCCAGCCCGCCGCCTTGTGCGCCGCTTCTACCGCATTGCGGATGTCTTTGCGATTTCCCTCGCCAACATCCGCCAGCCATTGGCCATCGGGGCCAGCAATGGTGCGGCTGTAGGCCCCATCGGGTCGGGTCTGTTTGCCGCCGATGTACAGCTTGGCGGTTCGGTCGATGGCCGGCGCGCTGCTCGGCATTTGTGTTGGCTGACGGTCGCTTACTGCCACACGCACCGGCGCAGCGGGTCGCGCGTCTTCGCTGACGGGCGTCAGGTACTCCAGCATGCCCTCTTTGCCACCTTCTCTGCCAAACCCGGACTCCCGGTAGCCACCAAATCCACATGCGGCGTCGAACTGGTTTGCGGTGTTGATCCAGACCACCCCGGCCTTGATCTGCGGCGCGATGTCCAGTGCCAGGCTGATGGACTCTGACCAGATACTGCAAGCCAGCCCATACACGGTGTTGTTGGCCAACTGAACCGCCTCGGTAGGCGTGCGAAAACTCATAGCCACCAGAACCGGTCCGAAAATCTCTGTTTGAGCCACCGCCGCAGATGTCGATGCGCCCGTGATCAGGGTGGGCGGATACCAGTTTCCTTTGCCTTGCATAGAACCCGGTGGCTGCCAGATGGCGCACCCTTCAGCGCGAGCCGACTCCACCAGGGCGGTGACGCGTTGCAATTGGGTGGGATCAATGAGCGCACCCATGTCCATGGACTTGTCCAGCGGCGACCCGAGTCGCAGCAGTTGCATGCGCGCTTTGACCTTGTCGAGAAACCGTCCTTCGATCGACTCCTGCACCAGCAGGCGCGAGCCTGCGCAGCACACCTGCCCCTGGTTAAACCAGATGGAATCCACCAGGCCTTCCACGGCGGCATCCAGATCGGCGTCGTCAAACACAATGAAGGGCGACTTGCCACCCAATTCCAGCGACAGCTTCTTGCCACTGCCGGCTGTGGCAGTGCGGATTTTCCTACCTACTTCGGTGGAACCGGTAAACGCCAGTTTGTCGATGTCAGAGTGGTTGACCAAGGCTTCGCCAACTCGACCGTCGCCGGTCACGACATTCACCACCCCCGCGGGCACACCGGCGCGCTGGCACATCTCGGCAAAAAGCAGTGCCGACAACGAGGTGAACTCAGCGGGTTTGAAAACGACCGTATTTCCTGCCGCCAAAGCCGGTGCAATCTTCCAGGCCAGCATCAGCAAGGGGAAATTCCAGGGAACGATTTGCCCGACAACACCCACCGCACGATGGTTGGGGAACTCGTCCGCCAGCAATTGCGCCCATCCGGCGTGGTGGTAGAAGTGGCGTGCGACCAAAGGCAAATCCACATCGCGGGTTTCACGGATCGTCTTGCCGTTGTCCAGCGTTTCCAGTACGGCAAAGAGCCGCGCGTGCTTTTGCAGCAGCCGCGCCAATGCGTACAAAATGCGTGCCCGGCCATGTCCGCTGAGGCCTTCCCACGCAGGTTGCGCAGAGCGTGCAGCGGCTACTGCACGGTCCACGTCCTTGACGGTTGCCTGCGTTATGTGTGCAAGCGCGACGCCATCGGCGGGGTTGACAGATGCAAAGGTTTCGCCTGGGTTGGACCAGGCGTTGCCGATGAACAATCCAAAGCGACGCTGGTGTTGATCGAGCCAGGCAAGCGCTTCGGTGTGGCTCTCGGGGGCAGGTCCGTAATCCATGGTGGCAAGAATGTCGGTTAGTTTTGGCATGGTGGCAACGGGTCGATCGGGGTAGGCTTAGACGGATCAGGGTAGTGCATGTCGATGGCTTGCCGAGTAGTTGCCCGTGACATGGTGCTCAAGCTGACGCTCGATGTCGGTCAGCAAGCTGGATGCCCCGATACGAAACAGGTGCGGATGCAGCCAGTCGTTTCCGAGTTCCTCTTTCATCACAATCAGGTACTGCAACGCTGACTTGGCGGACGATACACCCCCGGCAGGTTTGAATCCAATCTGGAAGCCGTAGCGTTCGTGGTACTCACGAATCGTCCGGACCATGGTGAGGGCCACGGGGATGGTGGCATTGATGCCTTCTTTGCCGGTGGACGTCTTGATGAAGTCAGCACCCGCCATCATGCACACCCACGATGCCTTGGCGACGTTCTCCAGGGTGAGTAGGTCGCCTGTTGCCAATATGGCCTTGACATGGGCCTGGCCGCACGCTGCCCGATAGGCGCGCATTTCATCAAACAGGGACTGCCAGTTTCCGGTGAGCACATGCTGACGGGTGATCACGATGTCAATCTCGGTGGCGCCGGCCGCCACGGACAGCTCGATCTCCCGAAGTTTGGTCTCCAGGCTCGCCAGGCCAGCCGGAAACGCGGTGGATACGGCGGCAATGGGCAGGCGTCCAGCCAGGACACGCGCCGCCGGGCCGATCATCTCGTGGTAGACGCAAACCGCTCCCGTGGTCAGCCCCTGCACGCCCAGCGCATCCATGAGGTCCGAACGCAAAGGGCGCAGTGCCTTCATGCACAACCGTTCCACGCGACCGGGTGTGTCGTCGCCACCCAGGGTGGTGAGATCGATGCATTGAATGGCTTTAATGAGCCAAGCGGCCTGATAGTCCTTCTTGACGGTTCTCCGGTTGACCAGACTGGCTGCGCGCCGATCGGTGGCGTTGCGGTTGACCTTGATTTGATGGATCCAGCCCAGGTCCAGGCCGACAGTCTCGTTGCGCTTCACGAAATGGGGTTGGGTCATAGCAGGTTGCGTCCGTGCTGCAAGGGAGAGATGCCAAGATGGTGGGCGACCGTCTGGCCGATGTCGGAAAAGGTTTCTGAAACTCCGAGAGACTCTTCCCCAATTCCAGGGCCGAATGCCAGGATCGGAATGTGCTCGCGTGTGTGGTCAGAGCCAGGCCATGTGGGGTCACATCCATGGTCCGCAGTGACGATGGCCAGGTCGCCCGGTTGCATCTTCGCAGTGAACTCGGGCAGTCGCTCGTCGAATGCGCGCAGAGCCCTGGCGTAACCGGCGACGTCCCTGCGATGGCCATACAACTGGTCGAAATCCACAAAATTGACAAACGTGAGCGAACCCTCGGGGGCTGATCCGGCGGTCACCATCAACGCTTCAAACAGGGCCATGTTGTCGGCCCCCTTGATGGAGCGCGTAACACCTTGGCCCGCGAAAATGTCGCTGATCTTGCCCAGCGCAATGACCTCGCCACCGTTGTCTTTCACACCGTCCAATAGCGTGGGAGCGGGTGGCGCCACGGCGTAATCATGGCGGTTGGAAGTGCGTTGGTAGTCGCCATTTGCTCCCACAAAGGGTCGCGCAATGACCCGACCAATGTTGTAGGGCTTTACGAGTTCAAACGCCGCCTCGCACAGGGTATACAAACGTTCAAGTCCGAAGTGCGCTTCGTGCGCAGCGATCTGAAACACCGAGTCGGCGGATGTGTAGAGGATGGGTTTTCCGGTGGCGATATGTTCATCCCCCAGGCGGTTGATGATCTCGGTGCCCGAAGCATGGCAATTGCCCAGGAATCCGGGGACACCCGTGGCTCGCTGCAAAGAGTCCGTAAGTTCGGCTGGAAATGAGGGTGCAGCACGGGGAAAGTAACCCCAGTCGAACAGCACCGGTACGCCAGCAATCTCCCAGTGGCCACTCTGCGTATCCTTGCCCGTGGATCGCTCACGGGCCGCGCCATAGGACCCGGAAAATCCTTGGCGCATGTGAAAGCCTGCGGGCCACTGACCACAGGCCATGTGGGCCGCAGCGCCTAGCCCCAACCCTTCAAGGGTGGGTAACTGCAATGGTTCGCCGTTAGCGTTGGCCCACTCGGCAATGTGCCCAAGCGTGTTGGCTCCTGCATCGCCAAACGCGTGGGCATCAGGCGTTGCGCCAATGCCGAACGAATCCAGTAAGAGGATAAAGGCTCTTGCCATGGCAGTGCTATCGGGTCGGGGGCGCCAAGGGAACCCGTTGCATGAAGGCAAGTATCAGCTTCACCATATCGACCGCGCCTAATGCGGCGTACTTCAGTGTCTGCTCGTGCGAAAGGGCAAACGGGGTCATGCCTTCTGCAAGATTGGTGACCACCGATACGCCAACCACCTTGAGCCCGCAGTGGCGCGCCGAAATGACCTCGGGCACCATCGACATGCCCACGAGATCGGCACCCAGGGTGCGCATCATCCGGATTTCCGCCGCCGTCTCAAAGTTGGGCCCCGGGCATGCCAGGTAGACGCCCTCGTGGAGGTTGATTGCGTGTTGCACGGCAGTGGCTTTCAGCAATTGCCGCAACCCATGGTCGTACGCGTTGGCCATGCTGAAGAATCGTGGGCCAAACCGATCGTCGTTCGGCCCGACCAGGGGCGTGCCGGGAAGCAGGTTGATATGGTCGGTGATGGTTACCAGGCTTCCTGCTTCCACTTCAGAGCGCAACGAGCCGGCAGCATTGGTTGCAAACAGCAGTTCACAGCCCAGCAGTTTAAGTGTACGCACCGCGCTGGTCATAACGCCAGCACCGTAGCCCTCGTAAAAGTGTGCGCGCCCCTTGAGGCACGCTATCGGTACGCCGGCCAGCGTTCCCAGAACAAGCTCGCCCGCATGGCCGGCAACCGTGGAGACAGGAAAACCCGGCAGGTCGGAAAACCGGATGACCGTCGGGTCGACTATGTGCTCGGCCAGTGCGCCCAGGCCCGAACCCAAAATGAGCGCCACTGCAGGGAAAAACCCGGGTTTGCGCAATCGGATCGTATCGGCAGCTTCGAAGGCAAGGTTACTCAGCATGGGGATATTCCTTCACACGGCGCGTTGGGAAAACTCATCAAACAAGGCGTCCAGACGCTCAAGATATTGGCGCTTGACACCTGGCTCCAGAAAACTGTGCTCAAAACTGTTGCGGGCAAGCTGGTAGGCGTGTCCCGAGTGCAGACCCAGCGCTGCAAAGGTCTGGGTGAAGTTCTCGTTGATGTAGCCACCAAAGTAGGCCGGATCATCGGAATTGATGGTGGCCACAATGCCCGCGTCGAGCATGGCTCCCAGGTTGTGCTGCTCCAGGGCCGGAAAAACGCGCAATTTCACGTTCGAGAGTGGGCACACCGTGAGCGCAATGCGCTCTCTGGCCAAACGCTGCATCAGCGCGCCGTCCTGAAAAGCTTGTACGCCATGGTCGATGCGCTCCACGCGCAATGCGTCCAGTGCACTCCAGATGTAGGAAGCCGGTGCCTCCTCCCCGGCATGGGCCACCAGGCGAAACCCCAGCGAACGCGCCCTGGCAAACACCTTGGCGAATTTCTCGGGCGGATTGCCAACCTCACTGGACGCCAGGCCGATGCCAACAATCTTGTCCCGCAAGGGCAAGACTTCCTCCAGACACTCAAAGGCGGCCTCTTCACTCAGGTTGCGCAGGAAACACAGAATCAGTGACGCCGTCATTCCAAAACGCTGTGGTGCTTCCTCGCACGCCCGGTGCAGACCGTTGATCACAATCTGGGCCGACTGGCCATGCACGGTGTGGGTTTGGGTATCAAAGAACAACTCGGCGTGCAGCACATTGTCGGCACGTGCACGTGCCAGATATGCGCAAGCCATTTCATAGAAATCCTGCTCGGTTTTCAGGACTCTCGTGCCCTCGTGGTAAATATCCAGAAAGCTTTGCAGGTCATCAAAGACGTAGGCGCGACGTAGCGCTTCCACGGTGGGGTAGGAGAGCGCAACGCCATTGCGTTGGGCCAGGTCAAAGATGAGTTCTGGCTCGAGCGACCCCTCGATGTGCATGTGCAGCTCGGCTTTGGGCATGGCGCGAACGAGTTCAGGTAGCAGTGCGGCAGGAATCGGGGGAGGGTGCATAAAGGCTCCGTGCAAGAGGGTCCACTGTAGCGGAAACCGAGGCACTCCTGGTCTACTGGCTCCTTCACAACACCGCACAACGAGGTAACCGCAATTTGCTACACATTCAGGAGCGTTTCACGCTTATCCTGCGGGCGCTAGAGGCATATTTGGCTTATGAAATTTATGCACAGACCCCGCGCCAGCCAAATGGCGGGGCATGCGTTCTCCGACTCACGCTCGCCGGCACGCACACCTGGGCTGGTAGCGGGCCTAGAGAAATTCACATTACCCGCCCAATACCCGACATCGGGATTGGCAGATCAACGGCAGGGAGCAGCGGCAACAAGATTTCGTCCAATTGACTGAGCCAATTCCCGATCAGCCAGAGTCAGTCACTGTTATGCCACCGCATCACCTCTGCATGGATGTCATGCGCAGAGGTTGGACACGAAAATCCTTCATGACCTGTCATCTGTTTTCCGCGCAATATAGTAGCCGTAGCTGACATACTGCCTGTGACGTTCATAGAGGTCGATCTCGTGTTCTTCCGCAGAAACAAGGGCTTTAGCTGCGTCGCTTGATTTGTGCGCATCCAGAAAAACCGGAAAACGCTTTTGCATTGGACGGTAATAGTCATCAAGCCAGCAATGCTCTGGTAAGGCAAAGTAGCCCAATGGTGTGAAGCCGTTTCGTTCGAGGACTGCCATTTTGGACGAGGCCGTATCGACCTCTGGATACTCCGATTGCCAATGCACCTCAAGCTCGGCAGGCCGACTTTCTGTCAGCCAGGTCAACTCCGACACAGCGATGATGCCGCCCGGCTTGAGCAGCCGACGCCAGTCCTGCACACCTTTTTCAAAACCGATGTTGTAGATCGCACCCTCCGACCAAATGGCATCCAGCGTACCCGGTGTAAACGGGAGCGAGTCCATGGAAGCTGTCTCAGTTGTGATGCGGTCGGCCAAGCCAGCTTGGGCGGCACGTAGCTTGAGCGCATCCAGAAATTCCGGTAGAAAATCGACAGCAATGATTTTGGCATCCAGTTCACTTGCCAGCACCAGGGTCGATGCACCGGTGCCGCAACCGATATCCGCGATTGCCAAGTCACGTCCATTTCGCAGACCGGATAGCTCGATTGCAAGATGAGTCTGTGCATCACCGCCTGGCCCTTGGCGCGCGGCCACAACGTGAAGATCAATCAGAAGTTGCAAGTCGTCCATTCATAATCCCTGCAGTTTTCGCGATCTTAGCGACAAGCTAAGTTCGTTGTTAACAAATGATTGGACACTTTGCACCGATCGGCCATTACGACGGAATGATCGTCTCGTGAATGTCTCTGAGTTAACTGCTAATTTTTTTGGGACGCATGCGTCCGGCCAACTTAAGGCCGTCAACCATGTTCTTTGAAAGCAGCCACAGGTTGACAGCGCCTGCGACAAGTTCCACCGCCTGTATGACATAGAAACTGGTGTCGAAAGTTCCGGACTGCGCCTTTGAGTGCAGATAGATGGCTGATGGCAAGAGTACGAGCAGACCATTGAGTGCGATAAACGGCATGCGTTTCTTTTTGCTCTCCACCAGTCTGCCAGAGCGCCCCGTGGCAAGAGAAAAGCCGCTACCGCCAGTTGCCACCATTGCAGGGATGAGAATCCACATGGCTTGCAAAATCATGCCCTTGACAGCGACTAT
>JAIFLV010000119.1 GCA_020048895.1 Rhodoferax sp. | reverse complement strand
TTTTTCTTTGGTCAATCTTGTTGCAATCGTTGTTGCAATCCAAGAGTGGTTCAAGGTGGATATTGATGGACATGGTGTGCAATTGCGTTACCCACCAATTTCAACGACAACATGAGTTATTCCTCGGTGTAGCCATTGTGGGCGCCATCACTTGACCTGGTCCGTGCGCAGGCGCAGTTACAACGATGTGTTGTGTGGCTCAACCATGAATTGAGCCGCACTCGGTAACGCTAGGTCCCTGAAACGTGAGTCGCCAATCCCCCGTTGATGGAGTACGCCTTCATCCTCTCGACCACAGCAACGAACTTATCCACGCTGCCCACCCATTGTTCAGACTTTAGAACAGCATATTGCAGCTTCTCTGAATAGGCAAAACCTGCGTTTCGCAGTTCCGAATCGAATTGCGAACGCACCTCCCCATCCAGCCAACCCAGATTGATACCAATGCCACCCGAGGTGTAGATCGAGAACAATGACTTTGACGACAGGTGCGAGAGGATGACGTTCATGGACCCATATTTGCCACGTCCCCAGTTCAAATCGAATTTTTGCTCCAAAACGTAATCTCGGAGTTTTCGCACAGCAGTGCCTGTAATCTGATCGAGAAGTTCAGTTGCAGCGTTGAACTGCTCTAGGGTCCACTTTCCAGAGCCACTGCTTCCAGTGCCAGAAAGTTTCTCGATGCGTTTTTCTTTGTCGGCACGAACCTGCTCGGTGTAGCCAAACAGTGATGGGACCACGAATTTCTTTTCACCATGCCTAAAGTGCCTAGCCTCGACAATCATCACTTCAGCCTCGGTAAGCGCCTGATTGAGGAACATCACTGTGCTTTTCAATTCCCTTGGAGCCTGATCCATAAAAAAGACCATGCGAACCTTGCCACGTTTGAGGTTGTCAAGAACCTCAGTAAAGTACTCGTCAAGTGGGCGATTCCAAATATGCCTCTCAAAGTCTGCTGGTACAAATGACTTGAGTGTGCCGATGTTCCAGTAATGCTGAGCATTCGCAACGTACTCAAACATTTGACCGATGATTTCACGTCTACCCTCAGGATTCTTGTGCAGTTTGCACTCCACAAACGTAGGTATCGCTTGATCGTCCCCAAATAGAAAGTCAAGGCTCCATCGTGCCTCACCGCTCAACGGGCTTTCGACTGGGGCTTCGCGCTTGATCATTGCCCAGCGCAATGGTTGGTTGTCAGTACCTGCGATCAGATCACCGGGCAGTAAGTCCCAGTTTTTCTCCAGAAGTTCCTGCAAATCCCGACCCTCCAATTCCGCAGGTGCCATGTCCATCCTTATGGGGTGATTGTTTTCGTCGATGCTGAAGATTGCTTGCATGAATGTCTTCTAATTTTCATTTATGAAATTGGACGCAGGCTTTACGTTCAATGATCGGCTGATGTGCTCGGGGCTTCGGCGTCATCATCGTAAATGCCAATTACGAAGTCCGGTTCAGCATCCACAAAGTCAACAGCGTAATTTTGGTGCAAGTGCTCATGCAATTCTTCTTCAAGCGCAATGACTGCGTCTTCAGTCGGTTCACCATCGGGGCCAATTTCCGTTTCATCAAACGTGTACTGCATGGTAAACCCGCAAGTAACTTTGAACGTATGGTGCTTCATTCTTCCTCCGTTGAGTTTGAGGCTGATTCTGACGATTTTTCGTAACGAAACTGATTGAATGCAATGTACTTCTGTTCAATACCAGTTCTCGCAGCCAATCAAGCCCGCGCCTTTTGTCACAACTGCTCAATGACGGGGCGCCCATCTACCAGCGTCAGCGTCAAATGGATTACCTTGGACTGCCATAAAAACAGTCAGGGCACATAGCAATGTAGCTGCTATTTCCGCCGATAAGTATCTGCTCGCCTGATCGCACCCGCTGGCCATCGCCGTCAATTCGTGCATTCATGCTGGCCTTTTTTCCACACGCGCAGATGGTCTTGATCTCTTCAATATCGTCCGCCAATGTCAACAACAGTGAAGCACCTTCAAATGGCATGCCCAGAAAATCACTACGCAGGCCATAGCAAATAATCGGCACTGCGCCAACATGGGCCAGACGATGCAACTGGTGCACCTGTCCTAGCGTCAAGAACTGTGCCTCATCAATAAATAGGCAAGCGGTTTCCCGACCCAACAGATGACTATCAAACACTGTGGACTTATCGTATATCAGCGCCTGCCTCTCAATCCCGAGGCGACTGCGAATGATGCCAACGCCGTGCCGTGTATCCAGTTTGGCTGTGTACAGCTTGACTTGCATGCCACGTTCCATGTAGTTATACGCAGCCTGCAAGAGCATGGTTGATTTTCCGGCGTTCATCGCCGCAAAACGGAAGTACAACTTTGACATGGTAGTGCACGCGAAAAAAAAAGCAGTACGATCACATTCGTACTACTTTTAGTGGTGGGCGATGCAAGTTTCGAACTTGCGACCCCTGCAGTGTGAATGCAGTGCTCTACCCCTGAGCTAATCGCCCTGAATTCGGTTCAGGAAAGCCGCAGATTATACATAATCGGTTACGCGACTTCTCTCCACAACGTCTTGCCGCCGCTGGATTTGTCAATTTGCTGCAATACCTCGTCGTGCTCCTTCTGTTCCGTCGCGTTGGCCAAGACTACCGGCAGCTCCAGCTCGCTCAGGTCCGTCTTCACACGGTTCAGCGCTTCGGTGGTGACTTCGCCTACATCCATGAGCAATGCATCCTGCCCGCGCGTGAGATTGATGTAAATGTCGGCCAGTAGCTCCGCATCCAATAAAGCACCATGCAAGGTGCGACCCGAGTTGTCGACTCCTAAACGGTCGCACAGCGCGTCCAGACTATTGCGCTTGCCTGGAAACATGGCCTTGGCCATCACCAAAGTGTCAACGATGCCCAGCACGTGCGCGCGCAAGGGCTCTTGCTGGACCAGCGCGAGTTCAGCATTCAGGAAGCCAACGTCAAACGCTGCGTTATGAATGATGACTTCGGAGTCTTTCAGGTACGCCAGCAGATCGCCAACGATGTGTGCAAAGGGAGGCTTATCCTGCAGAAATTCTGAGGTAATGCCATGGACCTTGAGAGCCTCTTCGTGACTGTCGCGGCCCGGGTTCACATAGAAGTGCAGGTTGTTTCCGGTCAGCTTGCGATTGACCAACTCCACACAGCCAATTTCGATGATGCGGTCGCCCTGGTGGGCATACAGGCCGGTGGTCTCGGTATCCAGAAATACTTGTCGCATGGTGCTTGGCCAACGCCACTCAGTGGTTTTCTTTGGCGTGGTTGATGGAGTACTTGGGGATCTCCACCACCAGATTGCCCTGCGCAAGGATGGCCTGACAAGCCAGACGTGAGTTGGGCTCCAGACCCCAGGCGCGGTCCAGCAGATCTTCCTCGGTCTCGTCAAGTGCGTTGAGCGATGCGAACCCCTCCCGTACAACGACGTGGCAGGTCGTGCAGGCGCAACTCATGTCACAGGCGTGTTCAATGGCGATATGGTTTTCCAGCAACGCCTCGCAGATCGATGTGCCAGGCGCAGCGGAGATTTCGGTGCCTTGCGGGCAATACTCCGGGTGGGGAAGAATTTTGATGATGGCCATGGTTCTGCTCGGCTCTAAACCGCTTCAATGTTACGCCCGGAAAGGGCTTTGGCGATGCCGCGGTTCATGCGCAGCGCGGCAAAAGATTCGGTGGCGGCGGCAAGCCGTTTGCAGGCGGCCTCAATGGCCGCGGCATCATCACCACCCTTGATAGCACGTACCGCCTCCATGGCTGCGGCAATGTCGGCAAGCTCGCTCGCCTCGAGGACATCTCCATCGGCGTCGAGCGCACTGCGTGTGGCCAGCAGCAATCGGTCTGCGTCCACTTGCGCTTCCACCAAGGCTCGTGTGCGCATGTCTTGCTCGGCAGTGGTAAAGCTTTCTTGCAACATGCGGGCGATTTGATCATCGGCCAGGCCATACGAGGGTTTCACTGCGATTTGCGCTGCCACACCACTCACCTGCTCAGTGGCAGAAACGTTCAGCAAGCCATCGGCATCCACAGTAAATGTCACGCGGATACGGGCTGCACCGGCTGCCATCGGTGGAATTCCACGCAACTCGAAACGCGCCAAGCTGCGGCAGTCGGCCACCAGATCGCGCTCACCCTGGACCACATGCAATGCCAGTGCGGTCTGTCCGTCTTTGTAAGTCGTGAAGTCCTGCGCCATCGCGGTGGGGATGGTCTGGTTGCGCGGCACAATGCGCTCAGAGAGCCCACCCATGGTTTCAATGCCCAGGGACAGTGGAATCACATCGAGCAGCAACAGGTCGCCTGCAGCGTTATTGCCAGCGAGTTGGTTGGCCTGGATGGAGGCACCCAGCGCCACCACTTCGTCGGGATTGAGGTTGGTCAAGGGTGTCTTGCCAAAGAACTCTGCCACGGCTGCCTGCACCTGTGGCATGCGGGTGGAGCCACCCACCATCACCACACCCTGCACGTCTTCTTTCGTTAACTTGGCATCACGCAAGGCTTTGCGCACCGCTGCAATGGTGCGAGCGGTCAGTGCCTGAGTGACTTCATGAAACTGCTGATCTCTAACATCAAAATGCACGCTAGCGCCCGTCAAATCAGCGTGAAACGCTACGATATTGGTAGCAGAAAGTGCCTCTTTGCAGCGCCGAGCCGCCATGGTGATGCTGGCTTTGTCGCCGGGGGTTAGCACCTCGGCGCCGGTTTGCTCCACTACCCACTCGGCCAAAGCGTGATCGTAGTCGTCGCCACCCAAAGCGGAGTCGCCTCCCGTCGCGATCACCTCAAAC
Organism: Rhodoferax sp.; assembly: GCA_020048895.1. Classification (GTDB taxonomy): domain Bacteria; phylum Pseudomonadota; class Gammaproteobacteria; order Burkholderiales; family Burkholderiaceae_C; genus Allorhodoferax. The sequence goes on along the minus strand of JAIFLV010000119.1, from coordinate 15,470 downwards.
ACACCTTGGCTCAGCCGCAAAATGGATATATCGAATGTGCCACCGCCAAGGTCGTAAATGGCATAAACGCCTTCACTGGCGTTGTCCAACCCATAAGCTATGGCCGCTGCTGTAGGCTCATTGATCAAACGCAGCAGGTTGATACCCGCCATTTGCGCCGCATCCTTGGTGGCCTGGCGTTGCGCGTCGTCAAAATAGGCCGGCACTGTGATCACAGCCCCGTATAGATCGTCATTGAATGTGTCCTCGGCGCGGTAGCGCAGAGTTGCAAGAATTTCGGCACTCACGGCCACTGGAGACTTTTCCCCATCGGCGGTGAGCAGGCCCAACATGCCAGGATGGTCAACGAAACGGTAGGGGAGCCGTTCCGGGTCTTTGATATCTGCCAGCGCACGCCCCATAAACCGCTTGACCGACGCGATGGTGTTCTGGGGGTCGGACGACTGTGCCTCCAGCGCTGCATGGCCTATCTCGCGCCGACCCTCCCCCATGTAGCGCACCACCGACGGCAAAATAACCCTACCTTGCGCATCGGGCAAACACTCCGCGACGCCGTTGCGCACGGCAGCCACAAGAGAATGCGTGGTCCCCAGATCGATACCCACCGCTATACGCCGCCCGTGCGGGTTGGGCGACTGGCCAGGTTCGGAAATTTGAAGTAACGCCATAGGGTTCGAATTGCGACTCGCGTCTTTAATGTTCCAGGGCTTCGAAGCGCTGCTCCAGGTCCCGGCCAAATTTTTCAATAAACAGCAGTGATCGAATGTGCGACACCGCCGCCGTGTAATCGCTATTTTCGTCAATCAAAGTTGCGCATTCGTGCATGAGACTATTTTGCAAGCTGTCTACCTCCGCTTGGAGCGACTCGAGAGTTTGCAAGTCCTGCGCTTCGTCCATCGTTTCACGCCACTGCATCTGCTGCATCAGAAACGCGGCAGGCATGGCAGTATTGCTATGGGCATTCACAGGTGCCCCTGCTAGTTCACACAAATATGCCGCCCGGGCCAGTGGTCTCTTGAGTCGTTGGTAAGCTTCGTTGACGCGCGCCGACCATTGCATTGCAACACGCTGCTGCGCCGCACCTTGCTGGGCGAACTTATCCGGATGGACTTCACGCTGCAGCGATTTCCAGCGTGCATCCAAAAGAGCGCGGTCCTGAGCGAACTGCTGCGGCAACCCGAACAGTTCGAAATCGTTGGACTGAAGGTTCACACCCGAAACGACTCACCACAACCGCAACGATCACGCTCGTTGGGATTGTTGAAGCGAAATCCCTCGTTCAAGCCCTCGCGCACAAAGTCAAGTTGGGTTCCATCGATGTAGGCCATGCTCTTGGGGTCCACCAGCACCTTGACCCCGTGCCCCTCAAAGACGACATCTTCCACCGCGAGCTCGTCTACATATTCCAGTTGGTAAGCCAAGCCCGAACAGCCGGTGGTCTTGACACCCAGACGCACGCCCACCCCTTTACCACGCTTGGCAAGGTAGCGGGTGACGTGACGGGCAGCCGCCTCAGTCAGAGTAACAGCCATGGTTACGCAGCAACGGAGTGCTTTTGGCGGTAATCATCCACCGCCGCCTTGATAGCGTCCTCGGCGAGGATGGAGCAGTGAATTTTTACAGGCGGCAGGGCCAGTTCCTCCGCGATCTGGCTATTCTTCAACCCAGAGGCCTCGTCCAGCGTCTTGCCCTTGACCCACTCGGTCACCAACGAGGATGACGCAATGGCCGAACCACAACCGTAGGTCTTGAAGCGTGCGTCTTCAATCACACCGGTGGTGGGGTTGACCTTGATCTGCAGTTTCATCACATCGCCACACGCCGGCGCGCCGACCATTCCCGTGCCCACACTGTCGTCGCCTTTTTCAAAGCTCCCCACATTGCGAGGATTCTCATAGTGGTCCACTACTTTTTCAGAATAAGCCATATCAACCTTCTTTCTTCAAATCACCAACTTTTCAAAGTACCGTACGCCAGCAGTGCCTTTACCAGAATTGCCGTGGAACCGGCTTAGCCGGGCCACTGGCAATGCCCCCTTGAGGGGGGAGCGGCGTCAGCCGCACGGGGGTGTTCAATGTGCCGCCCACTGAATGGTGGAAATATCGATGCCATCCTGGTACATCTCCCACAGGGGGCTAAGTTCACGCAGCTTGGCCACGTTCTTGCGTATCGTGTCCACCGCGTAATCAATTTCCGCTTCAGTGGTCCAGCGGCCGATGGTCATGCGCAGGCTGCTGTGGGCCAGCTCGTCGCTACGGCCCAAAGCACGTAGTACATAGCTGGGCTCCAGCGACGCTGACGTACACGCCGAGCCACTGCTCACCGCCAGACCCTTGATGCCCATGATCAAGGACTCACCCTCAACATAGTTGAAGCTCATGTTCAGGTTGTGCGGCACACGCTTCTCGGTATGGCCGTTGATGAAGACTTGCTCCAACCCTTCCAGCCCGGCAAGCATACGGTCGTGCAAAGCGCGAATGCGCAGGTTCTCAGCGGCCATTTCCTCTTTGGCTATGCGGTAGGCCTCACCCATGCCCACGATCTGGTGCGTGGGCAAGGTACCACTGCGCATGCCGCGCTCGTGGCCGCCGCCGTGCATCTGCGCCTCCAGCCGCACGCGCGGCTTACGGCGCACAAACAGTGCACCTATGCCCTTGGGACCATAGGTTTTGTGTGCGGTCAGGCTCATCAGATCCACCGGCATTTGCGACAAGTCGAATGGGACGCGACCGGTAGCCTGCGCGGCGTCCACATGGAAAATGATGCCCTTCTCACGGCACACTGCACCGATGGCGGCAATATCCTGAATGACGCCAATCTCGTTGTTCACAAACATGACGCTGGCCAGGATGGTGTCAGGCCGAATCGCCGCCTTGAACACATCCAGATTGAGCAAGCCGTCTGGCTGCACGTCCAGATAGGTGACTTCGAAACCTTGGCGCTCGAGTTCGCGGCAGGTGTCCAGCACCGCCTTGTGCTCGGTCTTCACCGTGATTAGGTGTTTGCCCTTGGACTTGTAGAAATGCGCGGCACCTTTAAGCGCCAGGTTGTTCGATTCTGTCGCCCCGGAAGTCCAGACAATCTCACGCGGGTCCGCACCAATGAGGTCCGCCACATGTCCACGGGCCTTCTCTACCGCCGCCTCGGCTTCCCAACCCCACGCATGGCTGCGCGATGCAGGGTTGCCAAAGTGATTGCGCAGCCACGGCACCATGGCATCCACCACCCGCTCGTCGCACGGGTTGGTGGCGCTGTAGTCCATGTAGATCGGGAAATGGGGTGTTGCTTCCATATGGTTCGCCCTAGCTCTTGGAGAAGGCATTGCCCAACGCGAACACCGAATTGGGCGCGTTGATGCGTATGGGTTTAACCACCGGCATGGCGGAAATGGCCCGCTTGAGGCTGGGTTTTCCCTCCACCTGCAGACCCTTGGCCAACTGGTCATCGACCAATTTTTGGAGGTTCACGGAGTCAAGAAACTCCACCATACGTGTGTTCAATGCGGCCCAGAGGTCGTGCGTCATGCACTGTGCGCCTTCACCATGGCAGTTCTCATGGCCGCCACATTGGGTAGCGTCCAACGGTTCGTCCACAGACAAAATAATGTCGGCCACAGTGATGTCAGACGCCTTGCGTGCCAGTGTGTAGCCGCCGCCAGGCCCTCTGGTAGACTCCACCAGCTCATGGCGGCGAAGCTTGCCAAACAGTTGTTCCAGATACGAAAGCGAAATTTCCTGGCGCTGGCTGATGGCAGCCAGGGTGACAGGTCCGCTGGCCTGGCGCAGGCCCAGATCAATCATCGCCGTGACGGCAAACCGGCCTTTCGTGGTGAGTCGCATGGAGTGCTCCTTGAGGGTCGTGAAAAACAACCGTTGGCGCAAGTATAGCAAGAAACCAAGTAATTTACTCGGGTACTTAGACTAATCAGTCACTTTTCGTTTTTTGCCGCAAAAAGGGACACAACCGCAGCGTCGGTTCCAGGCGCACCAAACGCCCTTTCCTTCAAGATACCCAACTGATCACGCACGCGCGCAGCCTTCTCGAACTCCAGATTGCGGGCGTGCTCCATCATCAGCTTCTCAAGGCGTTTGATTTCACGCGCAATGTCTTTTTCACTCATGTCTTCCACTTCGGCGCGTGCCATCGCATCGCGCTCGAGCCGCTCCGCTTCCTTGCCAGCCTTTTCGCTGTAGACACCATCGATCAAGTCGCGCACCTTCTTGACAATCGACTTGGGCGTGATGCCGAGCGCAAGGTTGTGGGCAATCTGCTTGGTTCGACGGCGCTCGGTCTCGCCAATAGCCCGTGCCATGGAATCCGTGACCTTGTCGGCGTAAAGAATCGCGCGCCCTTCCAGATTGCGTGCCGCGCGGCCAATGGTCTGAATCAACGACCGTTCCGAGCGCAGGAATCCCTCCTTGTCGGCATCCAGAATGGCCACCAGGGACACCTCCGGAATATCCAGTCCTTCGCGCAGCAGGTTGATACCCACCAGCACATCGAAGGCACCCAGGCGCAGATCTCGCAAAATTTCCACCCGCTCCACCGTGTCGATGTCGCTGTGCAGGTAGCGCACCTTGACGCCGTTATCGGTCAGGTAGTCGGTCAACTGCTCGGCCATGCGCTTGGTGAGTGTGGTGATCAGCACCCGCTCGTGCTTGTCTACCCGGATGCGGATTTCCTGCAGCACGTCATCCACTTGGTGAGTCGCAGGACGCACTTCCACTTCCGGGTCCACCAGCCCCGTAGGACGCACCACCTGCTCCACGACCTTGCCCGAGTGGTCCTTTTCCCACTGCGCGGGGGTGGCAGACACCATGACGACCTGGCGCATGCGCTGTTCGAATTCGGCAAACTTGAGCGGACGGTTATCCAGCGCGCTGGGCAGCCGGAAGCCGTATTCCACCAGCGTGGTCTTGCGTGACCGGTCACCCAGGTACATGGCGCCAAACTGCCCGATAGTGACGTGGCTTTCATCGATAAACATCAACGAATCCTGGGGCAAGTAGTCGACCAACGTAGAAGGCGGCTCGCCAGGCGCACTGCCTGCCAGGTGGCGCGAGTAGTTTTCGATGCCCTTGCAATGCCCCACTTCGCTGAGCATTTCCAGATCGAAACGTGTGCGCTGCTCCAGTCTCTGCGCCTCTACCAGTTTGCCTTCGGCCACAAAGAACTTGAGCCGGTCCGCCAGTTCGACCTTGATGGTCTCCACCGCTGCAAGCACCTGATCGCGTGGCGTCACATAGTGACTGCTGGGGTACACGGTGAAGCGCGGTATCTTCTGACGTATCTTGCCGGTCAGGGGGTCGAACAACTGCAACGACTCTATCTCGTCATCAAACATTTCCAGCCGCAATGCCATCTCGGAATGCTCAGCCGGAAAGATGTCAATGGTGTCGCCGCGCACGCGGAAGGTACCGCGACTGAAATCCATGTCGTTGCGCTGGTACTGCATGCGAACCAATTGCGCGATCGCATCGCGCTGTCCGAGTTTGTCGCCGGTGCGCAGCGTCATGATCATCCGGTGGTAGGCCTCCGGCTGGCCTATACCGTAGATTGCGGACACCGTGGCGACGATGACCACATCACGCCGCTCCAGAATGCTCTTGGTGCATGACAGCCGCATCTGCTCGATGTGCTCGTTGATCGCGCTGTCTTTCTCGATGAACAAATCCCGCTGTGGCACGTAGGCCTCGGGCTGGTAGTAGTCGTAGTAACTAACGAAGTACTCCACCGCATTGTTCGGGAAAAACTCCCGGAATTCGCTGTACAACTGCGCGGCCAGCGTCTTGTTGTGGCAGAACACAATCGCCGGTCGGCCCAGTCGGGCGATCACGTTGGCCATGGTGAAAGTCTTGCCGGATCCGGTCACCCCCAGCAAAGTCTGAAACACCTCGCCGTCCTGCACACCCTCCACCAAGTGGTCAATTGCCTCCGGTTGGTCACCTGCCGGAGGATAGGGTTGGTACAGATCAAACGGTGAATCCGGGAAACGCACAAATGTCCCGGGCTTGGCCTCTGCGGTGGATTCGTCGTTGACCAGGGTAAGGGCTTGGGGCGCGGGCATGGGGTGTTGGCAAATAGGCAAAGATGGGACTGTAGTGCATGTCGGCTTTTTCAGATTGTCTCCTCGCGCGTTGGACAACCGGTGAGGGCTGGACGACCCTGGTGCTTGGGCCCTGCGGGCTGCCTTGCGGTGCTCGGGCTGATCGGGGTCTGGCTCGAACTCGCTTCGCTCAGACAATCGCCAGCCCTGGTCCGACCAACCCTGCGCTCCTCAGCCGCGCACAAGGCTCGCCCAGCCCGCACCGCTTGCCCAGCTTCTTGTGAAGTCGTTACAGTGGTTATCTATCAACATCCCGTTTCAAGTGCAGCCATGAACATCCGCGAACTTCAACCGATAGAGCTTCAGTCACTACGCGCGCTCTATACGCACCTGCACGAGCGCGATGATCCAATGCCACCTGATGCAGAAGTTGAGGCCGTATGGGCAGAGGCATTGGCAAACCGTCGAATCAAGCACATCGGAGGTTTTTCCGGCGACTCACTTGTGTCGCGCTGCACATTGACCGTCATTCCGAACCTTACCCGTGCTTGCCGACCATATGGCGTGATAGAAAATGTCGTCACTCACGCAGCATACCGCTGTCAAGGTTGGGGCAAAGCAATTCTTGAGCATGCACTTGGCGAAGCCTGGCACCAGCGCTGCTACAAGGTAATGCTCCTTACCGGGCGAAAAGACGAGGCAACGCTAAGGTTCTACGAGCAAGCGGGTTTTGATCGCTGCAGTAAACAAGCCTTCCTGGCGAAACCAGCAGTCTGATTTCAACTCTTCCCTCATGCGCCACACACAATGCAGCAGGCGCCTGCAACTGACTCCCAAAACCCAGCCGCTAAAATAGGGATAACCCGTAGCCGCTACGGCTACAGGTTTCCAACCGACACCCCACCACAGGACTTTCACATGTCTCTCTTTTCCGCCGTCGAAATGGCCCCCCGCGACCCTATTCTGGGTTTGAACGAACAGTTCAATGCCGACACCAACCCCAACAAGGTCAACCTCGGTGTCGGGGTCTATTCCGACGACAACGGCAAACTGCCGCTGCTGCAATGCGTGCAGGCGGCCGAGAAAACCATGATGGACAAACCCACGGCGCGTGGTTACCTGCCCATCGACGGCATCGCCGCCTACGACGCAGCCGTCAAGTCGCTGGTGTTTGGTGCCGGCAGCGAACCCGTCACCTCCGGACGCGTGGCGACCATCCAGGCGTTGGGTGGCACAGGTGGCCTCAAGGTAGGCGCTGATTTCCTGAAACGCCTCAGCCCCGAGGCAAAAGTGCTGATTTCGGACCCCAGTTGGGAAAACCACCGCGCGCTGTTTACCAATGCCGGTTTCCAGGTGGACACCTATGCCTACTACGATGCCGCACAGCGCGGTGTCAACTTCGACGGCATGCTCGCAGCGCTCAACGCGGCACCTGCTGGCACCATCATCGTGCTGCATGCCTGCTGCCACAACCCCACTGGCTACGACATCACTGACGCCCAATGGGACCAGGTGATTGCCGCTTGCAAAGCCCGCAATCTGATGCCCTTCCTGGACCTGGCCTACCAGGGTTTTGCCCACGGCATTCAGGAAGACGGCGCAGTGATTGCCAAGTTTGTCGCGGCCGGCATCACCTTCCTGGTATCCACCTCGTTTTCCAAGAGCTTCAGCCTGTACGGCGAGCGCGTCGGGGCGCTCAGCGTCTTGTGCACCGACAAGGAGGAAGCCAGTCGCGTGCTCTCGCAACTCAAGATAGTCATTCGTACCAATTACTCCAACCCGCCTACGCACGGTGGTGCCGTGGTGGCGGCAGTGCTCAACAACCCAGAGCTGCGAGCCCTGTGGGAAAAGGAACTCGGCGAAATGCGTGTACGCATCAAGGCCATGCGCCAAAAGCTGGTCGATGGTCTCAAGGCTGCCGGCATCGCGCAGGACATGAGCTTTATCACCACCCAGATCGGCATGTTCAGCTACTCGGGCCTCACCAAGGACCAGATGGTGCGCCTGCGCAGCGAGTTTGGTGTCTACGGAACCGACACCGGCCGCATGTGTGTGGCGGCTCTGAACAGCAAGAACATTGACTACGTCTGCGCCTCCATCGCCAAGGTTCTATAAGGAAAAAGTGGCTGTAACGCCCTTCCGATGAGCGTAAGCAGCTATAAATTTCAGAGCAAACCGGCGCTGCGCAGTTGCTCCAGTGCAGCTTTCGCCTGCTGCGTCGGATTCCGCAGCAAATAGAACACGATGGAGTAGCGCGACGTGAAAGCGTGGTTTGGCGCGCTTTGGAGTGCCGCCGCAAACGCCTGCGCAAACTCCCAGTGCGCCCAGGTACCAAGGTCGGACGCCACCAGCCCCGCACGGTGCGGGTTGGCCGCTATGAATGCGGCGTAGGCCTTCACCACCTCAAGCCGACTGACCCGAACCGTCTCGGCTCCGTGCACGCTCAACGCCAGCAAAGCGGCCTGGACCAGCGTGTCTGGAACCTTGGTTTCCTGCAAAAAACGTTGCTGAACCCACCGCAAACCCTCGGAGCCACCCTGCTCCACCACCGCTGCAAGCAAAGCGGAGATTTCCGCCACTGGTGCCACTGATTCCACTTGTGACACCCTGAATTGCAACAGCGCCAACCGGTCCGAGTCTTTTTGCAAGCCCCACAAAAGATAGTACAAGGGCCGACGATCCAGAAGTGCCGGGCGCTCCACCCATTGTTCAAGCGCGCTGGCGTTCACCCCCGTCGCGATTCGGCGTAACGTTGCGTAGGGTAATGCCGCAATCTCGTCGTACGCGGCCCGGGCAATCAGCGGTTCTGCATCTTCGAGACTATTGACAAAAAAGCGCACCCGCGCCAGTTGCTCGCCGGAAGCATCGCCTGCAGCAGGAGGCATTTTCACGGCCGCCAACAACCATGGCAGCCGATCTGCCCCTACGCGCCCCGCCGACCACCACGTCTGCGAACCCGCATTGAACACCAGGAGATGCGGATCCGACACGAGCCGAGGCGGCACCGAGTCCGCCCCCGGCAGGATACCCGCCACCACCAGATCCGATGGCGGCAAACTGCCGCGTACCGACGCCAAAGGTTTTGCCGGACTGCCCGCAGTGTCCCACTGCGCAATGACAATGCGGTCTGCAGCGGCAAGCCGTCGCATCAGGGTATTGTTCAAGTCGCCTGGCGCACATATCGCGCAGGCCTGCGCACCAGCGGCACATAGCAGCAGCAAAAACCCGGCACACTGGCCGATTAGACGCATCAAATAGAAGTACATCGGAGGCATTGTAGGATTCACTCACGGACAAAGCCGAGGTGCAATCGACACATAATGATGCTTCGGCAGATGAACTCGCACGCCGTAAATTAGGGAATCCTTCATGAAACGATTTCATCAACTTTCCGTGCTGGCCTGCTTCCTCGCATGCTGTGCACCGTCGGTGTTGGCCTGGGGGAACCATAGCTTCCCCTCGTACCGGGCGTTCGAGAAATTCGCTGAAGTTGCCAATGCTGCCCCGGTCACGGTGGAGACATTGGAGACTTTTCTGAGGGCGGAAGAAAAAACTCTGGAAGTTCTGCTGGCCAGCCAGGAGGCATGGGCACAGGCCAACATCGACAAGTTTCCCGCCCTGCTGCCGGCGCTCTCTTTCAAGGCTGAGCCGCAACGATCGGATGAGGCCCGGCGTCTGGCATTCCTGATGGCCTTGCGAGTCGCACCCAATGCAAAGTTTGCACTGTATTTCCAGCCCGATCCGCAGTACCCGGCACAAACCACCGGGCTGCTGCCCCACGCCGCCGTCAATACACTCCCGGAGGTTGCCAACTCGACCTACCGCTACGTGCCACTGAAGGTGGGTGAGCAGGTCGCACCGCTCACGGTGCTGGCATCAGCCAGCGACGAGCCCGACTACGGCCTCGACATCAACCTGTGGGAAGACAGCCCCTCCGACTGGGGCAAAGTCTACGGCTTTGCCTTGCAGCCCTTTGGCAACCCGGCGCTGGCCTACTCGTCGCAGGCACCGTTTCACATGGGGTTCATGCACGAGAACAAGATCTTGTACATGGCGGCTCCATTCATCAAACGCACTTTTCCCTTGCTGCGTTCACACCAGTTCTCCAGCCTGGCTGAGCTGGCATTTCGAACCGGCCATCCCTATTGGGGTTGGCGCTTCACGGGGCTGTCACTGCACTACCTGCAAGACCTTACCCAGCCCTACCACGCCAGCCTGGCACCAGGCGACTCCATCTTCAAACTGCTGGGCGCCAACGCACTGGCGATGGCAGGAATGCCTGGCATGAAGGACAACATGGTGGTACTGCTCTCCAACCGGCATCTGGCGCTGGAGAAGTACCAGACCGAACTCCTGCAGAACGCAGCACAGAAAAAGCACGATACCGCCATTGAGAAGGAACTGCGAAATCAGGAACGCGATGCCTCGTACCCGGAGTGGAACGACCGCTATGTACGCGACACCGTGGCGGCACAGTCAGCGGGTGCAGGTGAGCAGTTGGCCAGGATACTGGTGGCATCCATGCCTGAGCTCTTCGTGAACGACCCCACCTTCGATTTCGGCGTCAAGGAGTCCGGCATCACACTGGCGGCCGAGCTGGCCAAGCGCGACAGCCGCGACAGCGCTGCCCTGGAGGCCATCATTGCCGAGCTTCTGGGCAATTTTGGTGCCCACAGCCGCAACGCGGTTCGCGGAATCTTGCGGGCCGGAGCGATGTAACGATCGAGGATCAAATATGCCTCTAGCTCTTGCCAAGTATGCGTCAACAGCTATTGTATTAATAGCAGCCACGGCACTACTCCCCCCTTCGTTCGCCCAGGAAGTCACAGCACAAACGGTGGCCCGCGGCCTGGAAAATCCATGGTCGATGGCTGTATTGCCCGATGGGCGGTTTCTGGTAACCGAGCGTCCCGGGCGGCTACGCGTGGTGGGTGCAGAGGGCCAGCTCGGAACTCCCGTGGCAGGCTTGCCCGCCATTGCGGCTGGCGGCCAGGGCGGTCTGCTCGATGTGGTGCTGGACAGCGATTTTGTCCGCAACCGCACCCTTTACTTCTGTTTTTCGGAGCCGGCAGTTTCGGGTAAAGCCAATAGTACGGCCCTGGCGCGTGCGCGTCTGAGCGCCGACAACACACGACTGGAAGACCTGAAGGTTCTGTTCAGCCAGAAACCAAAAGTCGACAGCGCACTCCACTTTGGCTGCCGCATTGTCGAGAGCCGGTCGCCCGGTGCCAATGGTCAAGCTGATGGCAAGTTGTTTCTGACCCTGGGAGAACGTTTTTCGCGCCGCGAGGATGCCCAGACACTGGACAACCACCACGGCAAGATCGTGCGCATTCTCAAGGACGGCACGGTGCCACCAGACAACCCGTTTGTGGGCCGAGCCGGTGCGTTGCCCGAGATCTGGAGTTATGGACACCGCAATCCGCAGGGTGCCACACTAAGCCCGAATGGCACCCTGTGGATGCACGAGCACGGCCCCCAGGGTGGTGACGAAATCAACTTGCCACGCGCTGGTGCCAACTATGGCTGGCCGGTGATCACGTACGGTGAGAACTATGGCGGTGGCAAGATCGGCGCGGGGCTGACCCACCACGACGGCATGGTGCAACCCCTGCATTACTGGGTGCCGTCGATTGCCGCCTCCGGCATGACCTTCTTGACCAGCGAGCGCTACGGACGTGCCTGGGTCGGCAATCTTTTTGTGGGCTCGCTCAAGTTTGGCTATCTGAACCGCATCGTGCTCTCGGAGCCGTTTGGCGGCCGGGTGGTCAGCGAAAGCCGCCTGCTCAGCGAGCTCAAGGAGCGCATTCGCGACGTACGCCAGGGGCCGGACGGCCTGCTCTACGTGCTGACAGACAGCCACGATGGCAAGCTCATTCGACTGCTGCCACCGTGATCGTGCGCACCTCTCGACCGTACAGGTCGCGACTGGGAAGTTCGGCTAGGATGAGTGCATGAGAAAACACTTCGGATATTTGTCACTATGGTTTTTGGGCATCTGCGCGGCGCACGCCAGCGCCGTAGTGCTTGATCAACCTCTACCCCAAGTGGCTTTGCAGGACCAGCATGCCAAGCCCTGGGCCATCCGGGCGGATACGCGTCTGGTGATATTTGCAGCGGGTCGCACGCCATCGAATCTGGTGATGGAGGTACTGGGCGAGCAGCCCAAAGGATTTCTGGATTCACGCCATGCCGTGTACGTCGCCGACATGAGTCGCATGCCAGGCATCATTAGCCGCACTTTTGCATTGCCCGCGCTGCGTGAACAGCCGTTTGCCGTCGGTGTGGCCCTGGATGAAAAGCTGTTGGCCCAGTGGCCGCGGCAGGAAAACGCCGTCACGTTGATCCGCCTGGAGGCCGGCATGGTGGCACGCATCGACTACGCCCGCTCTGCCAATGAACTGAAAGCTGCCCTGGGCTTGTGAACGCAACCCATCTACCCCCCCGATGCGCTGGTATTCACAAACCTTCAATTAGTCCTGCAACGCACCTGGGCGGTCTTTGCCCGGACCGCAATGGGCACGGTCTGATCCGACCCTGAAGCTTGGGCGAGGGGTGAGCGTGCTTGGCATTGCCAATCGCTTCGCAAACTGCGGCTACTCCATTGGACCCAGCGGCTTCGGCGGTGGCGCAACCTGTTCAACCCGATAACTTTGCTAGGGGCGAACGGTCGGCCAACCGCGGCGGTTCCATTCGCTCATGCCACCCTGGACAAACTTTACGTTGGTGTAACCGGCCTTCTTCAGTGCCGCCAAGGTGGCACCGGAGCGATTCTGGGTGTTGCAGATCAATAGAACCGGCTTGCCCGGATCTTTGGGAATCTCCGCCAGGCGGTTGCCGAGCTGCTGCATCGGCAACAGTTGTACATTCTTTGCGATACCGGTCGCGTGTTCGAAGGGCTCGCGTATGTCAATCAGCACTGCCCGGCCGGACTCATGCTCCGCGCGTGCAAAGTCGAGGCTTACGGAATCTTGCGCGTCGGCAGCCGAGCAACCCGCAAGGCCCACCGCCAGGGCTGCCACCAATACCGTTGCCAGGCTCCGAATGCCGGAGAAAATTGCCGCAGGAGAAAAGTGAGTTTGCATAGGAAAACCTTTCGATGGGATGGATTGCCACGCGGAGCACCGTGGGTGAACCTTAACGCACAGACTCTGCACGCCGCCGGGCTAACCACCGTGTGGACTTTGCAATGAGAACAACAAGCGGTGCCGCGTGGAGCACAAGATCAAAAATGTCGAGCGCTTTCACCAAAGTGCCGGCCATCAGCATGCGGAGCTTCTCAATGAGGTGAGGCTCGGGAAACACTGGGGCAACAGCCAACCACGCCGCGATCAACGCAACCCAAGCCCAAGGCAATCGGTCCAGCAACTTCATCGCAGACTCACAAAGCACGAATCGCGTGCTTGCCAAAAAGAAACAGTGCCCCGGGGGAAAGGCAAATGGAGGAAAGTCATGGCGGGAGATGCACTGCAGTCATAAATAAGTGTTGGTGCATATATTATGCAGACAAGCGCGCTGGCCAGCATTGCAATGCACTGAAGCCCCCATGACTTGACCCGCCAAAGCGCCCTCACCCAATCCATCGCTGCGCCAGCAGCGGATCACTCGGGCGCTGCGTGAAACCTGACCTGATTGCGCCCAGCGGCCTTGGCTTGGTACATCGCCGCGTCGGCAAACTTGCAGACGTCAACCTGACTCAAAGTTTCCCCTGAAAAAAGTGCGACTCCGATACTGGCGGTGCAATGGTGCTCTACGACGGCCACTGTACCAGCAGCGCTGCGCACTTCCACACGATAGGGTTGTGCCAGGCTGGCCCGAATCTTCTCGGCCACGGAGCCGACCAGCACTTGCGAAGCGCCACGGTCCTTGTCGAACTCACGGAACATCACGACAAACTCATCGCCCCCCGTGCGTGCCACCGTGTCCATGGCCCGTACAGCGGCGCGCAGACGATTTGCAACTTCGATCAGCAGAAAGTCACCCGCTGCATGGCCATGCGTGTCATTCAAAGCCTTGAAATTGTCCAGGTCCAGAAACAGAACGGCCCCGTACAAGCCGCTGCGCTGGCTGGAAGCCATGGCCTGTGTTAACCGATCCACCAGCAGACGCCGATTAGGCAGTTGGGTCAGCGCGTCGTAAAACGCCAGTTGCCGGATCTGCTCTTCCATGTGGTGGCGCTGGGTGGTTTCACGCGAAATGCCATGGAACCCAATGAGGTTGTCCTGCGCATCGCGCTCCGGGCGCGACAACACTTCCGCCCACAACAAGCGGCCGTCCTTACAGCGGTGTTGCACTTCGAACGTTACAAAGCCCACGGGTGTGCCGTCGGCAGCAATTTCAGGTTTCGCCGACATCAGCTTCCGGACCACGTCAGCACCCTCTGGCGTGAACATCTCAAAAACGTGGTGGCCCACCACCTCATGCGCCTTGAAACCACGCAAGCGTTCGTCGGACGGACTGACATAGGTAATCACGAGGTTGCGGTCCGCTTTCCACAGCACATCCTGCGTATCTTCCGTGAGTTGTCGGTACAGTGCCTGGCTGCTCTGGAGCTGCTCAGTGCGCTCCTGAACCAGTGCCTCCAGCGTGGCATTGCGCTCTCTCAGGCTTTGCAGCGGATAGATCTCGTCGCCATGGGCCTGTACGTAGGGTATGGAGATGCCGCTGTGCACGATCTTCCAATCATTCGCTTCGAGCCGGAAAACCAGCACCAACCGCGCGGTTTCGCGGGACAAAACCTCTTCGGCGATGGGGAGGTGAATGTGGAAAAACGCAGTGACTAGCACCACATCGGCGCTCAAGTCCTGTAGAGCAATGTCAAGCATCTCGATACGCACGCGCTGGGGCACCTGCGCAAAATCCTGACGGGTGACCTTGATCCACGCAGCGCGGTCCTTGATGAGTACATCGCTGCTGCCCGCGAACCCGCTGAAATTATCACTGAACCGTCCGGTCAAGCGGTCATCCCGCGCTGCGTACATTTCAATGTAGTCATAGAAAAGCTGGCGAATGCGATCCTGGCGGTCTGGTGCGATCAAGGTGTACTTCCTTCCGTTGCACCGTAGTATGGTCCAGGTTGCGTGCCATTGCCTGGCCGATGGCACTCCACAGAGCAACTTGTTTGTTGCTTCTATCCCCATCTTGCGACCCAAACTGCTCATCCATACGGCAAAGTCCATGTGAGCACCATAGAATTCGCTATCGGAGTGCCATTTTTCATGTTCACAATTGTCAAGCGCCTTTTCAAGAAAGATGCCGCAGCGCGCGAAATTCATCCGGCTGCCGTTAACCGGATGAGTCTGGAGCAGCGCCAGGCTTACCGCCAGGAAATGCTGTACCAATCGGTACGTGAGAGCTTCCAGGCGCTTGAGGTTGCGCCAAGCATGTACAAGTTCAAGGTGATGCCGGTGGATGCGCGTCACCA
>JAIFLV010000009.1 GCA_020048895.1 Rhodoferax sp. | reverse complement strand
CTTCCGTGGACGAATATGCGGCTACGCTGACGCGATGGTTTGGAGTGAGCGACGCGAATATGTCCACCGTGCTGCCCAACCTCAGCCGCTTCCCAAAGCCCAATCTGGGGTTCATGGCCTAGCGAACATCGTCCGACCCACGCCATCGCGATTTTCCAATGCGCTCAACGGCGCCTGTTTTGACCACACCGACAAGCCCCCCGATGCTCCGACGGTGCTGCCGATGGCGGTCAACGAGCTGTGAGTACACTGATCGGCTAACTCTGCTTTGCCTCGCCAGTGAGTGCACTGGGCCGAAAGATGGGGCTGGATGCGACTCACAAGTGGCCGAGGCGCCACGCGAATGGAGCGCACCATTCAGATGACGCCGGCAGGTGGCGCCCGGATGGCTGTGCTCTGACAGGTTTTGATTCGCAAGCCAAATCGGGCTGTAGCGCCCGTGGAATATGCGAAAGCAGCTATCAATTCAGAAGTGAAATCGCCTAATTCGCAGCTTCATTCGGTGTGCGGGCACGTGCGCAAACGCGTGGTGGTATTACTTGTTGTTATGGGCCATGCGCGGATATTCATGTTGTTTGCATGTGCGTCAAGTCCGTTCGGACATCGCTTGCTTTATCATATTTTTGTCGAAATCGTGACTGCCTTGCGCTGCCACAGGGTGACTGAGATGAACCGGCCCGCTGGGACCGAGTCTGGGTAAAACCAATCCGACACATCCTCACTTTTTTCGGAACCTCATCATGAAACTCAGACTTTCACCGGTGGCTTTTGCCACTTCGTTGGCGTTGTTGTCACTTTCTCACTCCCAGGTCTTTGCGCAGGCCGCCGAGCCCGTCGCGCCGGTAGACAAGGCAAGCACCAGCTCGCCAACCTCAAAGAAAGACGCCAAGAAGGAAGCTAACACCCTTGAACAAGTCGTCATCACCTCGTCCAAGCGTGCCCAGCCGGTTTACAAGATCCCGTACAACGTGTCGGTGCTGACCGAAGAAGCGCTGCGCGAGAACAATATCACCGACATCAAGAAACTGATAGCTGAAAACGAAGCCATCAACGCGCCTGCCAACAGCGCCCGCTTTGCGGATAACACCACGGTTCGCGGCTTGAACACCGGCAACGCCAATGGCAACAACCTGGAGCAATTCGTGCGCTCCACCTTGTCCAACTACCTCGACGACACACCGCTGCCCAACATCGGCTACCGCATCAAGGACATCGCCCGGGTGGAGACGCTCATCGGCCCACAGGGCACCCTGTATGGTGCCGGTTCGCTGGGCGGGACGGTGCGCTACATCACCAACCAGCCTAAGTACGGCGTGCTCGAGGGGGCACTGAACACCAGCATGTACCAGACCAAAAATGGTGGCTTGAGCAATGACACCGATGGCGTTGTCAACCTGCCACTGGCCAATGGTCTGGCACTGCGCGCGTCGGTGTCCCGACTGGACGAGAAGGGCTATACCGACCGCGCGGTTGCACGTCCGTGGCAGAAGGTTCCGGCCTGGACCGGAACGCCCAATAGCAGCCAGACGCTCTACGAAAAAGACGACTGGCAGCGCGTGGACGGTAGCCGGGTAGCGCTGCGCTGGAAAGCCGCCAGCGATCTGGAGTTCGGCGTGGCCCACACGCAGCAGACCCAGGTAGCCCATGGCACCACAGGCACCCAGATATTGCCGATCAGCCAGGATCCTGGGGCTGCCGATCCTTTTTCCACGCGTGAGGCCATCAACGACCACACCATCATTTCTCCCAATGAAGAGTTTGCCAATCGCAGCTTCTCTATGAACAGCATTGATGTGGACTGGAACCTGGGGTTCGCCAAGCTGCATTCGTCCACCGCAAAATATGAAGACCGTCGGCAAGGGCAGGGCGACTACACCGGCGCCGGACAGGCCTACTACGGCTTCTGGGATGCAACGCTCGACATCAACGACCCCGCCTTCAACGGCAAGAGCGCCTGGGTGGATTTCAACAACTACTACGAAGGCCTCGTGCATGAGACGCGCCTGACTTCGCAGGGCAGCGGACCCTGGAACTGGATTGGCGGCATCTACTACACCAAGACGCAGCGCAGCTGGAAGTTCAGCGAGATTGTGCCGGGACTGGATGCGGCGGGCGTGCCGGTCAAGGCGACCGAGCGGCTGGCTAATGAGGGCTATCGGGAAAACATTGCCAGCGATTACTCGGAAACAGCGTACTTTGGCGAGCTCAGCTACAAACCGACCGAGCGCTGGACGCTGACGGGAGGGGCTCGCATTTTCAGCTACAAGGACGAGGGCTACTCCAGCATTCGCGATTACACCGGCACCACCAGCCGCGAAACCCTCGTCTCCGAGTCAACCTCCGGAAAAGCCTATTTCAAAGTCAACGCAGCGTACCAGTTCACCGATGATCTGCTAAGTTATGCCACTTTCTCGCAGGGCTATCGTCGCGGCGGGGTCAACGGCTACCGGGACTACAAGACCAACCTCGTCAGCCCCGATGTGCGGGCTTACGAGCCTGATTCCACGAACAACACGGAAATCGGCGTCAAGGGCTATGCCTTTGACCGCGCGCTGTATCTGCAGGCGGGCATTTACCAGATTGACTGGAAGAATCCGCAGGTCGGCTTTCAGCAAACCATTGACGATTTCTTTCCCATCAATGGCATTGCCAACGGGCCGGACGCCCGCTCGAAGGGCCTGGAGCTATCCGCCCGCCTGCGCCTGAACGAGCAATGGCAGCTGACCTACAACGGAGCAACCACCAGCGCTGAGTTCACCGATAGCAAAACCATCAAGCTCTATACCAATTCGGACCTCGATAGCGCAAGCTTCGCCGCCGGCACCGCGCTCTGGGGCGCCCCGAAGTGGAAGCACAACCTGGGTGTGCGTTACTCCTCCGTGCTGGACAATGGATGGGCTCTGTCGGCCTCGGTCCGCGGGCGTTACGTCGACAAGATTCAGTGGAGCTCTAACGCGGATCGCTACTATCCCGCCTATGCGATCTACAGCGCCAATGTGGGACTGAGCAAAGAGAGCTGGGATGTATCGCTTTGGGCTAACAACCTGACCGATACCAAGGCTGTGGTATCCAACAATACTGGCACCGGTCAGCGTGACGACCTGGGTGCCCGCATGGTGTACGCCACGCCGCTGACCATGGGCGTCAACGTTTCCTACTACTTCCGCTAATCACCCCTTGCGGCGCTGCCAATGTTCACACCTCTGCCCGAGCGGCAGGGGTGAAGGAAACATCATGATCAAGTGCATCCTCCTTTTTTTCATGGCCACGCTCATGTCCCAATCCACGCAGGCTGGTACTGGGGTGAGCCAAGGGGCGCTGTCGACCGCGCTGCAGGCGGTGGTGGAGCATCCCACAAAGCCACTTGCCAGCCTGAGCGCGTTGGCCATTCGCGATGGCAAGGTGGTGTATGAGGGCCACTTTGGCTACCGAACCATGCCGGGCGACGCGGCTGGCAAGCGTAGCAAGCCAGACCACAAAACGCTGTACCGTATTGCCTCGGTCTCCAAGACGGTGATGGCCATTGGAGTCATGCGTTTGGTGGATGCCGGAAAGCTCGATCTGGATGCAGACGTGAGCACCTATCTCGGTTTCAGTTTGCGCAATCCCCACTTCCCCGATGTGCTCATTACGACGCGCATGCTCCTGAGCCACACCTCCTCGCTGCGTGACGATGCAGGGTATTCCTTTGCCCTGGGCACTCCGCTGCAAAGCGTGCTCGACCCGCAGGGTGCCAACTTCGGCAAGGGCGCGGCATGGGCTGCTCCAAGCCCGCAGAGCGACCGTGCACCGGGGCGCTACTTTGAATATGTCAATCTGAACTTCGGAGTGGCCGGAACCCTCATCGAAGCCATAAGCAAACAGCGCTTTGACCTCTACATGCAGTCACAGGTACTGCGGCCTTTGGGTATCGCTGGCGGCTATACGCCCGAAACGCTGAGCCCGACGGACTTCAAACACCTCGCAGTGCTGTACCGCAAAGGTAGCGAATCGCTGTGGAATCCTGCTGGCCCCTGGGTTGCGCAGGTCGACGATTACCAGGGCAAGGCGCCAGCACCACGTGCGGAACTCGCGTCATATGTGCCCGGCACCAATGCCACGGCTTTTGGCCCACAGGGCGGGCTGCGCATCAGCGTGGCTGGTCTGGCAAGAATCATGCAACTGCTCATGCAGCGTGGGACACTCGGCAAGGTGCGCATTTTGTCCCCCGAGGCAGTTGCAGAGATGGGCCGGGCCCAATGGACTATGCAAACCGAACGGAGCAATGGCGACACCCTGCACGGCATCTTTCATTCCTGGGGACTGGGGATGCAGCGCTTCATGGATATTTCGGGGCCGGGCAGCGGCGACCGTTTTGTCGCCGACGGTGGCGTCAAAGGCCTGGGCCACCTGGGCGAAGCCTATGGCCTGAACTCAGGCTTCATTTACGATCCGACCAAACGCAATGGCCTCATTTATGCGATTGGCGGGATCGGGACCAATCCGGAGCATGACCGGGGGCAGTACTCATCGCTGCAGTCGTGGGAAGAAAGCATTCTTGACGCCCTGTACCGGCACGCGATCTTGCCGACCCGATAATTTCCGGCTGGCGACTTACCAGTGCCGAAATGGCCTGCAGTACCCGTAGATCATAACGGGCCGACGCAGTGCGGCGGGGTGCACCATGCGCCGGGCTTCATGACACAGGGCATTGAACGCAGCCACACTGTTCAGTACCCGTCCTTACTCAGGTACGCAGATTTGGCCGCGCTTCATAGCCAGGACCGTGCGCACGCTGATCATGGACACCAGTACGACCAGCGCTGTCAGCAACACGGGGAACAATACCGCGAAGAAACTGCCGCCGACCTTTTCCAGCATCACCGAGGTAGCAATCGTCAAAGCCGCCACCGGGAACGTGTAAGCCCACCAAGGCAGGGCAAACGCCACCTTCAAGAAATACTTGGCCTGCGCCAGCAGTAGCATGATGTTGAACAATGCGAAGTAATAGAAGATGCGTGCTACATCGTCCACCACACCGTTGTGCAATTTCACCCATGAAATGAAGCCGACAGCGGGCGGCGCGATCAGGATAAACAGGGTTGGCAGCAGTTTGCTCGGAATCATCGGGTGGAAGAAAAAGCGGTTGAAAAGCACTGCCAACAAGGGAGTCCACATCATCAGCCCAACGCTGAAGTAAAACCAGGACACCTCGTGATAGCCCAATGGCACTCCGGCAATCGGCACCAGTATGTTGCCTACGATTGGAATGAACCAAGCCGGATTGCTGTGCTGTACCTGAAACTTCTCATGGTGAATCCAGTTTGACAGGATGGCGAGAGTGAACAGCAGTTGCACTACTGCACCCACCGCCCACATGATCAGCGACAGACCCGGCGCGTGGCCCATGATTGCAATGGCAAGCAGCAGCAGGCCAATCGACATGGCAGGAAAGAAGCTTAGGCGGATCGGGTGATTGAACTCCGCCACCACATGCTGGCGGTGCAATACAAACTTGGCCATATAGGCCATCGCGATGGCAACAAATACCAGCGCAGTGAGGGCCAGGAGAATGACGCTGGGCGATACCGGCCAGCCCCACAGATGTTCGGCTTTTTCCAGCGCAATGGTAGTGCCGGCGAGGCCCATGACAATTGAAAACATGGACACCGGCATGTGTTCAAGGCGCCCGTGCACGACTGCAGCATTGCCTGTGGGTGCGGAGGTGGTATTCATCGAAAGTCAATCTCCCGTAAGTGGTGAATGAGCAGATCTTACAAGTTGGGTTGGGTCTGGCATGTGACCTGAATCACTCGGGGACCACGAGGAGGGAGTCACGCTCAAGTTGTCAAAATGGCGCAGGTGGAAAGGTTACCGTCTACGATCATCCATGGAAGCTGTTTACAAGCTGACATTCCTTCTCTGTTTTGGGGTTGGCCACCCCACGCGAAAAGGTCCTGGCCAAACTCATGGAGTTGCAGCGCGATCCCCATGCGGATGTGCGACGCTACAGCCACATGCGTTGATTCGGCTAAAACCGTGAGGGGAGGCAGTAAGGAACGAGATCACGAAAGTTGGCTATTGCGCCCGTCCAGTATGCGCGCACAGCTATCAATTCAGGAGTGAACTGTCGTTTCGTGGGTCAGCTAAGCTTCCCGTACTGGGTGCCGCCGATCATGATGCCGTCGTCCAGCGGCGCCAAATCTGACTTGTACTCCATGTTGCCGATGTGGACTGGTGGCGGAGAAACGCCCTGACGCAATGCTTCCCGGAATGCCTCGGCTTCTTCTGGCGATACCGGTTGGAATCGCTCGCGCGCCAAAGGTGCGTTGCTGTTC
>JAIFLV010000085.1 GCA_020048895.1 Rhodoferax sp. | reverse complement strand
GGGAGGCGCAAAAGTTGGCGCGCAGCGCCGAGGTGGCGAACGACGCGTTTGTCCAGCACGCCTTGCAGGTCATGGGCCAGGTCGACACCATTTTGCATGCGGTGCGCACCGTCTATGGTCGCACCAACTCGGTTGCAGAAACGCAGGCCTTCATCAACGACTTACCGTTTGACAAAGCCACCATCGACAACGTGTACCTCATCGGTGCGCAGGGAAGTATCTTGATTTCGCACGATCCTGGGGCACTGGGCGTCAGCATCGCGGATCGCGACTATTTCCAGTTTCTGCAAAATGCGCCGGGCGATCCGGTCTTCATTGGCTCGGTCGAGAGCGGGCGTGTCACCGGAAAATTTCATTTTCGGGTGGTCCGGCGTATCAACTATCCGGACGGAAGCTTTGCCGGCGTGTTGCTGTGTACCGTCAATCCGGAAGCGTTCTCGCGGTTCTATCAAAATCAGAACGTTGGCCCTCAAAGCACGGCCGCCTTGCTGGGTACCCTGGACCACAAGCTCAGAGCGCGCTTTCCGGACCCGTCAGCCGTGCAGTGGCAAACACTGGTTGAGTCCCCTTTGTGGGGCGCTTTGGAGAAGTCCCCTTCCGGGAGCTACCGAAACGTCAGCATGGTGGACCGCATCGAACGCCTGTACGCGTACAAACAAGTACCCGATTTCCCCCTGGTCATGGTGACCGGTTTTTCTGATGCGGATGTGCGTGTCGGCGTCCACGAGAATTTGCTCTGGCTGCAGGTCGGCGCACTGGGCATCGTGGGCGCCGTTCTGGTGCTTGCCCTGCTGTTGCGGATAGAGATACGGCAGCGCCTGGAGCAAAGCAGGTTTCTCTCCATGCTGAGCCACGAGCTCAAAACCCCGCTCTCAACCATTGGCATGGCACTTGGGCACACCGGGGTGCCCGAGCCGGTCAAGCAGCGCATCAGTCGCAACGTCAGCGCCATGAACGCGGTGATAGACCGTTGCCTGCAGTCCGACCGCATGGCCAGCGGGCGGGTTGATGTCACGTTGGAAGGCTGCAGCATTGCCGTGCTGGCCGAAGATGTGCGAACGGCATGTTCTGCGCCCGAAAGAGTCGACATCGAGGCGAGCGAACTCCCCAGCGCGCGCACCGACTGCCAACTCTTCAGCATCATCCTCGGCAACTTGGTCGACAACGCACTCAAATACGGGGCAGCCGATAGCGGCGTGAGCGTTCGCATCACCCGGGCACAGAAAAATGGGCGTGACCGCATCCTGGTCGAAGTCAGCAACCGCATCGGCAGCGCCGGCATTCCTGACCCACGCCGGGTCTTCAAAAAATACTATCGTGCACCCGGTGCCCACGGAAAAATCGGCTCTGGTTTGGGCCTGCATATTGCCAAAGGCCTCGCCACAAAAATAGGTGGTGAACTGCACTTTCACCCCGCGTCCGACCAAGTACAGTTCGCGCTATGGATACCAGCCTGAACATCATGGTCGTCGAAGACAACGACGACCTGCGCGAGGCCACCCTCGAAGCCCTGCACGCCATGGGCCACACCGTGCACGGCGTGGACTGTGCCGAGTCCCTGGACGACGATCTGGGCCAGTTTCAGGCTGACTTGCTGGTGCTGGACCTTAATTTGCCGGGCGAAGACGGGATCAGCGTGGCGCAACGCCTGCGTCTGGCCAACCCTGACATTGGCATCATCATGGTCACGGCGCGCGACGACGTGCACGATGTCACCACCGGCTATGTTGCCGGGGCGGACATCTACCTCACCAAGCCCACCACCTTTGAGGCACTGGGCGCAGCCGTGCGGGCGCTGGCGCGCCGGGTAGGCCCGCGCGATGGGCACTCCGTCAGTCTCACGCTGCACTCCAGCACCCGCCAACTGCAAGGGCCGCTGGCAGCGGTCGACCTCTCGGGCGTGGAGTACACGCTGCTGGCCGCGTTTGCCCAGGCACACGATCGCTGCCTTGAAAACTGGCAACTTATCGAACTCAGCGGCAAAAGCCCTGAAACCGTCAGCAAGGGCACACTCGAAGTGCAAATCGTCCGTCTGCGCCGCAAGCTCGAACACGCCGGATGCCGGGGCCCCACCCTGAAAGTAATTCGCGGGTTCGGCTACCAACTCTGCGTGCCCATTGAAATCCGAAAGCTCGCGCCGGGGTAAGCCCCTTTCTGCCAACTCGCCAAACTAGGCCATCGAGCTCGTAAAAGCTGTTCAGGCCGGCATACCCCAGACGCTGATGGCGCTGTCGGCACCGCATTGGTTGGCGAAACGTGCGGTTTGTTCGAACCCACCGACTTGTTCGGGCACGCCTGAGCCGCCCGATGGATATCAGCCGGCTAAATACAGCTCCACGCGATCGGAGGTCCAGGTCGCAACCCCGGTTCCAAAGAAGTCTGCGTCCTCAGCCCACACAGGGCAACCGACTGCCATGGCGCACGCTAGGACGGGCCAATCATCGGCATCGCGTTTCGCAATCCTTTGGAGTGCCTGCGTTCGCATGCCTTCATAGACACCAAGTTCCAGCGGCTGGACTATGGATTTCAGTTCGTCTAAAACCGCCATCGCGGGTTCCGGATCAGGATGTTGGCATCCAGAACGATCGCCTTGTTGCTCATACCACCGCGGAAGCGGGCTTCTTGGGAGCATTCGCCCGCTTGCGTGCGGCTTTGAAATCAGCCACTACGGCTTCCACATCAATGCTCTTGGCTGCAAGCAGACGATCCAACTTCTTGCCGGCTTTCTTTAGAGAGGCAACGTCCGCAACGTCCTGCACATGGGTTGGGATGAAATAACCGATGGTTTGGCCGTGACGAGTCACAGCTACCGGCGTGCTTGACGCAATGAACTCGGCCATCCCGGCACGAAATTCCCGAATGCCCACTTTGGTAGCTTCCATCTTTTTCCTTTAAGGTCAAACTTATTTTGTGAATCAAAGTGTACACAAATAATCGGAAAGCGCATGGTCACATCCCCCTCTGCGGCAGCGCTTATAGGAGGACGCGCGCGAGGCGCTATCGAAAACTTAGCTTACATATCCCACACGCTGATGGCACCGTCGCGGTGGGTGATGACTACGTCGGCCACAGCAGCATGCCAGTGCGCTTTGTAGCGCCTTGCAGCCCATCTTGTAGGCTTTGGTAGGGTTGACGTCAGCAAACGTCAGCTTGTGATTTTTTGCTTCGGTATGTTCCGGAGCATATGTCTGTCACCTCCACCCCTTTGGCCGGTTATTTACTGCATTGCAGGCACTTTTCGTGGCGCGCATTGCCATGAAGCCGCTGCACATCGTGGTCGTGGAAAGCAACCACGACCTGCGCGAAAGCACGGTGAAAGCACTGCATGCCCTGGGCCACGCGGTGCGCGGTGCCACCGGTGCCTCCACACTGGATCTGGCCCTTGCCAGCGCGGGTGCTGACCTGCTCATACTGGACGTCAACCTGCCCGGTGAAGACGGCCTGAGCATCGCACGGCGCATGCGCCAAAGCCACCCCCTCATCGGCATCATGATGGTCACCGCCCGCAGCCGCCAGGAAGACAAACTGGCCGGCTACGACGCCGGGGCAGACCTCTACCTCACCAAGCCCGTGTCCATGGGGGAGCTGGCGTCGGCCGTTCAGGCCATCGCGCGGCGCTTGGGCACCAGCTCCCCAGACACCGTGCAGTCCCTCACCCTGGACGCCGCCACGCTGCAGCTCCTGGGGCCGCTGGCAGCCGTGGGCATCTCCAAGCGCGAAGCCCAGTTGCTGGGGGCCTTTGCCACGGCCCCGGAGCACGTGCTCGACAACGCGCGGCTCACCGCCCTGTCCAGCACCAGCCACGACGAGCTGAGCAAAAGCGCGCTCGAAGTGCAGATCGTGCGCCTGCGCAAAAAGCTCGAACAAGCCGGCGCCAGCGGGCCCACCTTCAAAGCCATTCGGGGCACCGGTTACCAGCTCTGCGTGGCCCTTGCCGTTCAAAACACCAACCTCCAAAGCCTCCAACATGCCTAGCACACCTGCGCGCTTTTCCCCCTATTCCACCCTGTCCGCCGCCGTGGCGCTGTCGCTTGTTGCATTTAGCGCAGTGGCCCAAACCGCCCCCGACGCCGGCTCCCTGCGCCAGCAAATCGAGCGCGACCGCGCCCTGCCGCAGCCCCGCAAAGCAGCCCCCGAGCGGCCCGCCACGCCTGAGCCCATGCAGCCCAGCGCTGGTGTCTCCATCACCGTCAAACAATTTCGCTTTGCCGGCAACACCCTGCTCAGCGCCGCGCAGCTAAGCCCGCCGCTGGCAGGCTACCTCAACCGCCCCTTGAGCTTCACCCAGCTCGAAGAAGCCGCCGCAGAAGTAGCCAACGCCTACCGCAAGGCTGGCTGGCTGGTGCGCGCCTTTCTGCCCAAGCAGGATGTGACGGACGGCGTGCTCACCATCCACGTGGTAGAGGCCGTATTCAGCGGCGCCAGCCTCGACGGCCCCGAGCCCCTGCGGCTGAAGTTCTCGCAAGTGCTCAGCATCTTTAATGCACAGCAACCCACGGGCCAGCGCATCAGCGCCGACGCACTCGACCGCGCCCTGCTGCTCGCAGACGACCTGCCCGGCGTGGCCGTGGCCGGCAACCTGGTACAAGGCCAAAACGACGGCGAAACCGGCATCAGCCTCAAACTCACCGACGAAGCCCTGGCCTCGGTCGAAGTCAGCGTGGACAACGCCGGTTCCCGCTCCACCGGGCCAGAGCGCCTTAACGCCACCCTCTACCTCAACAGCCCCGGCGGCCGGGGCGACCAGCTCGCCGCCACCGCCACCCACACCGAAGGCAGCGACTACCTGCGCACCGGCTATACCCTGCCCCTGGGCAACGACGGCTGGCGCGCCGGGGCCAGCGTCTCGTACCTGCGCTACCGCCTGGTCGCCCCGGAGTTTGCCGCCCTCAACGGCAAAGGCACCTCCGACAGCGTGGGCCTGGAAGCCAGTTACCCCCTCATCCGCTCACGCGCGCGCAACCTCAGCGTCAACCTCAACCTGGAGCGCAAAAGCTTCAACAACGAATCCAACGAGCAAGTCCAGTCCGACTACACCAGCAACAGCGCCAGCGTGGGCCTCTTTGGCAACAGCTTCGACGCTCTGGGCGGCGGCGGTGCCAACAGCGCCAGCCTCACCCTGGTGGCGGGTAACATGGCCCTGGGCAGCCTGCAGATTGGTGAAAGCGCCGAGCGCGAAGGCAGCTTCACCAAACTGCGCTATGCGCTCAGCCGCCAGCAAACGATCAGCAACGCGCTATCGCTCTATGGCACCTTGTCCGGCCAAAGCGCCAACACCACGCTCGACTCGTCTGAAAAACTCTCCCTCGGTGGCAGTGGCGGCGTGCGCGCCTACCCCAGCGGCGAAGCCACGGGCAGCAGCGGCCAGCTTGCCGCGTTGGAGCTGCGCTGGCGCGCTTCACCCAGTGCCACCGTTACCGGCTTTTTCGACTGGGGTCACGTCAGCAACGACGACGGCAGCCCCAGCTACAGCCTGCAAGGCGCAGGCCTGGGTGTGAGCTGGCAAACCCCCGTTGGTGCCACCGTCAAAGCCGTCTGGGCGCACCGCTTGGGCGACAACCCCAACCCCACCGCCACCGGCACCGACCAGGACGGCACCCTCACCCCCAACCGCTGGTGGTTCACCGCCAGCCTGCCGTTTTGAGTGATTTGATACCCATGAAAACAGCCGATAGCGCCCGTGTGACGGGCGTGAGCAGCTCCGCAAACGATAGCAGCCTCGGGCAGCAGAAGCAGAGGGATTTTGGCAAAACCCCAAGTCCAGGGGTCGGATTCCAATATTGCTGCGCAGCACCCAAAGGGACGGCCAACGGCCGGGCAATTTTGGCAAAACCCCAAGTCCTGGCAAAACCCCAAGTCCTGGCAAAACCCCAAGTCCAGGACTCTGACCCCAATATCCCGGCTCCGGAGGGCAGGGAAGTTGTCGCCCTCCGCCCCGCGAACCCAATCGGGGTCAGAGCCAAATTTCGTTGCGGGGTTTCTCGCTCCGATGGCGTCACTGTCCTGAATTTGGATCTGACCCCAATTGACTTCGCTACACCGCTTTCGCCCGGGAAGTTAACCATCAAATCACCCTCCAACGCCCGTCTCACGTGCGTGACACGCTACTCAAACGATAGCACCCTGACCCACCTGCAATGTCAGGTGCCGAAGTGCGCATCCAGCTTGTCCAGCAACGCCAACCCACGCGCTGGGTCGCCAGACTGGGCGGCGGCGCGAAACTGCAGGCTCAGGTCGTGCTGCACCAGCACGGTAGTCGCCAGCTCGTCAAACAGGCGGTTGACGCTGGTGTTGCGGCTGGCCGCCAACTGCTTGAGCCGCAAATGCTTCT
>JAIFLV010000102.1 GCA_020048895.1 Rhodoferax sp. | reverse complement strand
TGGCGGTACATCTTGTTGGCAAACAGCAGTTCATTGCTGCCTAAGGGTGCTACGGAAATGGAGGCGTCCAGCGCTTCCAGCACGGTGGTGAACCGCTCATGCGAGGCCGACAATTGCTCACGCACCTTGTTGGGTTCGGTTATGTCGGTCATGGAGGTCATCCATCCGGTTTGCGTACCAATGGAATCGATGAGCGGCGACACGTAGAGCCGTGCATCGAACAGGGTGTTGTCGCGCCGCTGCACGCGCACCTGTATGCCACCAACCGACGTTTTGCCGGTCAGTTCCTCTTCCAGGCGCGAGGCCAGATGCTCTTTGTCGCTCTCTGGCCAATAGGGAAACGGGGCAGTACGCCCGACCAGGTCAGACTCGCTCCAGCCGGTCATCTGGCAAAACGCAGCGTTGACGTAGGTGATGCGCCCTTGCAGGTCCATGGCCCGCATGCCGGTCAGCATGGAGTTTTCCATGGCACGGCGGAAGTTGGTCTCGGACAGCAAGGCTTGCTGCGCCTGCATCCGACGGCGGGTGTGGCGCCAGTTGGCAATCAACATCCAGGCCGTCATGACGCTAAGCGCACTCACCAGCCAGAACAGGCCGCTTCCGATCACACCCAACGATGCGCGGTAGGCTTGCGCGCGGATAACCAAACCGCTGCCCACGGGCGATACCGGCATCGCATATTCCTTGGCGGGCATAGCCCAGGGTAGCAGCGTGTTGACGGCCGTTCTGCTGGGCATGGCGCTGCCAGCAAGCACATTGCCCTTGGCGTCCAGCATGGACACGGCATATTGCGCAGACACTTCCGAGGGCACGCCATACCGGTAAAGTCCATCGACTGAGAGCTCGGCCAGCAACACGCCCACGAATTTCCCATTGTTTGTCAGCGGGATATGCATCTGCAGCAGCGGTGCGTCGCCCTGCAGCCGCAGCCGCTGGACGTAGACCGGCTGCATCGCGTCCTGTGCTTGCGTGAAGCCGGACACTGCGTCGCCTTGCTCTGCATCTTCCAGCGTGCGCTGGATCAAGCCGGCTGAACGCAAGGCTGTGCCAAGGCTGGCCTTGACACGGCGGCGCTCGTCGATCCATGCCACGCCCTGCAACTCAGGGTATTGGTTGATCATGAGTTCGGCGCGGTAGCGAAAGTCGATCAGATCCAGATCGCGATTGGACACCTCGCGCGCGATACGCATGAGTTGCTCCTGACGCTCCAGTAGTCGCAGACGCAATCGCTGTTGGGTGTACTCCACATCGCGTTGCACAGCCTGCTGTTCGCGCTCCATTTCTTCGGCACGCAAATAGCCCAATGCTGAAACGATGGCCGCAAAAAACAACAGTACGGCGGCGAGGGGCGCCAGCATCGCGAACCGATCCTGGCGGTGTGGCGTAAGTCGCTGCCACCATGACGTTGCGCCCTGGAGGGTGGGAAGTCCCAGGTGCTGAGGTAGGCTGCTAATCACGGGAGACGGCATACCGCGAGTGTAGGGTCGTGAGGGCCTTGGACGCAGGCGTGGGCTACTCGGCTATACAAAATCTCCTCCGATATTTCATATTACGGTTTTATAAAGCACTATTTGAAATTGTAAATATTCTGTGAGAAAATAGGCAGACGGTACTAAATTACGCCATTGCCAACAGGAGACACAACAATGACAGCAGCTTCACAGGTCGCCGCCGGTGCCCCGGCACCAGATTCGGACCAACAGGAAACACGTGAGTGGATGGATGCCCTTTCAGCGGTCATCCAGGCTGAAGGCCCTGAGCGAGCCCACTTTCTGCTCGAGCAGTTGCTCGAACATGCGCGCCAGAGCAGTATTGACATGCCGTTTTCTGCCAATACGGGCTACGTCAACACCCTGGAGCCCGATCAGGAGGAGCGCTGCCCCGGCAATATTGAAATCGAAGAGCGCCTGCGGGCCTACATGCGCTGGAACGCCATGGCCATGGTGGTCAAGGCCAACCGGCACCACCCGGTGGATGGAGGCGATCTGGGTGGCCACATTGGTTCGTTCGCTTCGCTGGCCCATATGTTTGGCGCCGGCTTCAACCACTTCTGGCATGCTGAAAGTGCCGAGCCCGGTAACGAGCACGGCGGTGATTGCCTCTACATCCAGGGCCACGTAGCGCCCGGTGTCTATGCACGCGCCTTCATGGAAGGGCGCCTGACCGAAGAGCAGTTGTTGCACTTCCGCCAGGAAGTCGATGGCAAGGGCCTGTCGAGTTACCCGCATCCCAAGCTGATGCCAGAGTTCTGGCAGTTCCCAACGGTCTCCATGGGGTTAGGGCCGCTGATGGCGATTTACCAGGCGCGTTTCCTCAAATATCTGCATGCCCGCGGTATCGCCAACACCGAGAACCGCAAGGTATGGGTGTTCTGCGGTGATGGCGAAATGGACGAAGTGGAGTCTTTGGGTGCCATCGGACTGGCAGCGCGCGAGAAGCTCGACAACCTGATTTTTGTCGTCAACTGCAACCTGCAGCGGCTTGACGGCCCGGTGCGTGGCAATGGCAAGATCATTCAGGAGCTCGAAGGGGAATTCCGGGGTTCCAACTGGAACGTGATCAAACTCCTGTGGGGCAGCAACTGGGACCCGCTGCTGGCCCGTGACAAGGACGGTGCCCTGCGCAAGCTGATGATGGACACCCTGGACGGCGACTACCAGTCTTTCAAGGCTAACGACGGCGCCTATGTACGCAAGCACTTCTTCGGCCGTGACCCCAAGACCGCCGAGATGGTGGCCAAGATGAGCGATGACGACATCTGGAACCTGCGTCGCGGCGGCCACGACCCGCAAAAGGTCTATGCCGCCTACCACCAGGCGGTGAACCATAAGGGGCAGCCCACCGTGTTGCTGATCAAGACCGTCAAGGGTTTTGGCATGGGCAAGAGTGGCGAGGGCAAGAACAACGTACACCAGACCAAGAAGCTCACCGACGAAGACATCAAGATATTCCGAGACCGCTTCAATATCCCGATACCTGACAGCCAGTTGCCCGAGATTCCCTTCTACAAACCCGCCGACGACACGCCCGAGATGCGCTACCTGCACGAGCGGCGCAAGGCGCTGGGTGGCTATCTGCCGCACCGCCGCATCAAGGCGGATGAGCAGTTCACGGTGCCGTCGCTGGAGACCTTCAAGAGTGTGATGGAACCCACCGCCGAGGGACGAGAAATCTCCACCACGCAGGCCTACGTGCGCTTCCTGACCACGCTGCTACGCGACCAGGCTCTGGGCCCCCGCGTAGTGCCTATTTTGGTGGACGAAGCACGTACCTTCGGCATGGAAGGCTTGTTCCGCCAGATCGGCATTTACAACCCTGCCGGCCAAAACTACACACCGGTCGATAAAGACCAGGTCATGTACTACCGCGAAGACAAAGCGGGCCAGATTCTGCAAGAGGGTATCAACGAAGCCGGCGGCATGAGCAGCTGGATTGCAGCAGCGACGAGCTACTCCACCAGCAACCGCATCATGGTGCCGTTTTACGTGTACTACTCGATGTTCGGCTTCCAGCGCATTGGCGATCTGGCCTGGGCTGCTGGCGACATGCAGGCGCGCGGCTTTTTGTTGGGCGGCACTTCCGGGCGCACCACGCTCAATGGCGAGGGTTTGCAACACGAAGACGGCCACAGCCACATCATGGCGGGCACCATTCCCAACTGCATCAGTTATGACCCCACCTTTGCGCACGAAGTCGGCGTCATCCTGCACCATGGCCTCAAGCGCATGGTCGAGAAGCAGGATAACGTCTACTACTACATCACGCTGCTCAATGAAAACTATGCGATGCCGGGTCTGGCGGCAGGCACCGAAGAGCAGATCATCAAGGGCATGTACCTGTGCAAAGAGGGCGCCAAGATGACGCCGCGGGTGCAGTTGCTGGGCTCAGGCACTATCCTGCGCGAATCGATTGCCGCGCAGCAGTTGCTGGAGAAAGACTGGGGCGTGGCCGCCAACGTGTGGAGTTGCCCAAGCTTTAACGAACTCACGCGCGATGGGCAAGACGCCGACCGCTACAACCTGCTGCACCCGACCGAAACACCACGCACTTCCTTCGTGGCTCAGCAACTGGAAAAGCACACTGGCCCGGTCGTGGCCTCCACCGATTACATGAAGGCTTATGCCGAGCAGATTCGCCCCTTCATTCCCAAGGGCCGCACCTACAAGGTGCTGGGCACCGATGGCTTTGGCCGCAGCGACTTCCGCAGCAAACTACGCGAGCACTTTGAGGTCAACCGCCATTTCATCGTGCTGGCTGCGCTGAAAGCACTCAGCGAGGAGGGCACCGTGCCGGTGGCCAAAGTGAGTGAAGCCATCCAGAAATACGGCATCAAGACCGACACCATCAATCCACTGTACGCGTAAGCCGGAGACAACAACATGGCAAGCATTGAAATCCAGGTTCCGGATATTGGCGACTTTGATGAGGTCACCGTCATCGAACTGATGGTCAAAATCGGCGACACGGTCAAGGCAGAGCAGTCGCTCATCACGGTAGAGTCAGACAAGGCGTCGATGGAGATTCCGTCGAGCCACGCCGGTGTGGTCAAAGAGATCAAGATCAAGCTCGGCGATAAAGTCAAAGAAGGGTCTCTCGTGCTGACGCTTGAAAGCGTCGACACGATTTCCCCTTCGGGGCAATCTGGCACACCCCCACCCCAACCCTCCCCCTTGCTGGTGGCGGGCTCGAAAGGCCCTGTAGCGCCCGTAGTACCTGCGCAAGCAGCTCCTGTTTTGGTAGCGGTTGCAGTGCCGGTGGCCGCTGCGGCGGTGGCCGAGGCAGCCCATCAGCCCACCGCCCTGGCGCTGAATTTGCCCCATGCGTCTCCGTCCGTTCGAAAGTTCGCCCGCGAGCTGGGCGTGCCGTTGGGTGAAGTCAAGGGCAGCGGAGTCAAAGGCCGCATTACAGAAGCTGATGTGCAGGCCTTCACACGCGCTGTCATGATTGGTGCTACCAAAACGCTAGCTGCCTCCGCACAGCCAGCAAGCGCTGCAGCCGTTTCTGGCAATGATGGTGCTGGGCTGGGCTTGATACCATGGCCGGTGGTCGACTTCACCAAGTTCGGCCCGGTGGAGCGCAAGGATCGCCCCCGCATCAAGAAGATCAGTGCCGCTAACCTGCACCGCAACTGGGTGATGATTCCGCACGTTACCAACCACGATGATGCCGACATCACCGACCTGGAGGCTTTTCGCGTTGCCACCAACCTGGAATCCGAAAAGTCCGCGAAATCTGGAAACAACGCCGGCGTTGTGAAGGTGACCATGCTGGCCTTTCTCATCAAGGCTTGTGTCGCAGCGCTCAAGAAGTTCCCGGAGTTCAATTCCAGCATCGATGGCGACCAGTTGGTCTACAAACAGTATTTCCACATCGGCTTTGCTGCTGACACACCCAACGGGCTGATGGTTCCGGTGATCAAGGACGCTGACAAGAAGGGCATCTTCCAGATCAGCACCGAGATGGGTGAACTGGCGAAGAAGGCGCGTGACGGAAAGTTGAGTCCCGGCGAAATGTCGGGTGCCTGCTTCACCATCTCCAGCCTGGGCGGCATTGGCGGACGTTATTTCACGCCCATCATCAATGCGCCCGAGGTGGCCATTCTGGGCGTCTGCAAGAGCCAGATGGAGCCGGTGTGGGACGGCAAGGCGTTTGTGCCGCGCCTGATGTTGCCGCTCTCCCTGAGCTGGGATCACCGCGTCATTGACGGCGCCGGGGCTGCGCGGTTCAACGTCTATCTGGCCCAAATCCTGGGTGACTTCCGGCGGGTTTTGCTCTGAGCGGTCAAGCGCTTGCGGCGGGGCGCAGCAGCATGTGGGGTATTGGGCGCCGCCTCATGGTGTCAAAGGCCCACAAATCGGTGACGCCCAATACCCCACATGCTGCCGCAACGGCTTTGGCGCGGTAATGTCTTAAGTAGAAATGTTCTGATTGATTGGAAAACACATGGCCATCATTGAAATCAAGGTTCCGGACATCGGCGACTTCGCCGAGGTTACTGTCATCGAACTGATGGTGAAGGCGGGCGACACCATCCGCGCGGAGCAGAGCCTCATTACCGTGGAGAGCGACAAGGCTTCCATGGAAATCCCATCTAGCCAGGGCGGCGTAGTGCGGGAACTCAAGGTGAAGCTCGGCGACAAGGTGGCTGAAGGTTCGGTGGTGCTGATGCTGGAAGTGGCCGGTGCTGTTGCTACAGCCTCGGCACCAGAACAAAAACTGGCTGCAGCGCCCGTCCAGCAAGCGCAAGCAGCTCCTGAAGCTGTAGCAGTTGCCGCACCCGCAGCCTCGACTTTCGCCGGTCCGGTGGACCTGGAGTGCGATGTGCTGGTTTTAGGCGCTGGCCCTGG
>JAIFLV010000040.1 GCA_020048895.1 Rhodoferax sp. | reverse complement strand
GAGCAGCATTGCCAACAGAGAACGTGGTGCTTGCAACAAGAGATTTTTCCTGGATTTCATAAGTGCCCTATGGAGATGAATCCCGAGCATAGAAGCCACTCATGAAGGTTTTGTGACACAGCGCTCAACAACCCCGCCGCCGGACCGCTTGGCATCGTGTTTTGCCAGCGCTGCCAGATTGGCTACCTGATCCGGGCGCGTAAACCTGCTTCCATCGATCACAACGGCACCGATGGACAGTGTGGTGCAGGGGAAAAATCGAACCACACCCTGCCGATCTTCCGCTTCGATGCCGCCCGCAGAACGGGCTTTTTCATCGAACATCATGAGCGCGTGACGGTCGAAGTCTGCGACGACCCGCTCACACCGTTGCCGCCAGTTGGGACTCTGCAGCAACAAGATGAAATCGTCTCCTCCGACATGCCCCAGAAAGTCACGTTGCGAATCACATTGCTCCATGCAGACTTTGGCCAGCAGCCGGATCATTTCATCACCGCGCCAATAACCATAGTGGTCGTTGAACGTTTTGAAGTTGTTCAGATCTGCATAGCACGCAATAAAGTTGACCTGCTTCTTTAGCAAGCGTTCGATGTGCAGACTGATCGGTATGTTTCCCGGCAAGAATGTCAATGGATTGGCGTGGCGTGCCGCCTCAATGCGCGTTTCCGTCACCGACCGTACCAACTGGTCACCTGTGCCTAAACCGACGTACTGACCGTTGTCCGTAATGATGAATCCGTCTGACAGATAGCGCTGGTCGGTCGAAGTCAAAATTCCCAGCAGCTGGTCGATGCTGTGGTTTTTCTCTATCAAGCGAGGCTCCATGTTCGCATGGGCAGCGCATGGCTTGCGTCCCCAGACCTCCCGGTAATACAACTTGGAATATTCGTTCATGAACCGCGCCCGGTTGATCAGTCCAACCGGCCGCTCACCTTCGAGCAAGGCAATTGCGTGCAAGTCCGGGCCACCGAGAAATAGCGCGGCCAGTTCGTCATTGGTGGATCGCAATGTGACCGTGGGCGCCGATACGGTCGCCAGGTTCTTCAATTGCCCATAGCTTGCAGCGCGACCTAATTCGGGGAACACTGCGATTTCACGCTCACGCAAAACCCGCTGCGCGTTGACCTGCGCGTATTTGGCTGGCTGGCGATCGGGGTGCCCCAGAAAATAGCCCTGCCCGTAACTGATGCCCAAATCGCGTAGCACCCGCATGTCCTGCGCGGTCTCGATGCCCTCGGCCACCAGTTCGCTGCCAAAGATGGAAGCGATCTGTTGCAAAGCCTGTATTGTTTTCAGCTTGTCTGCGTGGGCGCAGATATCCTTGGTGAAGTACTTGTCGATCTTGACAATTTCGGGTTTCAGCTGTGACCATAGGCGAAGACTTGAGCGTCCATCACCGAAATCATCCAGTGCCAGCGAAACGCCAGTGGTGCGCACTTGATGCACCACCTCAGCAAGCTGGTCCATGTCGGTGACACGTTCATGCTCTGTGATCTCCAGTACCAGCATGCGCGGCAGTACACCAAAGCTGTGCACCAGCATCGTCAGCCTTTCGCGACCTTGGCGGTTGTACAGCTCCATCAAAGCATCGGCGCTGACGTTGACAAACACACGCCCCTGCGCCTTGATTCGGCCCCAGGTCTGGATCGCCACTTCCATGCAGGCGTACTCAAAGGGGTGGCTGAGCTCCTCTTGGGCCGCTGCACGCAACAACGCATCTGGCGTGTGCAGGTGTGAACCCTGGGGACCACGAATCAGTGCCTCGTGCGCATAAATGGAAGCGTCGGCCAGACTCACAATCGGCTGGAAAACCGGGAAAAGGCGTTTTTGCTCCAGGATGTTCTCAAGCACGCTGGCTCCTCCTGTAATCAGGTCGATGGGGAACGCCGCACCATTGGGCGGCAAATCGCGATGGGAGATGGACGGGACCTGTGCATGCATGGTTGACGAATCCTTGGCAGGCCTGGCGGATGAATGTGATCCACGCCCAAGCGCTACCGTGTGTGAAGGAAACGCTCAGAGTAGTTGCAGAGCGTGACGGTTCTGTGACGAACCGCTGGTTCTACGAGTCCACCCAGAGCAGCACCTGCTGCGCCACCCAGGGACCGTCATCCAGCGTCAGGTCATGCCCGGCGCTGGGATGAACTTTGATCGGAACATCCCACCGCCTGGCAATGGCTTGGGAGCAGTCAGCGGACACCAGTTGGTCTTGCTCACTGACCAGCACAAGTACTTTGGCGCATGGTTTTCGTGTTGGCGCACGAAAACGCGCTGCCGCCCAGAGTTGACGCAGTGCGTTCCAGCGCGACACCGGAAAGTGCTCGCGCAGGTGTGTCCAGGATTCGAGCACGGGTTCGCCCGGATGGTGGCTTGTCATTTTCAGAATAGCCTGCTCCCACTGGAGTGCAGTCGCTCCCGCAACAAGCAGCTTCAGAATGGGGATGTAGTTTGCCGGGCGCAAGCGTTGGTAAATGCGGTTGAACGGACGCATGCTCGTGTTGATGAGCACCATGGCAGCCACTTCGTCTGGATAGGCATGCGCCCATTGGACTGCGACCATGGAACCCATGGAGACGGATACAAAGCGGAAGGGGGGTACAACTCCTTGTTGTTGCAACTGGCTGCGACAGGCATTGACCATCTCCAATAGGGTCAACGGGCTGCGCAGGGTGTTCAGCACTCCGTTGCCTGGCAGATCTATAGTGTGTACTTTGGCATCTGGAACGCGCGACTCAAATTCGCGAACAAAGCCCCCCCAGTGCCGTTGTTCACGAACCAGTCCCCGCAGAAATATCCAGTCGGTCATGCCCTAGAACCACTCCTGCAGGGCGCGTGCATGGCTCCTCTCGCGCTCCTGCGTTCCTGGGAGCCACAGCGCATGACCACATGCCGCGCGCGAAAGAAAGTCCAGAAACTGCTGGTGCTGCCGCAATACACGCTGCTGACGGTGCTCAATCAAGGGGTTGAACATGCCATGCCTGGAAAACAGTTGCCGTGGATTCTTCTTCACCCACAGCCACGACCCCATTTCCAGCGTTAACGGTAGAAAGGTCCGCCCCGGCTGCAGACAGGACTGCATATAGAGATGGTCCCACAAGTCACCATGCGCGAGGTACTGGATGCTTTGCGGCTCGAAGATGTACCGGTGATGGCTGTGGGAGCCTGCAAAGATCTCCTTGAGCGCATGCACTTCCGCAAGGTGCCCGATGGGCGCGCGGGTGTGCGCAAAGGGAAACCAGATGCGGTCTGTGGCACCAAACCCGGAATGGCAATCAACGGCCACGCTGAAGGGTCGAGAGAGCAATTCCGCGTGGACTACTTCACAAACCGCCTGATTCTCGTCTTCCATGGCGTCTGAGATCGGGCCACGATACCACGGCAACCGGGCACTCATGCGATGCCCGCCCAAAAGGAATGGAACTTTCTCCCTGGCATCTACCGGTGCGTTGCGCATCAGGTCTACGCCATTGGGGTTGGCACGTGTGCCCAACGCCAGCCCGCCCGGGTTGACCAGGGGCATGAACACCATGCGCACCGACTCCAGTTGCTTGTGCAGCGTGCTATCCCATTGCAAACGCATGACAAGGCTTTGCAAGTACGCCAGCACCACCTCGCAACCGATGCGCTCCAGCCCATGCACACCACCAAAATAGCCCACTGCCGACGCTGATGGGTCCGGGTTGCCCAGGGTCACTGCATGCACCGGAAGACTAGTTCCCGAAGGCAGTTGAACTGTCCGGACAACGCGGTGCTCCAGATGGCCGCGACCCAGTTCAATGAGGCGCTCCAATGCAACCAATTCCGGAAGTTCGATGGGTGTCACGGAAGGTGAGCATACTGACTGCGCGCCACCCTGGGAATGGCATCGCCGAGTCGTGTTGCTTCTGCGCGAAGTCATCAAACTGAAATATTTTGGCGCTAATGTCCAATCTATTGTTCGAGTCAGGGACCTTCCATGAAGAATCGATCAGGCTACCTCAGCGCTTTCGCCATCGCGCTCGCCGTTGCGCACGGTACCGGTGAATTCATTGCGTTGCAGCGCGTTTATCTCCTGAATCGCATTGCCAGACTTCGATCAAGTTGGGCATGAACGAGTCCCATACATCAACACATCGAGTACCAACATGACCTTCGCCAGCACGCCCGTCTCACGCCACCACAGTTACCTTTGCCAATTGATTCAGAAGATGGAGCTTCGCTTTGGCACAGACCACGAAATTGTGACCCCCCTGAGAAACGAGGTAGCACACTTTGACGCGCAGGCGCCGCACTACCGTGCCGTCCGGATGACCCGCCATGCGGAGTCGTCAGGCGCCGCACTACCGTGCCGTCCGGATGACCCGCCATGCGGAGTCGTCAATCAGCGTGATGCAGCGGCTTTGGGACTCGCGGTCGCAAAAAATGCGCAGAGCGAGAACGCCATTGCCTGCACTGTCTGCGAACGCTGCCCCAATCGTAAATTGAAAGACTCACCAACCATGTTCTGGAACCTGTTCCGTCTGCAAACGTTGCTGGATTCACTTTTCGAAGACGGTTGGCTCAGCATGGGGGTGCCGGAACAGATGGGCTACGATGAAAGTGTTGTACTTGCGCTCATGCCGGATTGAGCCGCGCCCCGTCTAAGCGTTTCCTGAAACGGTGTAAACTGTTTACACCGTTAACTTCAGGAATCATGATGTCTACAGACAAACCATCCGGTACCGTCACCACCGCAAAAACCGCGCCCAAAGCCAAGGCCGCGCCCGTGGCAAAGCCCGCAAAGGCTGTCGCTGCGACCAAGGTAATGACCGCGAAAACCGTCGCCAAGCCCAAAAATGCAAAGCCACTGTCCGTCACACAGACCCCTGCAAAAGCGGCTCCAGCCGTTGCAGCAAAGCCTGTCAAAGTCAAAAAACCAAAACTGGTGCGCGACAGCCTGACCATGCCCAAAGCCGAATACGAAGTGCTGGACCTGTTGAAAGCACGTGCTGCTACTTTGCAAACTCACATCAAAAAAACCGAACTGATCCGTGGGGGCATCAAGGCGCTTGCGGCGATGACCGATGCTGCATTCCTGGCCGCGATCAAAGCTGTTCCCAACCTCAAGACCGGGCGACCCAAGAAGTCTTGATCTCGTTCGTCGCGTCAAGCGACAACCCCGCCCTGGCAGGTACCAGATTCTTGGCAAAAAGTTGCGTAGCTGCCTTCCAACTGAAGTCCAGGGCTCTATTCCTGGCGTCTTGGCGTGGTACCGCATATGCCTGGTACCACGCTGCACGCAAATCTTCTGCCAGCGCACCGCCTTGCGGCGGAGACCCCATTACCTCCAGCGGCCCTTCCACAGGGTAAGCCGCCACCGGAGTTCCACAAGCCATGGCTTCCAGCATGACCAGTCCAAAGGTTTCGTTTCGGCTGGACATGACGAATACGTCGGCGCA
Source organism: Rhodoferax sp. (assembly GCA_020048895.1). Lineage (GTDB taxonomy): Bacteria > Pseudomonadota > Gammaproteobacteria > Burkholderiales > Burkholderiaceae_C > Allorhodoferax. Next base: position 57,640 of record JAIFLV010000040.1, on the reverse strand, counting down.
ACCGTACACAGATGCGAGTTCGTTGCGCGGCAAAACACCCAGCCAGCGAACCTGCGGAAAACGCTCCCGCAACCCGTGCTCCAAAGGTCCGACACCGCATACCACCTTGGTGCCGGGGACGTTCAGGTTCAGGAAGGCTTCGATGTTCTTTTCGTAGGAGATGCGCCCAACGAAAAGCGATACTGGACGAGCCAGTGGCCCGAGTGGCTCATAGATGGCGGCAGTACTCGCATAGCGAAAGAGCTCCATGTCAACACCGTGTGACCAGCTGCGCAGATTTGAAAATCCGCGCAGTGCCAGCATACGCATGACGCTGGGCGTTGGCACCATCACACCTGCCGACCGCTTGTGAAAGTGTCGGAACAAGGCATAGCCCAGCCACAACGGGATTTTCAGCGCAGCCTGCAGAATCTCCGGGAAACGCGTATGAAATGCCGTGGTGAACGACAGTTTGCGCCGCAGGCAGTATTTGCGTCCTGCCCAACCCAATGGGCCTTCGGTTGCCAGATGGATGGCGTCGGGTGTGAAGGCGTCAAGGCGGCTTGCCAACCGCTTATAGGGACGCACAGCCAGGTCAATGCCAGAGTAGCCGGGGCAGGCGCGTGTAGCGAACAGGTTGGGGTGAACAACTTCTACCTGATGCCCCAACAGCTCCAGTTCCCGCACCAGTTCGACGAGCGTCGTCACGACACCGTTGACCTGGGGCGTCCATGCGTCAGTGATCAGTGCGATCCTCATGCTGGCACACCTTGATAGTGAGGCACTGACAGATTGACTTTGGATTCTTCACTCCAATAGATGAGTTCAAGCCGTCCATCGAAATGCTCCACCAAAGCGGTGCGACTCTCGACCCAGTCGCCATCGTTGCAATACAGCGTACCGTCAATGTGCCGCATCTCCGCTCGGTGAATGTGTCCGCAAACAACGCCATCGTGTCCGCGTGCGCGAGCCTCTGCTGCCACGGCCACCTCAAAGTCTGTGACGTAGTTGAGGGCTTTCTTGACCTTGTGCTTGAGATAGGCTGAAAGTGACCAGTACGGCAGCCCCATGCGCGTGCGCAACCGGTTGAGATGCCGATTGAGTTTGAGGGTGAATTCGTACAGGTTGTCACCCAGAAACGCGAGCCACTTGGCGCATTGAATAACGCCATCAAAATAGTCGCCGTGGGTAATCCAGAGGCTACGACCATCAGCGGTTTTGTGGGTGGCGTCCTCGAGGACTTCAATGCCACCAAACTGGAGCCCGATGAAGTCTCTGGCGAATTCGTCATGGTTGCCCGGGATAAATAGCACCTTGCATCCTTTGCGCGCGCGGCGCAGCAGTTTTTGCACCACATCGTTGTGTGCCTGTGGCCAGAACCAGCGTCTGCGGAGTTGCCATCCGTCCACAATGTCACCCACCAAGTAGAGGTACTCGCTGGGGTGGGATTTGAGAAATTCCAGCAGGGCCTGTGCCTGGCAACCCGCGGTGCCCAGGTGGATGTCGGAAATAAAGATGGCCCGCACCCGGCTGCCATGCGTTTCTTCTTCCGGGTCGGTGGTTCCTGATGTGAACCCTGGCATGCCTTGCCATTGACCCGCCACTGTGTCAAAGGCGGTTCGCATCATTGACCCAGGAAGTGCTTGCGGTAACGCATTGGCAAATCCTCAATGCGCATCAGCATCGGCAAATCTGCGGAGTTGAAGTCCGGGTCCCACGCTGGCGGTCCCAGCACCTTGGCACCAAGACGCAAGTACCCCTTTATCAGCGCGGGTGGGTCGACATCCAGCTCGCAATTCAGACGCTCCAAAGGCAGCGGTCGCCGGGGCCGGACATGGTATTCGATGGGCGCCAGGTGACTATGCCTTACCTTGCTCCAGATACTCGCAGCCACATCCCCGCTGATGACTCCGTTGTGCAACATGGGGATGCTGGCGCAGCCAATCATGGTGTCGAGTTGATTGCGCACCATGAACTCTGCCAGAGCGCTCCACAAGGCCATGATCACACCACCATGCCGATGGTCTGCACGAACACAGCTGCGGCCCAGCTCCACCATGCTTTCACGCAGGCCCCGCAGACGGGTGAGATCAAATTCGGTGTCACTGTAGGTGCTTCCCACTCGTGCTGCCTGCGCGGGAGTGAGAACGCGGTAGGTACCAATGACCTCTTTGCTCGCCACATCGCGCACCAGCAGATGCTCGCAAAAGTTGTCGAACAGGTCGATGTCGTGGCCCGCAATGGTGATGGGCAGGGTTGCCCCCATTTCCACGGCAAACACCTGGTGTCGCAAGCGTTGTGCTTCTCTCACTTCATCCAGGTGCTTAGCCCACGAGACCGTTATTTTGTTGCGCTCCAGGCCATCGGAGACATTGATCGAGCTGATGGCACTTGGGCCTGCAGGAAAGGTCGTGTAATTTTCATGCGTGGCGGAAATGAAACTTCCGGAAGCTGGCGTTACCTGTGAATCCATCGTGTACTCCTCTTGGCAATTGCGATGCTGATCAATCAATAGGACCGGCGGTCGCTGGTCAGGGGAATCAGCCAAGGCCTCGTACCCGCTTTGAAACGCAGGCCGCCAGGACTGTTCGCCAGCAGGCGTGCCGTACACATCAGCACGCGAAGCACCTGTGCCTGAAAGTTCCAGGCGTGGTGGTGTGAACTCTCGAAGCGTTTCGCTTCAACACATTCTGTGGAATCGGAATTTGTCACTTGCACATGCTCCAGTTGGTGAGGCTTGGTGCAATTCTGGAAGCCATGTGTGACGCGAAGACGTAGGTTCAAAGTATCTTTGATGACATCTGCCCGCACTTCAATTCCTCTTGAGTTCATACCCAGTCACCAACTCGCTGCGGAGCTTTCAGACGATGGCCTGCTGTCTTGATGGCGCACAAAAAAGGCCCCGTCAAGCGGGGCCTTTTGAAGCGAGTTGAAACTCGACTATTTCAGCACTGGCAGCGCAATGTAGCCATTGGCCGACTGCTTCATCACCCCGCCCCAATTGGCAGCAACCTTTTCCTTCAGGCCACCTGTAGCGGATTGGGTCGCGTTCCACGACCAGTCGCCCAAGTGCTGCATGGCCGACATCACATAGGCAAAGCCGTTCAGGTTGTCCACCGCCTGCAAGCCCGTGCATTCGCCACCAGCGGGGACGGAAAGCACTCTGGACAGCACTTTGGTGTCAATGTTGTAGGCCCAGACATAGTTGTTCAGGTGCCCTGTGCCATCTTCACCAATGAACAGGGTACGCATGCTCTCCGAGTACTTGACGTTGTCTGGTTGCGCGATCTTGTCTTTCACTGCAGCATTGCCATCGGCGTCGGTGGGCGAGAGCACCTGCCCTAACAGGCCATCCGGCACGGACATGCTGGTTGGCACCCATTCGCTGCCGATGGCGGCACCGCTGGTGTCGGTCTGGCCCGACTTCAATGGACAAGCGTAGACAGCGCCGGGACGCAGTGCCGTGTGCTGGATGGCACCGGCGCTGTCCCCAAACGGAGCGTCCAGTCGCGACATGGCGTAGTAGGCAATTTTGTCTTTGGTATTGACCGTGACGCCTTCAAGCTTTGTGGTTTCCATGGTGGCACCCATCACCGTCGAATAGCGATGGGTTTCCAGGAAAGCAGCTTCTTTTTCCTTGCCGGGAAGCACCTTGACGTACTGCTTGCCGCCGCCGTCCAGGGTCAACTCGGTATAACCTGAGGTGGCTGTGAACACCACGTCAATGATCTGGTTCACCTTCAGGGTGTCCGCAGCAGTCTTGATTTCCGCGCTGGAAGCGCTACCGAGTTTGATCCACTGGAACGTGAAGTTGCCGCCGTTGGTCGCGGGCTTGGTGGTATCGGTCTGCGTCAGCTTGGCTGCGTACAGGGTCCCTGCCGAGAGGTCGCCAGCGGTGTTGGCGATGAACATGTAGAACGCGCCGCCCACATAGTCGTCGCCCATCAGAACGGTTTTCTGGTCGGGCATGACTTGCACCAGTTCGCGCGAAATTCGACCCAGACAATAATGCTTCTTGATGCTGCCGGTTCCGTCGGCGTTGACCGTCACTTCAGGAACATGGCCATAGTGGTACGGATTGGCCGTGGCAGCGCTGCCAAAGGTGTTGGTGCTAAAGGACTGGAAGTAGTCCAGATTGCCGTTCAGGGTGGCGAGTTGGGAAGCGGACCATCCGGTCAGGGAGGCGATTGAGGTCGTGCCGGCATCCCGAATTGTCTTGACGAACCAGGCGTCGGGCTCGTACTCTTCGCTGGACAGGTGGGTGTTCCATGGCGAAAGGCTGCTACCGCAAGCAATCCACAGGCCATTGATGGAAGCAGTCGGGATGTTGTAGTAGTACTTCAGCGTCAACTCACCCGTAGTCTTGTTCTGCTCCAGAGTCGTAACCGCGATCGGGGATGGCAGCCTGCCATACATGCTGGTACCTGCACTGTTGATGGATTTGTACTCGAACTGGGTGACCAGGAAAACTGCGTTGCCGGTGATGCCGCTCACGGTGGGGGCCGATAGTTTCAGTAGCGATTGGCCGTCAAAACAATCCGAGTAGAACTGCGCGCTGGTCGCACCCGTGGTGTCCATGATGGGGGTGACGCCATCGGGTTTGTAGTAGCCGCCGATCAGGACATCGTTGCCGGCCGGTGTCTTGGCCACGACGCCGCTGCGGTAGATCTCCTTGTAAGACAAGGCAGAAGTCTCCGCCGTGTTGTCCGAGTAGGTGACATTGATCTTGGCGTCGGTGAAAACCTTGGCTTTGTCGGCATCTGTGGCCGGACTCGATGAGGCAATGAACGTGATTTTGGTCGGATAGGCGGTGCTTGAACTGCCGCCACAGGCTGTCAGACCCAACAACGACGTACCAGAGAGTGCCAGCGGTGCTGCACCCAGGTAACCCAAGAAATCACGACGCTGCATGCCCGATACGTTCACTTTGGTAACACTTTCCATTCAAATACTCCCGAGTTGGTTAGAGGTTCAATCATCGGGGGCAGATGTTTCAAATTTGTGACCGCCATGCACGACGATGTGCTCTGAGCTTGTGCGGCGTGCAGGCGACCGCAGTAGATCGGAAGTCTGGTTATTGCGCTACTATGGTCACCTTCTCATGAACACTTTTCAAAAGCTCGCAGCCCTGCGTATTGCAGCCGTCAGCGTTTTGCTGGCCCTGGTCGCCAGCCCCGCTGCGTGGTACGTAGCGCGGGAAAAATCGGAAAACAGCATCATTGCGCTGGCAATGGAAGAGTCGCACCGCGTCATAGACCATTACCATGCCACGCGCCTGGACGACAGCGATGCGAGTCAACGGGCCAGTGATGCGTCCAAGGCGCTGACGGGCGGCCTGTTTGACATTGCCGAGATCTACACCAGCAGCGGGAGTAAACTGGCAGAGTCCATGACACCCGAAGGTGCCTCGATCGAGGCAGTGTTGCCCAAGCATGGCAGCCCTCGCTACACGCGCGCCACTTACGACAGTTTTACGCTGAAAGGCGACATATGGGTCATGCGCGTTTTTGTGCCACTGCATGTCACCGAGGGAGACCCTTCCGCAGGGATTACCGGCTACTTTGAGGGGGTTCGCGTTGTTCCACCCTGGCAGCGGGATCAGATTTTTTCGGATGCCATGGTGGTAGCCCTGATGGTGGGCCTGGCGTCGCTGGTGTGTGGCGCTGCGCTGTTTCCCGTGGTGGTGCGCCTGGCAGCTGACAATCAGAAAAAGTCACAAGAGGTATTGGACTCACAGGATGCGCTGATTGAAGGGTTGCGCCAATCCGAAATGGCATTGGAGGGCAAAGTGGCCCTGCGCACTCAGGAACTCGAGGCCGAGCAAACCCGCACCCGGGACCTTTTGCACAACATGCTACCCCGGGAAATAGCGCAGGAACTCGCGGATACAGGCACAGCCCGACCGGTGCGCCATGAAGCAGTGACGATCCTCTTCACTGACTTTAGTGACTTCACCCAAGCCGCTTCCACCATGCCGCCCGATCGTATGGTGGCCGAGCTTAACGACATATTTGCGCACTTTGACCAGATCACCGACCAATGCGGGGTGGAAAAGATCAAGACCATTGGTGATGCCTACATGGCCGCCGCCGGGGTTCCCACCGCTTGTCCGGACCATGCGCAGCGTTGCGTCAAGGCGGGGCTGCGCATGCTCGACTATTTGGCACAGCGCAACCAGACTTCTGCTTTCAAGTGGTCGTTGCGGGTAGGCGTGCATACCGGTCCGGTGGTGGCCGGGGTGGTTGGCACCAAGAAGTTCGCGTTTGATATCTGGGGCGATACCGTCAACATTGCATCGCGCATGGAGAGTTCGGGCGAAGTGGGTCGGGTAAACATTTCGGCGTATACCTACGACCTGGTGCGCAGCCAGTTTGAATGCTCTTACCGTGGCAAAGTCAGTGCCAAAGGCAAAGGCCAGGTGGATATGTATTTCGTCATTTCGGAAGTGGTGGCCTGACATAGAACCCGACTGTTTTCACGGCAAATTCATCGCGCCACAACCGTCTTGCCAACGGGGGCCAACGTCAGCAACGCAAGCTTGAGATGTTGAATCCCGAAGGGGATGCCAATGATCGTGACAAAGCATGCCAGCGCAGTAGCAATGTGACCGATCGCAAGCCATACGCCTGCAAAGATGAACCACAAAACGTTGCCAATCGTTCCTAGCGGTCCGGTGCCAACATCCTGGACGCCGGTGAGGGTGTCACGACTGATGGCCTCCTTGCCAAAGGGCAGGAATGCAAACTGCCCGATGACAAAACAGGCTTTGGCCCATGGCAGGCCAACGATGGTGATGGCACAGAGTAACCCAGCCAGCCACCAACCGAGCCCCATGTAAAACCCTCCAAAGACAAACCAGAGTATGTTGCCGATCAACCGCATGTTCATTCTCCGCTAAGACAGAATCGCTGGCGATGCATCGGTGGTCGTGCCCAAGCCTTGCCAGCATTGATGCGCAATCTCGAGCGCGCTGAGACGATCATCCGGATCAAATACGTCGCAGACCAGCATGAACTCGTCTGCCTGTGTCATTTCCTGCAATTTGGCAAACGATTGCGCCACCGTCTGCGGACCACCAATCACCGCCATGCCGAGAAACTCCGCAATGGCATTGCGCTCGGTTTCGCCAAGATCGCGCACAAAGTCCCGTGCCGGAGGCTGAAGTTTTTTTCTGTCGCCCGTGAGGATACCCAGCACGCGCCGGTAAATGCTGCTGGCCAGGAACTGGGCCTCTTCATCCGTGGGCGCGGCAACCAGAGGCACACCAATAGCCACGTAGGGCTTTGCCAGGTCTTTGGAGGGTCGAAAATTGATGCGGTACAAATCCAGCGCTTGCATCATCAACTTGGGCGCGAAGTGGGAGGCAAAAGCGTAAGGTAGCCCACGCTCGGCGGCCAGTTGCGCAGAGAACAAGCTGGACCCCAGCAACCATATCGGAACATGGGTTCCTGCCCCCGGATTGGCCACCAGGCGCTGACCGGGGCGAATGTCGCCGAGCAGTTCCTGCAATTCCGAGACCTCGCGGGGAAAATCCTGTTCTGTCTCCACCCGATTGCGCCGCAGTGCGCGCATGGTGAGCGCGTCGGTACCTGGTGCACGTCCCAGGCCCAGGTCGATGCGATGGGGATACAACTCTGCCAGCGTACCGAACGCTTCGGCAACGACCAGTGGCGCGTGGTTGGGCAGCATGACACCACCCGACCCGATCCGGATGCTCGTGGTTCCCGCAGCAACATACCCCACTAAAACGGCGGTTGCTGAACTGGCGATGCTGGGCATGTTGTGGTGTTCCGCGAGCCAGTAGCGGGTAAAGCCCAGGCGTTCTGCATGCTGTGCGGTTCGCAAGGCAAGCGCCAGAGCTTCTGCCACGGTTCCACCCTCGCGCACAGAAACGAGATCAAGCATGGAAAGTTTGGCTTGGGTCTTACGTGTCATTGACAGATTGTCATGGCAAAGCGAGTTTCACGCCCTGCCCATTGCCGAAGTTGCGATGTGGTCATGTGGGTGTCAGCATCACCGGCGGGTCGCGCAGCAGGGCTTGCGCCAGGCTGAACGGGTTGAGTTTGTGGTTGGAGTTGGTCTTTGCCCTCGCCGGCTAGTCTGCCAGCAGCGCAATGTATGCGGCATAACTGTAGCTGCGATTTTTCTTTTGCCCGGTCAGCTCGACCACGATGCCCAGGTCCACCAACACCTTCACTGCTGCATTTGCCGTTGGGAAGGTGGTGCCCAACTTCTGGCGAACCTGGTCGATCTTGAAGCGCGGCATCATGGGCAGCAGTTCGAACAGGCGGTAGCTGGCTGGCCCGGCTTTGGGTGATGCCAGCAGTTTGCGGCGGTCTGCCGTCAACAAGGTGGCAATGGCCACAATGCTGCGCTCTGCATTTTGCGCAGCCACGGTGACGCCTTCCAGGAAAAAGGCCACCCAGCCCTCCCAATCGCCCTCGGTGCGCACGTTGGAGAGGCGGCGGTAATACTCGGCCTGGTGTTGCTTCAGGTAGCCGCTCAGGTACATCAGCGGCTCGGGCAGCAGGCCCCAGTGCTCCAGCAAGGCCGAAATCAGCAAGCGGCCAATGCAGCCATTGCCATCCAGGAAGGGGTGAATTGTCTCAAACTGCAGGTGAATCAGCGCAGTCTTCACCAGCGGTGGCAAGGGCTGTGCTGCATCATGGATATATCGCTCCAGGTCTGCGAGCAAGGCGGGCGCCCGCTCCGGCGGGGGCGGCACAAACACCGCTTTGCCAGGGCGCGTTCCGCCAATCCAGTTTTGTGAGCGCCGCAACTCGCCGGGCTGCTTGCCATTGCCACGTGCGCCGTCCAGCAGCAAACGGTGCGCTTCACACAGCAGGCGCACGCTTAACGGCAGACCTGATGGGTCACGCAGCTGGGCCTGTACCAGGCGAAAGGCGCGCAGGTAGTTGGTGACTTCTTCCACATCGTCGGTGTTGCTTACGGCAAAGCCGGCTTCTTCGTCAAACAAGTCTGCCAGCGTGGCTTGGGTGCCTTCAATCTGCGAGGTCAGCAGCGCCTCTTTGCGAATGGCGCTGTAGAGCAGCCAATCCACCGAAGGCACCAACCCCGCGACACCGGACAGCCGTGCCAGCGCGAGCTCTGCCACCCGGTTGGCCTCCACAAAGCATTCGGGTGCCAGCGCAGGCTTGGCCGGGGGCAACGCATGCGGCACAAAAGCCTGGACCGATTCACCCAAGGTAGTGGAGATAGCGTAGGTTCCGGTGCTGCGCATGGTGTGAAAGAAATCTTTAGTAAAGCTGAATCACATTCAAACAATCTTTAATATTCTATGCAAGTGTGAAAGAAGGCTTGCATAGACGTGTCGGGTGACGACGAGGCAGGAGTGACAACTTGGTTATGCATGAAATTGGCCATTTACGCCCGCTGGACGTGCGCGAGCAGCTATCAAAAGCATAGTAAATGTGGGCAATGGCATCCAGGCCAACAGTACGAGTCGATCTGTCGTTTGGGGTGCAAGATAGGATGTCAGGCGAAGCCCGTACACGCCCTAGAAGTCTGGCGCACACAACGGCCTACTTCGGGGAATTCAACGAACAAAAACCTGGAAACCTAATGAATCAAAGACTTAGAAAACTTGGTGGAGAGGAGGAGGATCGAACTCCCGACCTCTGCATTGCGAACGCAGCGCTCTCCCAGCTGAGCTACCCCCCCAAAGTGTTGACGAGTTTATCAATTTTCAGCAGGTTGGTACAAGAAGTTTCAGGCATCTGTGGCGCTGTTCATAGGCGGCGATACGAGCCAGTCTCCGCAGGAAATCGGACGCCATGAGCACGACGACATTCCCGCCTTTTTCAGGCGATGCCGGCGGACGCCCTGAACACGTTTCCGTCGAGTCGACGTCTCTGACACATGGCCTGCGTCGCTTCGTGCTGCGCAGCACACAAGCCCAGCGCGACAACACACCCGGTGAGCGGACCGTAGACGAGTCGCCTGACAGTCCGCAGTTGCATACCGGCAATCTGTTGTTCGACGCCCTGTTCGCGATGGCACTGGACGATGCCCGACTCGATAGCGTGAGCGAAATTCGGGACGAAGCCTACAACAGCGGCCTTCCAATCCCATGCGAGTGCTTTCAGACGGGCGAGAAGTGGCCGTATGTCTGGACCCGCGATGTATCGTACGCAGCGAACCTGGCTTTGGCCTGGCTGGACCCGCAACGGGTGGTCACTTCGCTGCTGTTCAAGACCAGCGGCTGGCGTGAAGGGGTAACTGCCCCTGCCGGGCTTCCTCCAGGCACAACGCAGATCTTGCAGGACACCGGTTCAGGGGGTAGCTGGCCGACCAGTACCGACCGCGTGACCTGGGCATGGGGAGCAGCGGCGGTTCTCAATGCCCTTGCTGACAAGGAACGATCCGCCTTTGCAGCCAGCGCGATGGCCGCCCTGCACGGAACGCTGGAGGCCGATCGGCTGGCGGCCTACGATGCAGCATCGGGACTGTATGGTGGCGAACAGTCGTTCCTGGACTGGCGCGCCCAGAGTTACGCTCCCTGGATTGTCAACAACCTCTCACACATGGCGGCCAGCAAGTCCCTGTCCACCAATGTTGCGCATTACCAGGCCCTGCAACTGGCAGTGCAACTGGCACGTGAAGCGGGGGACTCTTCCCTTGCAGGGCGCTACCGTTCCTGGGCAGAGGACCTGAGGTCTGCAATCAACCGCGTTTTCTGGCTGGACGACGTTCAGCAATATGCCAGCCTCACGACCGACGACACTCCCCCGGTAGCACTGCACCAGTTTGATTTGTTGGGTACCGCTCTGGTGATCGTTTCCGGTGTAGCGCCACCACAGCGCGCCATCGAGGCGCTGGCGCACTACCCGCATGCGCCATTCGGTGCGCCTGTGATTGCACCGCAGCAACCCCATCAGCATGTCTACCATAACCGTGCCATCTGGCCATTTGCCACAGCGTATGCGCTGCGTGCGGCAGCCGCCACCAAAAATACGGCGATTGCGTCCAACGCACTAAATGCCCTGGTGCGGGCGGCGGCGCTGAACCTGTCAAATATGGAGAATCTGGAATGGCTGACGGGAAAGCCGCAATTTGACGATGGCCCCACGGTCAATTCTCGGCGCCAACTATGGTCGGTTGCAGCCTACCTGTCTGCAGTGACAGAAAGTGTGTTTGGCCTGCAACTGACCGCGCAGGGATTGCATATTGCGCCGTTCCTGACCGCAGTGGCGCGGCACACACTGGGGCAGGACGAGGTCGCCGTGCTCTCGGGTTTTCGATATCTGGATCGCACGCTGTCGATCACATTGCGATTGCCACCCGCAGTGCAGGCAGAGCAAGTCACTGGCTACTACCCGGTGTCCTGCGTGTCCCTCAACGGGCATCCCGTGGATGGCCCGATAACCCGGCAGCAACTTGACGCAGAGTCCAACCGCATTGAAGTGCTTTTTGAGGCGCTGGTGGCCGGTGAGTCCCGTATCGTGCATGTGCCTGCCGTGGACCCACTAAGCCGCCACGACGCACGGGTTTTTGCGCCTCTGACACCGGTGGTGCATTGCTTGCGGCGCGACGACGGAGCGCTGGAACTTGCCATTGCCCCCCCCAGAGACGCGGCCGAAGGGCCACTGCATTACGACATCTACCGCAATGGACACCTTGCCGCCGCCCAGTCCACTGATCTGACATGGGTTGATCCACGCCCGGTCACCCGCGGTGTCCAGCACCGCTACGCGGTGCAGGTGGTCAGTGTCCGAAGCGGACACCGATCCCACTTCTGCGAACCGATCTATGTTGAGGAGGGCGCAGTAAAAAACGTTCGACCAGGCGAAGTCTTTTCTCTGCCGGAAGGTGGACGCTTTGCGTTTGGGTTGCTCTACGACAACCACGCCTACGCCATCAACACGGGCATCACCAACGCCGTCAAGATTTTGGTCGTTCGCACACAAGATGGGCGCGAGGCAACGCGCGGGGTGGTGCAGATGCCGCACATCGACGCGCGCGAAGGTCGACACCCTCTGCGACGATCCACTGCGGTGCAGGCGGTGCTGCCCAGCGGGTTCTACCGCGCCGAGTTGCTGGATTTTTTCAACATGAGCTACCTGCAGGCGAATGCACGCTATGGCGGGCCTGGAGGTACGGGCGGCCCCCTCAACGCTGCGCATATAGAAGCATTGCTGGTGATTGCGCTACCCGATACACCCTGAAGTCTGAGGCAACGCGGCGACTCGTATTTCGGCATCCGGCATTCGTCGTTCGTCGCTTTTCGCTTTTCGCACATTCAACACTTCCTTAGACTGCGGGCTCCTGCTCCTTCTGGGCATGAATTTGTGGAGATATCACTTGCTGAAAAGACTGATCTGCTGGAATCACGCATGGGAAGACGAAATTCTGGCGGTGCTGGCCGACCCATCCCTGGCATCTACAGTAGCACCCGGATATCGACGCGTCACAGCCCAGCGCCTCGCGAAAATGTCGGCTATCGAGCGCCAGCAACTGCGTGATTTTTCCCTTGCCTACCGGGGTGCCAAAGGAGCCATCGCCATCGGCAAGCTGGTAGTCCTTTTCTGCCTGATGGGAATAGCTTTGCATCTTTCGTCCCCGGCCAAATTCGGCGTCATCGAATCCCTGTTATTGAGCAATCTGTTTGGAATATCGACCGCTTTCGGGCTTGTCAGCGTGTGGTTCAACTACCGGCGGTTGCCACGCCCCGGCCTGCGAACTTTTCTCATCCTGACCGGTCTTGCTACGCTGGGCGCGGCGTTCGGAGGAGGCCTGGTCGGTGTGATTCATGACAAGCCGCTGATGGACATGATGGAGAAGATCGGTCGCAGCGCAGTACTCGCAGGTTTTGGTGCCGGAGTTGTTTACACGATCATTCACAGCATCGTGGCGGGGTGGCGCAATCGGGAATACGAGTTGCTCAATACCCAATTGCAATTGCAAACGCAGCAGGAACGCCTATCCCGTGAAGTCACGGAGGCCAAGTTGCACCTGCTGCAGGCACAGATCGAACCGCACTTTCTGTTCAATACCCTGGGTGCAGTGCAGCAACTCGCGCAAACCGAGTGCCCACGGGCAGCGGACCTGACCGCCAATCTCATTACATTCCTTCGCGCCAGTCTGAGCGAAATGCGCAATGAACAGGTAACCTTGTCCAGCGAATTCCGGCTGGTGCAGGCGTATCTGCAGGTGATGAAGACGCGATTGGGTTCCCGCCTGGAGTTCACACTGGAACTGCCTGCGAATCTGGAAGCCATTCAGGTACCGGGAATGCTGCTCCTGACCTTGGTAGAGAATGCCATCAAACATGGCATCGAACCCAGTTTGCGCGGTGGCTCTATCGAGGTGCGGGTGTCGCAGGCCAATTCGATAGTGAAGATTGAAGTTTGCGACGACGGTGTGGGACTTTCGACCACCCCCACTCCGGGCGTCGGCCTCGCCAATGTGCGCGAGCGGCTGCAGCTTGTCTACGCAGGCCAGGCTTCCTGCACTTTGGCTGCAGTCGAACCTCATGGCGCCATTGCAACTTTGAATTTTCCTTTTCAGTTGAGCGGAGAAAGCACGTGACCACAACACTAATGATTGCGGAAGACGAACCCCTGATGCGTGAGCGCCTGTTGTCGATGCTGCAAGCATGCTGGCCCCAGGCGCAAATCGTGGCGGTAGCCGAGAACGGCAATGACGCATGGGATGCGTTTCTGGAACACGAGCCACAGGTGGTGTTTCTGGACATCCGCATGCCGGGCATGTCGGGGCTGGAGGTTGCAGAGCGTATTGGCAATCAGGCCCACATCGTCTTTGTAACCGCCTACGACCAGTACGCAGTGCAAGCCTTTGAAGCTGGTGCAGTGGACTACTTGCTCAAACCGGTGGAGGCCACGCGTCTGGAAAAAGCCGTTGCGCGCGTGCAAGAAAAACTCACCGGCCCGCCAGCAGCACTGCAGAGCATTCTGAGCCAGCTCAAGGCGGCCTTGCCCATGCCAACGGCAGAGAAACTGAACTGGATAAAAGCCACGGTGGGCAAGCAAATCAAGCTGATCGATGTCAGCACGGTGCTCTACTTTCAATCTGATACCAAATACACCCGGGTGGTCTTGGCGGACTATGAGGCCTTCATTCGCACACCGATCAAGGACCTGTTGGGTGGACTCGATACGAACCAGTTCTGGCAAATTCACCGCAGCACGGTCGTCAACGTGAAAGCGATTGCATCCGCGCAGCGAATTGATGCCGAACGCATGGAAGTCGTGGTCAAGGGCAGCGGAGACCGACTACCTGTCAGCCGGGCCTTTACCCACCTTTTCCGGGAATGAGGGTCCTGGCCAAAACGTCGATGTAAATCAGTTGGTGCGGCGTGGTGTCATCGGGCCACGTCCTTCGATGTGGCGGAAGTTGATGCGTCCTTTGGACAAGTCGTAGGGGGAGAGTTCCAGCGAGACGCGGTCGCCTGCCAGGATGCGAATATGGTTCTTGCGCATTTTGCCGGCGGAATAGGCAATCAGCTGGTGCCCATTTTCCAGCGTGACGCGAAAGCGGGTGTCGGGCAACACCTCGTTTACAACGCCCATCATCTCAATCAGTTCTTCTTTGGCCATGGTGAAGTCTCTTAAAAATAGATCAATCAGTGCGGGCGTGTGTTGACACGTACCCAGTCGATGCCTTGAGCGACTGCGAACTGCGCCGCAGTGTCATGGCAGGGAAACTCGTCTTGAAAGCGCATCACGCGATCGGTGGATGCGCTGCCGCGTCCGCTGGCGATGGACACCTGGGCTGCAAACTGGCCGCTGGCAAGCTGTCGGGGACATGCTGCTATACGGTATTTACCCATGGTGATAGGAGTCGGTTTTGTTGTTGTCGTAGTAAAAATCATCAAATCAAAATTTGGGCTTCGGGCCACTGGCCCTTTACGCCCGCAAACAAAAACTGGCACGCCCTCATGCCGCTACCCACCGGTTCACTGGCCCGCTCCTTTTGGAAAAAGCAGAGAACCAACTTGCGCCACGGCAGAGGCAACGCAACCAGAAGGGAAATTCGCTACACCGTGAGAAGAGGTAGCGCAAGCGCTGTTGATGGGCTGGATTGGTGTGCTCTCTGCCGGAGCCATGTGCGCGAAAGCAAAAATGCCTGCACGCGTCCAATCGCCAAAAGCGATCGGCTAATGTAACACGAAGCGCGTTTTGGCGCGCGCCAGTTGTTTTCCACTGCCGCATCTTATGTGCCAGCGGCCACCGTCGTGCGCTTGCGGGACTTGCTCTTTCCCCTGGAGGACGCACGCGGTGTCACGGTCTTGGCAAGGACTGCAGCAGCGTCCGCTCGCCGGGCTCGTTCGACCAGCGCCAGGCCGCGCACGCGGGCAATGTCTTCATCACTGAAGGGTCCATTGACTCCGGAGATGGCAGCGAGCTTCATACCGTGCTTGAGTCCGAGCCGGTAGATCTCACGCACCTTCTCCCACTCGATGGCCCGACCCACCGTAAAGTTCTCGAATCGCCCCTCCAGCGCCAGCACGATGGTTTCGGCCAGACAGGCGTAGGCCACCCCCTGCGGCAGGCCGATGTTCTTCATCTTCACATCACCCGGCAACTCAATTTCGCCAGATTCCACCACCAGCACATCCGGGCGCTTGGCCACTTCAGAGGCCGGCAGATCGAGCGGACGCGCAACATCGGTGATCACACATCCGGGCTTGACCCGCATGATGTCGAGCACCTTCTTGCCCGCGCCGGAGGTGGCTGTCACGATCATGTCCATGTCGGCAAGGTCGCGATCGGTGTTGGCCGAAAGAAACACCTTGGCATGCGGTGTCTCGGCCAGTATCGATTCTTTCAGCGCCAGAAGCTTGGCAGTCTCGGGCGACACCAGATACACCTCTTCTGCAACGCGGGTGAGCAAGCGCGCACACACCGACCCGATGGCGCCCGTAGCACCGACCACCATGGCCTTGAACTGGATGAGCCCCTTGCTCTTGGGCTCTGGAAGCAGTTGCAGCCGCAACAATGCATCGTGGGCGGCCCACAGGGCACCGGAGGCACTGTAGCTGTTGCCAGTGGTGATGGGCAGCGGCGCACGCTTGGCCACGGTGAGGCCGGCATCGCCCACTACCTTGGTAAACGCACCCAGCCCCATGATCTGTGCACCAAGCTTCTTGGCCATGGCGGCGGCATCAAGCAGACGTCGGTACGTGAACTCGGGGTTGTGGCGCATGATTTCCTTGGGCGTGCCACCCACCGAGATGAGCCAACCCTCGGCCTCTACGCCCGTCGGGGAACGGATGCCTGTCACTTTGGAATAAACAAACGGTGGCGCGTAGGCCATCGCCTTTTCCAGCGAGTTCATCAGCACCGGGGGCGACACCTGCGACAACAGTTCGATCGGTTTGACCTTCTTGAAGTACTCCTGCGAGAGGGGATGGATCACAAACGCAAACCGGTTGATGCGCCGAAAACCATTGGGGTGAATGATGCGCGGCTCAAGTTTCAGTTCGCTGATGATTTCCAGATAATCGTCTTCCTGAATCGCACTGGGATGTTTTCCTGTGGCTGCCGCAATCATGGCATCCAACAACGCCGGGCCCAGCACATGGCCCGCCATGAAGGGCGCTCCATCAATGATGGTATTGACCCCCTTGTCGCGCAACTGCGCAACACGCTCGTCGTTCACGGTCGATGTGATGATGGTCTTGCCTGCGAGTTCCTCCAGGCCGAATTCATCGAGCGCATGCACGGGCGCGACGATCACGGTGGCTTTTTGCATCGCTTTGCGCAGCACAAAGTTCGCCCACTCCTTCACCGGTCCTTTGGCGAGGACTGCCGGCAAAGACCAATCCCGCACGTAATGGGCGCCCGTGGCGTAGCGGCTCAGACCGTCCAGCGAGCCCAGCAGTTTGGGAACCCCAAGTTGCAGCACCGGGTCGGCAAACTGCAGATTGGACGTGTACTCGGCCATGGATACCGCCAGCTTGTAATCGGTCAGACCCGAGAAAAACAGCACGCGGGCGTTGTTGAAATAGTGCCCAAGATGGGTCTGGGCGTGGCGCACGGCCCATTCCTGGAAAATATCACCCAGGCGGCCGCCAGTGGTGGCTGGCACCTCGGTCGCCACGGCCTTGAGGCGCGCACTGTCCTTTTCAATAAAGCGGTGTGCGCCCACCTTGTAACGGTCTTTGTGCACGCCAATCCCGATGGCCGTGGCCTGATGATCCCATTGCCGTATCAGCTTGATGGCGGCGGTCGTGCTGCCGTTGGTCCCAATGCGGCGCACCCGCATTTTTTCGCCCAAAAACTGCGTGGTGAAAGTGAAATCCTGGCTGCTGGCACCCAGGCTGATATTGACGACTTCTTTCATGACTTTTTCAAACTCTAGACAACAAGTTGAAATTTTTTCACCTTTAGGCCAGAGTCAATACCGATTTGCTCAAACAATGGGTAAATCCTCATATGTCCATGGCGCATTGTTGCAAGCGGGCACTCCTGCAACAGCTATAAAATTCATAGTGATGACCACCACCGCACTATCCACCCACGACACCACGCGCATTGACGATACCCGCATCGGCGCGGTACGGCCCCTGATCACCCCGGCGCTGCTGGAAGAACGCTGGCCCGTACCCGATGCCGCACAGATCCTGGTGGAGAGCAGTCGCAAGGCCATCTCCAAGGTGCTGCATGGTCAGAATGATCGGCTGATCGTGGTGGTTGGACCCTGCTCCATCCACGACCATGACCAAGCCACGGAGTATGCACGGCAGTTGCAAAAGCAGTCGTCTCTCTTGCAAGACGACCTGCTCACCGTGATGCGGGTGTATTTCGAAAAGCCCCGCACCACCGTTGGCTGGAAAGGGTATATCAACGACCCGCACCTCGATGACAGTTTTGCCATCAACCAAGGTTTGGAGATGGCACGCCGTCTGCTGCTCGACATTCTGGCGCTGGGTTTGCCAGTGGCCACCGAGTTCCTGGATTTGCTCAGTCCGCAGTTCATCAGCGATCTGGTCAGCTGGGGCGCCATTGGTGCGCGCACGACGGAGAGCCAAAGCCATCGGCAGCTTGCCAGTGGTTTGTCGTGCCCGGTCGGCTTCAAGAATGGTACCGACGGCGGCATCAAGGTTGCCACCGATGCCATCCAGGCAGCCAGTGCCTCTCATTCCTTTATGGGGATGACCAAGATGGGGCAGGCCGCTATTTTCGAGACCCGTGGCAACGATGACTGCCATGTCATCCTGCGCGGTGGCAAAGTGCCCAATTACGCCTCCACCGATGTCGATGCCGCATGCGCCTTGCTACGCTCGGCCGGGCTGCGTGAGCAGGTCATGGTGGATGTGTCGCATGCGAACAGCAGCAAACAACACCAGCGCCAGATTGTGGTGGCCGGCGAAGTGGCACAGCAGATAGCTGCGGGCGATCGACGCATTACGGGCGTCATGATCGAAAGCCATCTTCAGGAAGGCCGGCAAGATCTCACGCCTGGAACTCCTTTGCGCCATGGTGTCTCGATTACCGATGCCTGCATCAGTATGGAGCAGACTGTGCCGGTGTTGCACCAACTTGCCGAAGCGGTGCAAAAACGCCGCCTGAAGTCCTGATAATTGCGCTTCAAATACCCTTCCAACGCCCGTCCTATCAGCGCAAACAGCTCATTTATTTATAGCAATGAAACTCTGTATTCTTGACAACGACAACCTCGATATCAACCTGGCACCGCGCTTTCACAGTTTCGGACGCATGTTTATGGGTCTATTTGAAGCGGCTGGCGCTGACTGGTCCTACGAAGTATTCAACACCACACGCGGCGAATACCCGCAGACCTTCGACGATTTCGATGCCGTGCTGCTCACGGGTAGCCATGCCGATGCATTCTCGGACGAACCCTGGGTGGTGGAGCTGCGCCGGCAAGTCACGTTGCTGCTGGAGCAGCGCAAGAAGATGGTGGGTGTCTGTTTTGGACACCAGCTCATTGGCTTGTGCATGGGAGCACGCGTGGGCCGAGCACCACAGGGCTGGGGTGCCGGACGCATGACTTATGACTGGCATCGAACCGACTTGCCGCACTTTGAAGACGCCCGCGAAGTGGCGTTGCTGGCCAGCCACCAGGATCAGGTTCTAGAACTTCCCAAAGGCGCGACCTTGGTGGCCAGCAGTGAATTTTGCCCGGTGGCGGCCTTTACGGTGGGCGACGAAGTTTTTTGTATTCAGCCGCATCCGGAATTTGTTGAAGATTTCAGTGCTTATCTGTTGAACAAACGCCGTGCAATTCTTGGTGAGGAAAAAGTCACTGCTGCTCTGGCAGGCTTGCAGCTCGGCCATGAGGGCCCACGTGTGGCACGCCTCATGATGGAGTTTCTGCAGCCGCAAGAGCACTAGGTTTCTTCCGTGTGTGTCATCGCATGGAACTGGGAACCCAACAGCACGACACCGCTGGTGCTACTTTCCAATCGCGACGAGTTCTATGCGCGCCCTGCACTACCGGTGCACTGGTGGGAAGACGGCAGCAAAGATACTGGTCTGCTGGCGGGGCGTGATCTGCAAGCTGGAGGTGCCTGGCTTGGCGTCAACAAGCACGGTCACCTTGCAGCGATTACCAATTACCGAAGTGCTGATGTAGCACGCCCTGATGCACCCTCGCGCGGCGAGTTGGTAGCCAAATTCGTACAAAGCAGTCAATCCGCTCAGGAATATCTGGAAGCTTTGTCAGAAAGCGCCGGTTCCTACAACCCCTTTAACTTGCTGGTTTTCGACGGCCAACATTTGATGGGACTGGAGAGCCGTCAGGCGAAGATCGTGCACCTTCCCACGGGAATTGGGGGCGTTTCGAACGCGGATTTCAATACGCCCTGGCCAAAGCTTTTGCGGTTGCAACACGGTCTATCGCAACAACTTCAAACTGGTTTTGTGCACGTGGAAACCTCGTTGGCGCTGTTGCACGACACGACCCTAACGCCGGATGGAGAATTACCGCAAACCGGTGTACCTCTGGCGCTCGAACGCTCCTTGTCACCCGTTTTTGTGTCGATGCCAGGCTATGGAACCCGTGCCTGCAGCGTCATCCAAATTCACAAATACCAGGTTGACTTCACCGAGCAGACGGTTGGTGAAAATGATCCAAAGGGTACTGTGGCTTTCAGCTTCACAACACCCTGAACTCAGCGTTTGTCTGGCAATTCGATTTTTACTTCCAGCACTTCCAGATTGTCCTGACGCTCCAGGTTCAGCTTGATGTCTTTGGGGTCGATCTTGATGTATTTGCAGATCACTGCCACCAACTCCCGTTGCAGTTCCGGCAGGTAATCGGGTTCGGCGGCATTGCGCCCGCTACGCTCGTGTGCAAGGATGATTTGCAGGCGTTCCTTGGCGACGCTGGCGGTCTTCTTCTTCTCGCCCAGCAGGAAAGAGAAAATAGACATGTTCTATTTCCCCCCAAACAGCCGCTTGAACAACCCCTGTTTGGGTGCTTCTGTAAAGCGCATAGGCTTGTCCTGCCCCAGAAACCGGTCAATCACGTCCTTGTAGGCTTCCGATACGTCACTGCCTTGCATATGCACTGCCGGTACACCCTGGTTCGATGCCTGCAATACCGATTCACTCTCTGGAATGACGCCGATAAGTTTGATGCGCAAAATATCCTTGATATCGTCAAGCGAGAGCATTTGCCCCTGGTCCACCCGTGCCGGGTTGTAACGGGTAATCAACAAGTGTTCCTTGATCGGATCTGCACCGGTGATGGCGCGCCGCGTCTTGCTGGCCAACATGCCCAGAATACGGTCCGAGTCGCGCACGGACGAGACTTCCGGATTGGTAACCACCAGCGCTTCATCGGCGAAGTGCATGGCCATCAGCGCCCCGGTCTCTATTCCAGCGGGCGAGTCGCAAATAATGTATTCAAAATCCATGGCCGTGAGGTCATTGAGTACCTTTTCTACTCCGTCTTGAGAGAGAGCGTCCTTGTCACGGGTTTGCGACGCAGCAAGCACATACAAGTTTTCCGCCTGTTTGTCCTTAATCAAGGCCTGATTGAGGTTGGCTTCGCCCTGAATGACGTTGATCAGGTCATAGACCACACGACGCTCGCAACCCATGATCAGATCAAGGTTACGTAAACCCACATCAAAATCAATCACCGCAGTCTTGTGACCCCGCATCGCCAACCCGGTCGCAAAACTGGCGCTGGTCGTCGTTTTACCAACCCCACCTTTACCCGACGTCACCACCACAATCTTTGTCATTTCTTTCCCTAACTATTGAGATAAAGCTTCAATCAACAACTTCTCTGTCCCGTCGTTGCTCAAGCGAATTTGTGCTGCCTTGCCCTGCACCTCCTCGGGCAGGGGATTTTCACTGGTTCGATAGACACCAGCGATCGAAACCAGTTCTGGCTCCAGGCAGGTTGAAAATATGCGTGCTTGCGTATTACCGCGTGCTCCAGCCATTGCCTTTCCACGCAGCGGTGCATACACATGAATGTTTCCATCTGCCACCACTTCGGCGCCCTGATTGACCATGGCCAAAACAATCAAATCAGCACCACGCGCGTATATTTTTTGTCCAGACCTCAACGGTTTATCCACCACCATGGTCGATGGTCCAGGAACCTCGCGCACCACCTCACGCACGATCTCCTGCACCACCTGATTCACAACTGGCACATCCACCGGATGGCGATGGTGGTGCACTTCCACGGGTGCTTCCACCAAACCCACCTCAAGACCTGCAGCCATCCAGGCGCTGCTGGCACCACGCATCGCTACAGGGACCAAATTGCAGACCCGCAGCACCTTTAGCAAGGGCACCAGATCAGTCACGGGTGTTGCGACATCCAGATGTGAAAAGTCAATCACCAGTGCATCGTGGTCAAAAAAATCAGGGCTTTCACCCTGTGGACCAAATTCTTTGAGGATGTCCTGAGACACCAATTCCCAATCGTCAGAACGCAGCAACAATGCGACCAACGGGAGTTGGGCGCTTTTAATTTCAAAGGAAACAGACATGCAAATCAGGAAACGACAAGAGGCGCCCAGGAGGAAACCGTAAATCTTACTTGATTGAAGGGCCAAAATTTATTCTTCGGACAAGGGTTGTCCTTCTCTCTTATCTTTCTTTTACTTAAAGAGATAGTAGTAGTAGGTAAGCAAAGCCCGTTTCTGTGGAGAAATGTTTTTTATTCATAAAAATCAATGACTTAGGGCGTGTGAAGTGCTGTGGGGCTGGCGGTTTTTGGTGGTTGCCTGGTATGAACAAGTTTGTGAATTTGCTTCATCTTGTGGATAACAGTGTGCTTGTTCAAAATTTATGCACAGGTTTGTACGTTGACAGGTCGTCTACGGACACGTGTAGAGTGTGAACCATGAAAATTATTGTGCGGATTCTGGGTGTAGTTCTGGTGGCTTGCGTTGTTTTCGCTGGAGCTGGCGTGTTGGCAACTTGGGCTCCCGATAGAACCGTGCAGGATTTGTCGGCCCGCTGGGCTGGTGCACCTTCGAAATTTATGCCGGTGTTGGGTATGGATGTGCATTTTCGCGACGAGGGGCCACGTGACGATCCGTTGCCTATCGTGCTGCTGCATGGTACTTCTGCAAGTCTGCATACCTGGGATGGCTGGGTGGAGGAATTGAAGGTCAACAGAAGGGTGATTCGCTTCGATTTACCAGCGTTTGGTTTGACTGGACCCGACCCTCTAAACGACTACTCCATTGCAGCGTATGTGCGATTTGTCACTGCCGTGTTGGATAAGCTTGGAGTGCAGAGTTGTGTATTGGCTGGAAACTCACTGGGTGGTCAGATCGCCTGGGCTACTGCCGTTGCGTTGCAGCATCGCGTGCAGCAACTTGTCTTGGTGGATTCCGCGGGGTATCCCATGCAATCGCAATCCGTTCCAGTTGCTTTTCGGATTGCCCGCACACCTGGCCTGCGCGTGCTGATGGAACACGTCTTACCGAGGGGGGTCGTGGAGAGCAGTGTGCGCAATGTGTATGGTGACCCAGCGAAAGTAACACCTGCACTGGTGGATCGCTATTACGAATTGGCGCTGCGCGCCGGTAATAGGCAAGCCCTTTCCTACCGCTTTAACCAGGGTTTGAGTGCCGATCCATCGACCATCAAGAGCGTGAATGTTCCTACCCTGAT
This sequence comes from Rhodoferax sp., assembly GCA_020048895.1. Lineage (GTDB taxonomy): Bacteria > Pseudomonadota > Gammaproteobacteria > Burkholderiales > Burkholderiaceae_C > Allorhodoferax. The sequence continues at coordinate 34,565 of JAIFLV010000040.1, read as the reverse complement.
ACTCTGGGGTGCGAAAGACAGATTGATTCCCCTGGACAATGGGCAGCGTTTTGCCTCGGATATTGCAGGGTCCAAGCTGGTTATTTTTGATTCCCTGGGGCATGTTCCCCACGAGGAGGACGCCAAGGCCACGGTGGATGTGGTGAAGACTTTTTTGAGCAAACCATGATAGAGAAAAAACCCTTTGAAATTGCACGCGAGACGCTCAAGCAGTTGACCTCTCGCAAGATGGTGCCAACACCACTGAACTACCAGAACATCTACAACGAGATAGCGGGTGTAGCGCAGGTACCCCCCTTTCCAGCGGATGCCCTGCGGGAAATAGCCCAGGCTTTACCCGCAAAGACGCCCGGACAGCAAAAGCAGCGCGGTCTGCTGGAATATGCCATTGATAGACTGAACTGGGACGGTGTCAAAACCGCGTTGGTTGCCTACGGAGGCTTTGTTCCAGCCAATTCCGCAGAGAGTGGGTCAACGGTTCCCGGAAGTCTGACAGCCGATACCACTCCATTGACGGTTCCTGCCATTACGGCCGACTTTATGGCGCAGATTGGGCGACTCATTGAGTATGCGCAGCCCGCTTTGGGGACAGACGATGAGCGTTTCAGTGAACAGACGAGCGATTTGTTGCGTGCATTGAAGCAACCCGGCACCGATGTGGCAACTGCCAAGCTCATGCTGGTGAATTACAGCCACCGCCTGTCGTTCACTGCAGAGGACCAGTTTGAGATCAAGAACAGCCTGCTCAAACTGCTACATCTGGTGTTTGAGAACATTGGGGAACTGAGCCTGGAAGAGCAATGGCTCAAGGGCCAGATGGATGCGTTGAAAGACGCCTCGAAACCACCTCTGACGTTGCGGCGCCTGGATGATGTGGAGAAAAGGCTCAAAGATGTCATCTTCAAGCAAAAAGACGCCAAAGAGCGTGCGATGCAAGCGCAAAACGAGATGCGCCAGATGCTGGCCACCTTCATTGAACGACTGTCACAGATGACGCAGTCGACAGGTAGTTTTCATGGCAAGCTGGTGGAAAACGCGCGTCAGATCGAGCAGGCCAAGACGATTGAAGAAATTGCCCCGGTATTGAAGGAAGTGGTGGGAGCCACCCGCAGCATGGCCGAGCAAAGCAAACTTGCTGGTGATGAACTGCAGGCGATGCGTGCGCGTGCTGATGAGACCGAAGCCGAATTGGTGAAACTGCACAAGGAACTCGACCGCGTCAGTGCCCAGGCCCGCCATGACCCACTCACAGGAGCCCTGAACCGCAAGGGTATGGACGAAGCGCTCGACAAGGAAGTGTCAGGCATGCACCGCAAGGAGTCACCGCTCAGCGTGGCGCTCCTCGACATCGATAATTTCAAGAAGCTCAATGACACGCTAGGCCACGCCACAGGCGATGCAGCGCTGGCGCACCTGGCGGCAGTGGCACGGGAATGCATGCGCCCGCAAGATACGCTGGCACGTTACGGTGGCGAGGAATTTGTTATCTTGATGCCCGACACGCCTCTGGACCATGGCGTAGAAGCCATGACCCGCTTGCAACGCGAACTGACGAAACGTTTCTTTCTTGCCGGTGCAGAGAAAGTGTTGATCACCTTCAGTGCTGGTGTGGCACAGCTCGCCGCCAATGAAAAAGGTGCAGACGCGATCAAACGTGCCGACCAGGCGATGTACCTGGCCAAGCGTGCAGGCAAGAATCGTGTGCTTGCTGCCTAGAACTTTGAAGGAAAACCATGCCGTATCTGATCCTTGGACTTGTCATTTTCTTAGGGGTGCATTCGGTTCGAATCTTTGCTGAAGACTGGCGCACCCAGCGCTTGGCCAAGATGGGCGAAGGCGCTTACAAAGGTATTTACTCCGTTCTGTCAGTGGTCGGATTTGGGCTCATCATCTGGGGATTTGGCATTGCGCGTGAAACACCTCATTTGCTTTGGACCCCACCGCTGGGCATGCGGCACGCGGCATCGCTGTTGACGTTGGTAGCCTTTGTACTGTTGGTGGCCGCTTATGTGCCTGGCAATGCCTTCAAGTCACGCTTGCACCACCCCATGGTGCTGGGCGTTAAGACCTGGGCGCTGGCACATTTGATCTCCAATGGCAACGTGGCACACGTCATACTTTTTGGTTCCTTTCTGGCCTGGGGCGTTTTAGACTATTTGGCTGCCCGTCGCCGGGACCGCGCCTTGGGAACGGTGTATGGCCCAAGCAGCGCTGGGAGGACGGGCATCACTGCCGCCCTGGGGCTGGTTGCCTGGGTGGGTTTTGCCTTCTGGGGCCACGGCCTGCTGATCGGCATTCGGCCGTTTGGCTAGAAGTAGCCCCAGTATGGTTGCAGCCATGACGCCTTTGCTTGCTGAGCAGGGCCCTGTTGTATCGGCGATCCGCAGCCGTTTCACAGACACCATGGCGATATATGCCTTCGGCAGCCAGGTGCAGGGTACGGCCGGTCCGCAGAGTGACCTGGACCTGGCGGTATTGGTGGCAGGCTACGCCGAGCCACTGGCGCTTTGGGATGTGGCGGGAACCCTGGCCGACATTGCGGGTTGCCCGGTGGACCTTCTGGACTTGCGCTCGGCATCGACCGTCATGCAATACCAAGTGATAACGACCGGCCAGCGTTTGTGGTCGGTGGGCCTTGCGGCGGGTTTGTTTGAAACTTATGTATTGAGTGAGAAAACGGCTTTGGATGAGGCCCGTGCGCCATTGATGGCGGATATCCAACGCACTGGAAAAATCCATGGCCGATGACGTGCTGATCAACAAGTCCGCCACCGTGGAGCGTTGCGTGGCCCGGGCGCGCGAGGAGTATGCGCGAGACCCCGCCAGCTTTGCGACCGACTTCACCCGCCAGGACGCCGCTATTCTCAACGTACAGCGTGCTTGTGAAGCGGTGCTGGACATGGGCCAGCATATCGTGCGCCGCGAAGGCTTGGGCATGCCGCAAGGCGCCCGCTATGTTTTTTGATTGATGGCACGTGCAGGGTGGATAGATGCTGCACTGGCCGATGCTCCCAAGCGCATGGTGGCTTTTCGCAACATTGCGGTGCATGATTACCAGAACCTGCTGTTGCCCATTCTGGTCAGTGTTGTTACCGGACACCTGGATGTTTTTTTGGATTTCACCCGTGTTGTGTTGCAGCGGGGGTAATGCGCGAACGCCAGGGTGCTTCTGACGTTTGGTTGCAAAAGGCTGGCTGCAGAACTTCGGTGGAAGTTGAATTCAAGGCGATTTTGGCTAGATAGTGATGACGAAAAGTGCCTCAAGTGCCTTTGTCGTAAGCGAAGAACGCTGCTGAAAAGATAGTAAAAAGCGCATCCACTCTTTCGATTTGTGGTACTTGTAGGACAACCCTGGAAATTGGCAAGAAAGGCCTGAAGCATATGGAAAAGTGTCGCAATGGCGCGGGATTTCTTGCAAACCCCAGTATGAAAAAAACGACCCGCTTGCAAATTTGAAGACAAATTGTTTTCACAGCATGCTTAGCTGTAGTACATTTTTCCGGCACACAAGACTCATGAGCACAAATAAATATCATGGAAAAAATTCTCGCTGCCCCAAAATTTAAGGTGTTCAACACGCTGGAAGAAGAGAAATACACATATGCTTTCGAAGAGGACCCCATTGGAAATGTGCGCGTGACGCAACGAAGCAGGATTGGCTCGAATAACATAGCCAGACATTACTCACTGTCCACGATCGGTGCGGACAACGCCATCACGACAGGTGTGCGGCTGACCAAGAGCAACTATCATCTGATTGCTGAACGGATCGGAAGGGTTAACGACTCGGAGTTGTTCGTGGTGCCCCAAAGTCTGCTTGGAGGCGCACCCCACGCGGCAAAGAAGATCACCCCCGCTGAAATCACGCACATTGTGACGAAACGGGAAAGGTCGTTCACAGCGACTGGCGACAAGCTGCATTACCATTGGCCAATTTTCCAGAAGTTCAAGGAAACTGGCTTCGGCAGTATCGTCCGCGCGACGATGACCAATCATCAGGTGTGCTCAAGCAAATGCGAGTATTGCTCGACTATTGCGCGCAATAAGGCAGACTCTATTGATCTTAAGGAAGCGACGGACTTTGTCGAGGCTCTCGATGACGAGCAGGCGGACTTCAATAGGCGGGAATTTCCAAAACACAATGAAGCTTACAAGGCATTGACCGGCAGCGACATCAAGCTGCGCGGACTCATTCTTTCCGGCGGTGGTCAGCCAAATCTTTGGCCACATTTCACAGATTTCGTTGAGTACCTTTCAAGGAAGTCGATCGATCTCGGATTGATCACCAACGGGTTCCCTGAAAAACTCGATGCTGAAATCTACAAGGCGTTTTCCTGGATAAGGATTTCAATTACGCCACCTACCGCTTCAGCGTTTTACAAGAACGGATTGTTTGAGTGTCAATACATTCCTCAAAGTATCATTGACAATCCGAAGCTGACGGTCGGGTTGTCCTATGTTTACGGCCCTTGGACAAGCGATGAAGAACTGCTGCGGCTCGATAGGTTTGCCGCCAAGAACAACTTCAATTACGTTCGCCTGCTGACAGACTGTAATCTGAGTCGTGACGCCCAGTTGCTTTCCCACTTCGACTTGAGCAAACGGCTGCAAAAGTTGCAGTTGATCGATGCCAGTGGACAACCGCTGTCGAGGATCTTCCATCAACTCAAGTACCACGCGACAGAAGAAGAAGCCAACCAGGTGTGGAACCAGGGACAATGCTTCCTGCAGGTCTACAACACGTTCTGGGACACCACTGGTCATGCTGACAATGGCAAGTCGCACTGTTATCCGTGCGACTCTGTAACTGTACTTGCCGAGACACAGGAGAACACCTACCAGTCGTCCGAGCGGCGATTCAACGCGGCTAAGTGGGGCACGGTCTACAACACCGAAGTCAGAGATCTCTACAGTAAACCGGTCAAACCGTATTTCGATCCGCGAGAGCAGTGCCGAGCCTGCCTGTTCATCAACAACAACAAGACAGTCAAAGGCCTTGTCGAAGGAACGATCGTGCCAAGCACCCAGTCAACTATCGAACACATCAACTTCCCATGAACCAATATTCCGTTTACGACAAAGAGTACTTCGAGACCGGCGTACAGTCAGGCAAGTCGGGTTATCAAAATTACTCCTGGATGCCTGAACTGACAATTCGAATGGCGCACTATCTGGCCAAGGAGCTGAAACTTGACGTCACTCACAAGATTCTGGACTTCGGGTGCGCCAAGGGATTCTTGGTGAAGGCCTTGCGAATTCTCGATCTGCGCGCCTACGGTGTCGACGTTAGTGAGTATGCGATTCGGAAGTCAGATTGCGACGTAGAGGAATGGCTCCACCTCATCAAGGACCTAGAAGACACGCACATCTTTGATGGTTATTCCCATGTGATTGCAAAGGATGTGCTCGAGCACGTTCCTGAAGATGACATACAGCCACTGCTGGCCAAATGGGCCAAGAGCGGTAGCCGCGTCTTCATCGCCGTTCCTATTGCGGGCGGCGACGATGGTAAGTTTGTCATTCCGCAGTACCACAACGACGTCACCCACATAACCATCAAACCCAAGGTCTGGTGGGAAAACGTGGCGATGGCGGCGGGTTTCAACATACAGTTCTCCAATTATTCGTTCCCGGGTGTCAAGGAAAACTGGGTCAGGAATCATCCAATGGGAAATCTGTTTCTCTATCTTTACCCGGCGCAAAATGTATAGGGTCCCCATCCTGATACTCGGATACAACCGTCCGTACCATATCATCCGCCTGATCAACATCCTACGGGAGATCAAGCCGACAGAGCTCTACATCTCGCTGGATGGTCCCAAGACCGAAGCGATGCGCGACGCATCGAACGCCTGCATGGCCGCTATCGGCCACATCGACTGGAATTGCCAGATCCACGTTCAGCGTCTTTCCATAAATCACGGGGGTAAGGTGGGGCCGGCGACGGGCATCAGTTGGTTTTTCTCGAAGGTTGACTTTGGCATCATCTTCGACGACGACATCGAGCCTCGACGGGAGTTTTTCGAATACATTGAGTTCTGCCAACTGAACATGGGAAACGACTTGCGGGTCGGTGCCATCTCGGGCAACAACTTCAGCATCGGCAAGTACGACTTTTGGAATGGACATTGTGGTCTGTCCCGCTTCTTTTGCGGCTGGGGCTGGGCGACTTGGGCCCATGTCTGGAAGAAGTTCAGATTGGACGGCGATTGTCTGGCCGATTTCGTACTGAAATCTGAGGCATTTAACCAAGCGCTCTATAACGACGAGGTCCTCATCCAGAAGTGGCGTGGCACCTTCAACGCCTGGCGCAGTGGCCCTGCCTGGGACTTCCTATGGCAGTTTCACTTGTGGAAAGAGGGCTTGAACTGCGTGATTCCACCAGTCAATCTAGCCGGCAATGTAGGTGTCGGCGCCGACTCCACTAATCACCTTCAAGATGTACCCTACATGATCGAATGGAAGTCGTCCTGGAACTTGACGTTGCCGGATAACTGGAACAAGGGTCTGGTCGTAAGTGAAGCAGGTGACAGGTTCTCATCCTATGTTACTCAGTTTGGCATTCCAGCGAGTGAACTCTTCATGATCCAGGATGGCGAGAGTTGTAAATTTGGCATCCGTAAAGAGCACTGATTCGTCTCGCGAATCGTGCAATCGGACATTGCCTATCTTCCGTGGCCGCACCTTCGACGCGTCAGTCTACGATATATCTAGTAGAGGGCGACCAAATGGTGTTGGAAACTCATCGCTCGAACAGACTGCAAAAGATGGATACATATGAAATGAGTGAGTCATGCCGACTATGTGGAAATGTGACTACATTTCGTTTCCAAAAATTGTTGTTGCAAAAATTCATTGTTTCCTATTTTGAGTGCACCCATTGTCAGAGTCTTCAAACAGAGAGTCCCTATTGGCTGAATGAGGCATATGGACCCCATTCGGAGCGGTTTGATACCGGTAAGGCGTCGCGCACTCTTGATAATTTTCTTTCCCTTCCCTCTTTGTTTTACATTTTGGATGTCCCGAAAAATGCAAATGGTGTGGATTGGGGTGGTGGAAGTGGGCTACTAACCCGACTGCTGCGCGATATAGGCTACGACTTCTATAACTACGACAAGTATTCAACCTCGGAGTTTGCGCAAGGGTTTCTTTGGGGTTCGGGTGGAAATCCTGTGTCAGTTATTACGGCATTTGAAGTGGTTGAGCATTTTCCCAACCCAGTTGTAGATTTTGATGAGATCTTCAGGCTTAACCCAAGCTTCCTTATTTGCTCAACACGTTTATACGAAAGACAAGGTGCCCATTGGGATTATTTGTCTCCTGAAAATGGGCAACATGTTTTCTTCTATTCCGAAATGGGTTTGGCACATATCTCCGATAAATATGGATATTGTGTCTATAGAATGGCTGGTTATCTTGTTTTTTCCAAGTCGGCTCTCAGCACTTCAATCACCTCACTTCTTTCCAATTGGCCAGCGCAACGTGCGGACGCTCAGAAACAGGTATATGAAGCCTGGGCGGCTCAACCCTATCGCTTCGCAGCACAAGATAATGACTTTCTGAGCAGGAAGGAACCGCTGCGACGTGGTCGCCCCATTGTTATCGACATGGTGTTCTTCCAGATTAACCAATCTGGAATCGCTCGAGTGTGGGACACCTTGTTGCGATCCTGGGCTCATACACCGTTTGGGAGCCGATTGATTATTCTGGATCGTGCCAAGACGGCACCGCGTATTGATGGGCTTGCTTATCTGGACATTAGGGCGTACGACTACGCGTCTACTGATTCGGACCTTGCGCTGTTGCAGGAGGTGTGTGATCAATGCGGCGCGGATATTTTTATTTCAACTTATTACTCTAGGCCTCAAAGTACGCCATCACTCATGATGGTTTACGACTTGATCCCTGAAGTATTAGGGTGGGATCTTCGGTCACCTATGTGGCGGGAGAAAAGGGCAGCAATTGCTGCTGCGGGTCGTTTTATATGTATCTCGGCCCGGACCGCCTCCGATTTGAATTTGCACTATTCAACTCCTCCAGAAAACGCTGTGGTTGCGCATTGCGGCGTTGATGTGCGGTTGCGTGAAGCTTCGGCAAATGAAGTTCGTGACTTCAAACAAAAATATTCTGTGTCAAAGCCCTATTTCTTGATTGTGGGTGAGCGTGGAGCGCATAAAAACGTAGGTTTATTTTTTGCGGCGATCGCCCAGTTACCCAATCTTGGGCAGTATCAAATACTTTGTTTAGGTGGGCGATCTGTACTAGAGCCAGATTTTGGATCCTTGGTGCCCGATGTCTCTGTGACCATGCTGCGAGTTTCTGATGATGAGATGCGTGCTGCGTATACGGGTGCAATTGCCTTGGTATATCCTTCGCGCTACGAAGGTTTTGGAATGCCTGTGATTGAGGCCATGGCCTGTGGATGTCCCGTGATCACTTGCCGTGGAGGCGCCATACCCGAGATAGCGGGAGGTGATGTCCTTTATGTAGGTCTTGATGCCATAGATGAAATGGCAAAATCACTGGCAGTCGTTCAAGAGAACGAGGTTCGATCTCGTTTGGTTGCAGCTGGACTAATTCGGTCAAAGCGCTACTCCTGGAAAAAAATGTCAGTAATTGTTCAGTCTGCAATAGAAGACTTTCTTGTGTTGACGCGTGATGAATTCGGGCGTGGTAATCTGGACGAACGAATACTGTCGAAGGTAAATAGTGCTGTTGAGTTTGTTGCCTTCAATAAGTATGACGCCGCTGCACTGTCTAAAATGACAGATGTACGTTTGATGTGCGCACAAGCCATCATTGATTCGGATGGGGAGGGGGTGCATCGGCTGCAAGGTGCGCTAGGTCAAGCGCATGGGGCGTTGATTGAAAGTGGTGTTGTCCACTTGTTGCCACTTCAGGCTGATGTATCCCTGATGAATCGAGTCAACAAAACCTTAATGGCACCGAAGTCGACAGCCCACGCACTTGAGGCTCTTGCGGCTGCAATGCTTTACGCCGGGCCCCATTTGTTGCAACCCCGTCAAAGCATACCTAGTGTTCAAGGTGGAATGCAGGCCAGATATCGACAGTATTTGTTTACACCACCAGTGAGCTTTCGGGATATCGGCGAGACAGATCGATATGCACAATATTTTGTTGATGTTATGGAAGAAGTGGTGGCGGGAATCGAATCGAAACAGGACGCCCCTTATTGGGATGCCGTCGCCATCGATTTTGTGAATACGTCATCAATGATTCCGCTGTACTTTGCCAATTCACCTTTGCTGGGCGCTATGAGATTACGGGCGAAGCTGATCGAGCATCTTATTTCTAAACAAGTGTCATCTCCGGGCCTGAATTTTGTATTTCCACCGCGGCCACACCGTCGGATTCGTTTCGGTGTACTGGCTGCACATTTTCGCCCACAAACCGAGACCTATGCAACGCTACCGGTATATAGTCACTTGGATCGTGCGCAATTTGAAGTGGTGCTGATTTCTCATCTGGCGTTTGAAGGGCAGCCGCTGGAGCGCCATTGTTTGTCTTTTGCCGATCGGTCGCTAAATCTTACGGGAAGCATGGGAGTTGATGTTAATTTGATCCGCGACTTGGATCTTGATGCTTTGTGGATTGGAACCAATTTGACCGCCGTGATGAACTATATCGTTCAACTGGCTGTTCACCGGTTGGCCCGGCTGCAAATGACCGGGGGTTGCTCGCCCACGACAACGGGGTTTAATAATATTGATGTTTTTGTTTCTGGTGAGTTAACTGAGCCAGCGGATGCGCAGGCACATTACACTGAGCGCCTTTTTTTGGTTGATGGTCCGGCGCATTGCTTTGATATGGCTGAGTCGCTGGTTAAAGCGGAAGTTAGCCAGACCATCACGCGCTCGTCGCTCGGAATCGCCGACGGTGTTACAGTGTTTGTATCAGGTGCCAATTTCTTTAAAATAATTCCGGAGCTATTGGATTGTTGGCTCGAAATCTTGCAAAAGACGGAAAGTTCGCGCATATTGCTTTTTCCATTTAATCCCAATTGGACCAGTAAATATCCGGTTGCCAATTTTTTGTTGGAAATTTCTCGGCGCGCCAATATGGTGGGTATAAGTAGCGATCGTTTTGTCATTGTGCCGCCGCTGCCTGATCGATCCGCTGTGCTTGGGCTCATTCAATTGGCGGACGTTTATCTTGACTCGTTCCCTTACTCTGGTATGACCTCATTGTTGGATCCCCTGGAACTTGGTGTTCCGATCATCGCAATTCAAGGTACTTGCCAGCGGCAGAGAATGTCCGCATCAGCGTTGCTTTCTCTTGGTCTGGACGATTGGTTGGTTGATAGTAGTGAGACGTACGTTATTCGTGCGGTGGAGTTGGCGAACAGTCAGCCAAAGCGTGAATCGATGCGCAAATTACTTTTAACGGCGATGACAAACTCGCCCAAGTTTTTAGACGCACAGTGGTATTCAAAAGCAATTGGGCAGATAGTGAAAACAATTGACGTGGGCAATTGTTAATGGAAAAAAATGAATGCGCATATCACTTTTGAAGTGCAGTAATTCTTTCGAAAACCTGAGCCAAGTATCATGAACGAAATTTTTGATAAATTCCTGACTGCGATCTCGAAATCAGATCTGCAAGCCGCATATTACTTGCTGGATCATGAGTTTGGAAATCCTGTGGATGTGAAAATTGCTGCTGAACTCAAAGCAATTTGTACGTCCCATTTCCTGCGTCAACGAACAGGTAAATTGAATTCATTATCTAATTTGAGTAAGTCGGGCTTTATTCCGGCATTGGTGTTTGATGTCGGTGCTCAAATTGGTACGCCTGAGTTGTACTCGGTTTTTCCTGAAGCGCACCATATATTTATCGAACCTGTTGCCGAGTGCTTGCCTGCTCTCAATCAAATTGCCAGTCAGCTTCGTTCAGCTACAGTAATAAATTGTGCAGTTAGCAATATTAATGGCATGACTTCGCTGAGTCTTACACCATCACGGCAATACTCGTCCATCGACATGGAGATTGGTGGGGAATCGAGAGAAATTGAGGTTCGAACTGTTGACTCAATTTACGAAGAGTGCACCATCGAAGGCCCCATACTGCTGAAAATTGATGTAGACGGTATTGAGGTCAAAGTACTAAAAGGATCCAAGACCGTTCTTCAGCGCGATTGCGTCGTCGTTATTGAGGCATCGATGGGGGATGAGAACCCGCGGTTTGCCCGCATCGTTGAATATCTTGCCAGCTACGACTTCGATGTTTTTGACATAGTTGATCCGCTTTACCGTCTAAGTGACTGGCATCTATGGCAAGTTGATCTGGTGTTTGTAAAAAAGAGCTCTTCTCTTTGGGGCAGTAGAAACTATGCATAGTCATGTCAGTGTTTCCAAACCGGCTAAATCTTTGAATTCTCGTCCCGGCGTCGGCACCTGACTATTGATTTAAGCAACTTCAACAATGCAATGAGATTGGGTTTGGGAAATGGAAGTTAGAAAAAGCGTCGCCAGCAAGTCCGTAATCAAAGCCCTGCAGTTGCAGGAGCAGGGAAATGTTTCCGAAGCAGCAAAGGTTTTCCGCCGAATTCTTGTCACTTCACCTACTGATTGGATGTCGCTGTTTTCATTGGGGCGCATTCTTGTGGCCGAGGGCCAACTGGATGAGGCATTGAGACTGCTGGACAGACTGGTGTTGGTGAATCCGAAGTATGCGCCAGGCTTTCAAATGAGATCTGCGGCGTTGGAACGCTTGGGCCAATATGAGGAGGCCATAGATTCAATTGACAAGGGGCTGGTGATTGATCCAAACGATGTCGACGCGCTGAACCGGCGGGCCGTTTTGTTGGACAGGTTAGGTCGTTTGGATGAGACTCTTCTTACCTTTCGCCGCGCGTTGCTCATTTCCCCCGCGCACCAGGATTCTTTGGCCAACCTCGGGAAAGTGCTGTATTTCTCCAAGAGGCACAAGGCTGCTGGCGAAGCATTTGAGCATTTGGTTCGTATCAACCCGGACTTTCCATGTGCCTTGGGTTTGTTGGCTTTCAACCGGCTCCATGAGGCCAATTGGAATGAACTGGAGGAGATTGTTGCGCGGATTATTGAGGGAATCCGTTGCGGAAAGCTTTCGTGTTTGTCGTTGGCATTCACATCCATGTCAGACTCAAGCGTTGACCAATTGGAATGTGCGAGGTTGTGCACCAAGATGTACTATCCGAGCAGCCCTAGGTCGTTTTGGAATGGCGAGTTGTACCGGCACGAAAGAATTCGTGTTGCCTATGTTTCACCTGACTTTCGGCAGCACCCGGTAGGGCATCTCATGGCGGGTGTTGTCGAGCGGCATGACAAGTCGCGCTTTGAGATCATTGGTTTGTCTCTAGGGTTGGATGACCAGAGCGTGCTCAGAGCTCGGTTCGCGGCAAGTTTTGAAAGATTTCTTGATGTTCGACCGATGACATTGTCTGAGCTGTCAAACCTGATTCGCAGCCTTGAAGTGGATATCGTGGTGGATTTGGCAGGATTCACGACGGACGCCCGTCCGGATGTGTTAGCCAACAGAGTAGCACCGGTCCAAGTGAACTTCCTGGGCTATCCAGGGACTATGGGCGCAAGCTACATGGACTACATCATTGCCGACAAGTATGTAATTCCTGAAGCATTGGCCAATTGTTATGACGAAAAGGTGGTGTATTTGCCTGACACCTACCTTCCAACGGATTCAACGAAAAGTGCATCCTCGCACACGCCCACCAGGGAGGAAGTTGGCTTGCCGGCATCGGGATTCGTTTTCTGCTCGTTCAATCACATATTCAAGATCAATCCGAAGATTTTCCATGTCTGGATGCAACTGCTTGAAGCGGTGCAATACAGTGTGTTGTGGCTCTCCAAACCCGGTGATGAGGCAGCGGAGAATCTTCGAAAGGCAGCAGCGCTCGCTGGTATTGACCCCAAACGCCTGGTATTTGCCGAGCGCGTGCCTCTGGTGGAGGATCATCTTGCGCGCTACCGGCTTGCCGATCTGTTTCTGGATAGCACACCCTATAACGCGCATACCACTGCTGCTGACGCCTTGATGGTGGGCCTGCCGGTGCTGACCTGCTCGGGCAATTCATTTGCTTCGCGGGTCGCTGGCAGTTTGCTGCATGCGATAGGCCTGCCGGAACTGATCACTGACTCCCTGGACCAATACAAGGAATTGGCGTTGGAGCTGGCGCGTGCGCCCGAGCGACTGGCCGACCTCAAAGCCAGACTTGCTGCCAACCGCAGCCGCCACGCGCTGTTTGATACGGGGCGCTACTGCAGTCACCTGGAAGCCGCTTTTACGAAAATGCACGCTCTCGCTCAAAGCGGCCAACCGGCCACCAGTTTTGGTGTGGAGCGCATTGCTATCGGCTGAGAATTCCCGCTGGGGGGAGCTTTCTCACAACTGCTTGTCAAAGTACCACTGGATGATGAACTTGGCCACAAAACCCACCATCCCGAAGGCCAGGCCCAGAAACAGTACGAAGGTGCCGAACTTTCCCGCTTTGGATTCCCAGGCCAGGTGTCCGATGATGAACAGCATGTAGAGCATGAAGGCGCCCACGCCAAAGGACAGGCCGAAGGCGGCGATTTGTTCTTCGCTAAAGCCAAACATCACGCACCTGCCTTGCTTACGTCAGCCGATTCGCGCAGGGGCAGCATGCTGGCGTCCACCAGATCTCGGTAGGCGTACCAGCTGGCATGTCCCAGCACCGGAATGACCACGATCAGCCCCAGCAGTGCCGTGACCAGCCCCAGGAGGGTGAGCACCATGATGGTGGCCGACCAGATCGCCATCGGAACCGGGTTTTCCAGTACCACTTGCCAGCTCGCCTCGATAGCCTGCATCAAAGTCACACGGCGGTCCAGCAACAGCGGCATGGCCACCACGCTGGAGGCAAACATGGGGGCAGCCAGAAAGCCCCCCATGGCCAGCCAGAGTTCAAACAGCCAACCTTCCTTAGCCAACACCACATGCTGCACAAAGTCCATCGGCCCGAGGATGTGCACCGGGGCCAGCAGGGTAATGAGAGCGGCGGAAGTGATCACCCAGCCGGTGGCCGCCAGCGCCAGCAGGGCGCCGAACTGGAACATGCACCAGTAGTCGTTGCCCCATTTATTGATGTGGCTGCCCTGCCAGTTGAGCCAGGTCTTGAGCACAAGTTGGAGGTCGACAGGTTCCTTGCGCTCCAATGCCCTGCTCATGGCATACAAACTCGTCGCAAGTACAGGTGCAACCACGAAAAATCCGGAAAACGCCCCTGCCAGCAGCCAAAAGCGCTGGTGTGCGATGGCGACAATCACTGCGCCGCAAAGCGCCATAGCCACGCCGTGGGCCACGCTGATCCAGCCCGAGCGGGTCATGTCACGCCAACCCTGCGCCAGCCAGGTCAATGGCTGGGTGGCGGTAATGGTGCGTACCTGGGGTGCAGCGGGTGTTGGTAAAGGCATGGCGAAGCGATGATGGGTTGGACACTGGACTCTACCGTACCCGTGCAAGCTGCGCATAATGGCGGCTTTCATGCAGCAGGAGTTATCCCATGTCCCGTCCGGTTCTCAGCGAGACCAGCATCCACCCCGCCATTCGTAATCGGGTGGCTACGCTGCACCAGGACATAGTGAAAGAAGTACAGGATGCCGTAGCGGCCAATGCCGTGGTGGTGGTCGGCATGGCCGTCAACCCCATGCCCAAGAAAGCGCGCAAGGTGCTGGACTCGGCCGGGGTGACGTATGCATACCTGGAGTACGGCAGCTATTTCAACACCTGGAGACGGCGTAACGCACTGAAAATGTGGACCGGTTGGCCCACATTTCCGATGGTGTTTGTGAAGGGTGTTCTGGTGGGCGGTGCCTCCGACGTGGAGGCACTCATCGCCAGTGGCGAGCTCAGGAAGATGCTCGCCTGATGCGCGCTTGGTTAGTTCCTGCCTGAAGGTTCTGTAGCACCTGGCCCGCGACCAGGACCGCCTCGGCCACCGTGGCCGCGCCGCTCGCCCATGCGGGCATGCTCTGTGTCAAACACCGTTTTTTGCTCGGGGGTGAGCGCTGCGTAAAACGTCTTGACAGCAGCTTCACGCTGCTCCATGGCACCACTTCGCTCGGCTTGGTGCTGTACGCGCAGGGCATGCATCTTGTCGATGCGCTCCGGTGTGGTCAGCTTGGCCAGCTCTGCTGGGTCGGGGCGGTTTTCCGCCTTGCGCACCGGCGGTTTCATCGCGGTGATGAAGCTGGTCCACGCGCCTTCTTGCGAAGCAGTAATCTTGAGTTTGGCCTTAAGCTGTTCTGCGCGCTTGGCCATAAAGGCTTCCATCTTGGCCGGATCCATCTTGCCACGCATACCCATAGGCCCGCCCTGACCCATAGGGCCTCCGTGGCCCATCATGGCGTGGTGTCCGCCGCCCATACCCATGCCCCCCATGCAATCGGATTGAGCTGCGTGTACGGCAAAACCGGTGGAGGCAAGCACAGTTGTGGCGATGAGGGTCTTTAATACAGTCTTCATGGTGATCTCCTGAGAGGGGTCTGCGGCGGGAATCGCCATCAACCTGATCGCAAGTATGGCCACGCCGTGTATCGCCAGCATTGCAGTGGATTAACTCTTTGTAAAGTTGACGCAATGGTTGGGGGCATCTGCGCGGACAATACCTGCCTTTGCAAGTTATTCAATTCGGAAAAGGGAAGCAGTGTTCAAGAATTTGATGATCTACCGCATGACTGCGGGTTGGCCCGCTGCGGTGACGACGCTGGAAGAAGCGTTCGAGGAGGCACGTTTTACCGAGTGTGGCGCGAGCCAGGAGAAGTCGGTCGGGTGGGTGGAGCCACGTGGCCACGAACATGGGGCCCTCGTCGAAGTGGTGGGTGGGCAGTGGCTGATGAAGCTGATGATCGAGGTGAAGGTCATACCTGCCTCGGTGGTCAAACGCAAGGTGCAGGAGCAGCTGGACCACATTGAAGCCACCACCGGACGCAAGCCGGGCAAGAAAGAGCGGCGTGACATCAGCGAAGACGCGCGTCTGGCGTTGCTGCCGGTGGCCTTTACCAAGCAAGGCAGCGTGCAGGTGTGGGTGGACCCGACGGCGGGGATTCTGGTGACCGATGCCGGCAGCCAGGGCAAGGCCGACGAGGTGATGACCTGGCTGATCAAGGCCGTCGACGGGCTGGTGGTGCAGCTCATTAACACCCAGACCTCACCTGCGGCAGCGATGGCGCTGTGGCTGTCAACCAAGGAAGGACCGCCCGACTTCACGGTGGACCGCGAATGCGAGCTTAAAGCTGCCGATGAATCCCGAGCCGTGGTGCGCTACACGCGCCACGCGCTCGATACCGACGAGGTGAGCCAGCATATCGCCATGGGAAAGGTACCCACACGCCTGGCACTGACCTGGAGTGACCGGGTATCGTTTGTACTGACAGACACCTTGCAACTCAAGAAGGTGTCTTTTCTGGAGACGGTGTTTGAAGGTGCCTCGTCCGCGCCCGGGGATACCCAGGAAGATAACTTCGACGCGGACGTCGCGATTGCTACTGGCGAGTTAAGGAAGCTTATTCCCGACCTGTTGGAAGCCCTGGGCGGCGAGGTGATCGCGGCGTAGGAGACAGGGCGGCATAGGGTTCTGCGCAGGTAAAGGAGGAGCCCGCGCAGCGGGCGGGGGACACGGAGCAGGGCCCTATGCCGCCCTGTCTCCGGGAGAGTGTGGATTCCACAACTCTTGTGAAGAAATGAGCTTTAGCGCTTGTAGATACTGCGTGAGGCGCTACGAAAAGGGTAGCGCTCTTATGCGCTACTTTTTCATCGAGCAGGTGTTGAAGCCAAAGATGGCGTAGGGTGGGCACCAGCCGATGGCACCGGTGGCCAGTGGCACAACGCCGAGCCAGCCCCAGACGCCGATGTTGCCGGTGAGGGTCAGACCAATCAGCACCAGGCCAACCACGATGCGCAGAATGCGGTCGATGCCGCCAACGTTCAATGTCATATCCAACTCCTAAGGTATTGATGGGATAGGCGTATTGAACCGCAGGCAGTGCATTGGGTCAGTGACCTGGGTCACACAGGCTTGCCCGATGTCAAGACGGCAACGTCGAAGCCAACGCGCGTAGTGCCGCGCTGTCACGAATCTGGATGTTGCTGCGCCCCAACTCCACCCAGCCCTCGCGCTCAAAGCGGCGCAGCAACCGGGTGATGATTTCGCGCACCGTGCCCAGCTCGTCGGCCAGCGACTGGTGGGTTAGTGCCAGGTCCTGGCCGCGTCCCAGCAGCGCTGCAGCCAAGCGGCTGTCGAGCTTGTGAAAGGCCACGGCGTCGACCAACACCGTGAGGTCAGCCATACGCTCGGCAAACAGGCCCAGCACGTCGTCACGAAATGCGGGTGTTTGCAGCCATTGGGCAAATACGGGTGGTGGAATCAGCAACAGGGTGGTGGGTTTGGTGGTGATGCCCTGGGCCGACAGCGGTGTGCTGCGAAACAGGCAGGCACTGGAGACCAGACACAACTCGCCCGGAACCACCCGGTACAACTCCAGCGAGCGCCCGTCGCCCGAGTGGCGCGAGACCTTCACCTCGCCTTCGAGCACCAGCGGGAAGCCGCGGCACGGGGAGTTGGCGTCAAACAAAACGGTCCCTGCGGGCGTGGTCATTGGGCCAATCGACGCTCCCAACTCCGAAAGTGAGGGTATTACCTGAGCCAGTGCAGGGTAAAGGGAAACCGGATCGGTCATGATCCGGTCAGGCGGCTACGGCGTAGCCTTCCTCGGCGATTGCCTTGGCCAATTCTTCGCGAGCCTTGTCGGACTGGACGCTGACAAGGTTCTGTGCGCGGTCGATTGTGACTTCGGCTTGTGGGTCGGCTTGCTTGACAGCACGCTTGACTGCCATTTCGCAGTGGCCGCACGTCATTCCGTTAACGGTAAAAGTCTGGTTCATGGGTAATCCTAGAATGATCGAAACGATAAGAGCATAGTGCAAACCTTACCACCATGAATTCATCCGTCAACACAGCCATCGTCGACATCGGCATTGGTGGCATGACCTGCGCGTCCTGCGTCAGCCGCGTGGAGCGCGCGTTGAAAAAAGTGCCGGGGGTGACTGAGGCTTCGGTGAATATTGCCACTGAGTCGGCGCGCATCACGTTTGCTCCCGCCGAGCAGATGGAGGCACAGTTACGCCGCGCGGTGCGCAATGCCGGCTATGAGCCGCGCACCGAAGCCCAAATGGAAGCGCACGACGATGCTGCGCCCTGGGCCGGTTTCGCGCCGGTGGCGGTTGGCCTGCTGCTGTCCGCGCCGCTGGTGTTGCCGATGGTGGGTGACCTCTTTGGGCGCCACTGGATGCTGCCTGCATGGGTGCAATTCCTGCTTGCAACGCCTGTGCAGTTTGTGCTGGGCGCACGCTTCTACAAGGCGGGCTGGCATTCGCTGAAAGCGCTCACAGGCAATATGGACCTGCTGGTGGCGATCGGCACCACGGCGGGTTGGGCGCTATCGACGTGGTTGTGGCTGACCGCTCCGAGTGGTGCTTTGGTGCACCTGTATTTTGAAGGTTCGGCCGTAGTGGTGACGCTGGTGCTGCTGGGCAAATGGCTTGAGGCGCGCGCCAAGCGGCAGGCTACCTCGGCCATTCGTGCCTTGCACGCACTGCAGCCGGATGTGGCGCACTGGGTTGGGCTCGATGGTGAGGTGGACGTGCCCATCGCCGAGGTGCTGGTGGGTGACCGCCTGGTGGTCAAACCCGGTGAGCGTATTCCCGTGGACGGCACGGTGACAGAGGGGCGTACCCAGGTGGACGAGTCGATGCTGACCGGCGAGTCGGTTCCGGCCGCCCGGGAGGTGGGCGACAAACTCACCGGCGGCGCCATCAACGGTGATGGGCGCATCGTCATGCAGGTGAGTGCCGTGGGGAGCGAAACGGTGTTGTCGCGCATCATCCGACTGGTGGAAGACGCGCAGGCGGCCAAGGCACCCATCCAGCGCATGGTGGATCAGGTTTCTGCCGTGTTCGTGCCGGTGGTAATGGCGCTGGCGCTGTTAACGCTGCTAGGCTGGTGGTGGGGTGCTGCAGTGCCGTTTGAGACGGCCACGATCCACGCCGTGGCAGTGCTGGTGATCGCCTGCCCATGCGCACTGGGCCTGGCAACCCCCGCTGCGATCATGGCCGGCACCGGTGTAGCGGCCAGGTTTGGCATTCTGATCAAGGACGCGCAGGCGCTGGAACTGGCGCACAAGGTCGACACGGTGGTGTTCGACAAGACCGGCACCTTGACGGTGGGGCGGCCCCGTCTGACGTCGCTGGTGACAGTGCCGGGCGCAAGTGAGCAGGCACTTCTGCACATTGCTGCCAGTTTGCAAAGTGGCAGCGAACACCCGCTGGGGCGGGCGGTGGTGGCCGCCGCACAGGAGCAGGCGTTGGTTCTGGATGCGCCAGAGAACATGCGTTCCGTGCCGGGGCGCGGTACCGAGGGAGAGGTTGGCGGTGCCCATTACCTGCTCGGTAGCCAGCGCTGGATGGAGGAGTTGGGGGTGGACCTGGGCGCACTGGCCTCGCAAGCACAGGCCCTGCAGTCGCAGGGGTCCGCGGTGTCCGCCCTGGCAGAGCGTCAGGGTGAACGTGTGGCCCTGCGCGCCTTGCTGGCGTTTGGCGACGAACCCAAACCCGGTGCCAAAGAGGCCCTGCAAGCGCTGCGCGCGCGCGGCATCAAGGTGGTGATGCTGTCAGGCGACAACCGGGGTGCTGCAGAAGCCATGGCGCTGCGCCTGGGCCTGAACCCTCAGGACGGTGAAGTGATTGCCGAGGTCTTGCCCGGCGAGAAGGCCGCCAAGATCGCCGCGTTGAAAGCATCCGGAAAAGTAGTTGCCATGGTGGGCGATGGCATCAACGATGCGCCCGCGCTGGCGGCCGCTGATGTGGGGTTGGCCATGGGCGATGGCACCGATGTGGCCATGCACGCGGCCGGCATCACGCTGATGCGCGGCGATCTGTCGCTGGTGGTGGCAGCGCTGGACATCTCCGACCGCACCGTGGCCAAAATTCGCCAGAACCTGTTCTGGGCCTTCGCCTACAACGTGGCCGGCATCCCGCTGGCCGCACTGGGGTTCCTGAACCCGGTAGTGGCAGGCGCGGCCATGGCGATGAGCTCGGTGAGCGTGATGAGCAACGCCCTGCTGCTCAAGCGTTGGCGGCCGAAGAAGGCTGCAATTGTTTAAGAGAAATTGGGCTCTAGCGCACACCAAATGTGCGTGAGGCGCTCTTGAATGTATAGCGAGTTGAATGTCTGACTGCATGGGTGGCGAAGTGGCGGAGCCGGTGGACCGGGTATCCCTTCTCTGGCCCACGCTCGCAGGCGGACCATTCCTGACTGGCTTCGGTTTATTGCGTTAACGCCGTGGCTGGTACGCCCGCTCTGTGGCAACTGCGAATGGGGCCGACGAAGGGACACCCGATCCACCGGCTTGAAGGACTGTTGTGCAGCGAAAGCCGACGCTTTTGAAACTGTTTGATTTGGCGATTGTCAATCTAGACTCAACAGTGTGAAAGCATCAAGAATTAAGAAATTTCCAAAGGGTTGACCACATGTCGCGCACAACCTTACCTCTCGCAATTCGTCCTTTCAGAGCTGACGACTTTGACAACTGCCTGACCGTATTTCGAAGCAACATCCCCAAGTATTTTGCTGAATCTGAACTTGCGGAATTTGCTTCTTTCCTCAATTGTCTAAACGCACGATACCTTGTAGTCGAACAAAGCGGAATCGTTGTTGCCTGTGGGGGGAGCTACGTTCGGGATGGAATCGGCAGGCTCTGTTGGGGCATGGTCGAGCAGTCCAAACATCGATCGTCGATTGGTTCGAACTTGCTGGCAAGCCGCCTCAACAACTTATTCTCTTGTGAAGCGGATGTGCTTGAAATCTGTATAGATACAAGCCAATTTAGTTCTGGTTTCTTCGAGCGCTTTGGCTTCAAGGCTCGCCGCATTACCTCGGACGGATTCGGGACAGGCTTAGATTGCGTCGAGATGGCATTGAGCCTTGAAGATTGGCTCAAGTGCCCCTTGCGGACACCATTCTCCTAAATTGAGCGTCAGACTTCCAGCCCGATGCGGTCGCCCGTTCCCATCGAAAAACTTGGTTCAAGGCGGGTGGTGGGGCATGCGCGCGCAGGCTCCATTCGCCGTTGCCGCAGAGGTTGCGCGCAAACCACCGTGTTGACGCAGGGCTGCAGGCGCATCAGGTGCAGACGCCGGCGAGCCTCGTTCTGCCTCGCAGAGGCTGAACGACACGAGCCGGAGAACGCATGCCCCGCCACCCGCCTTGCGCGAGGTTTCCACCAGAAGTTCACAAGCCAAATAGCCCTTCAACGCCCGCCAGATATGCGTGAGAAGCTCTCAAAGAGATAGCAACGGGCAACAGGTACGCCTGTCGCACCGCCACCGTAGAACACGACCTCAGGGAAGAACGGCGCAGTGTGGTGGCGTAGATGCACTGCCGGGCGGACCTCGTCTCCGACCAGGGGCTTCGCCCACGACTTCTTCCGTAGGTGGAGTTGGATGCGGTACACGTCTGACGATCCCCTTTTTGGGGGATGGACGAAACGGCAATCGTGTTCAATAATGAGCCGCCAAAAATTTCGCCAAGCGACGGCACAGGGGACACAAAGCATGTTTGACTTCTTCAATCGCAAAAAATCATCCGAAGCAACACTGACCCATCGCGAAACCACACCCAGACGCAAGCCGGCACTACGCCGTAGCTTGGATTCCCTGGCACCATTACCCACACCGGAGGTAACGGAAGGTAACAGTGAAGCTGACTGGTCGCAGTGGGAAGACTCTGTTGCGTTTCAAGACAGCCAGATGCCCAGCACGTACCCCGAAACACGCCCGATGGCGCTGGAGTCAGGCAGAGCCGATGACGCGGGCGACTCTGTCATGCATACCGCCTATGACACCCTGCGTTCCAGCGATTTGTAAGCACTAGCCTCCATGTTGGCCGACGTTTTCGGTCCGATAGAATTCAAAGCACCCGACTGACTCGTCGAATACTGGACACGGTAGAAAGGTGCACTCCATGAAGAATTTAAAAGTTGCTAGTCGACTTTTTCTCACCGTTGGCGTCTCGGTATTCATCATGCTGATACTCGCGGTGATTAACTGGACCGCCATGAGCAGGTTGGCCGAGTTGCAGGACCGCGGGGTTACGAAGCTCCATGCAGCGTCGCAAGTCCAGCACGACTCCAGCCTTGGTGCTCAAGCCTACCGGGTGGTGGCTGACACCTTCATCAACGGCCAGTTTGACGACGCGCAAAAGAAGTGGGCTGAAATCAACACGGAAATTGACACCGCTATTGCATTTGCCAGCACGGCCGCGGACACGCCACAGAAGAAGAGTGCACTTCAGCCCGGCATTGACGCCGTGCAGGAGATACGCAAACTCTATACGCAACAGTTCCTGGTACTTACCAAGAAGGGCGCCTCCAGAGAGGAGATCGCCGCCGTTGATGACGCCATTGACAAACAGATTGACAAATTTGATGCCGCCTGGGTTCAGCTTGGCACGGTTCTTACCGAGGAAGCGACTGCGGCCGATGCTCAGTTCGACGCCGAAGCAAAGTCGGCAAGGTTGATGGTGCTTGTGTCCATCGCTCTGGGTTGCGCGGTGCTGGTGGTGCTGACGCTGGTCATTTCGCGCAGCATTACGGGTCAGCTGGGTATGGAGCCTGCCGATGCGGCGCGGCTGGCGCACAGGATTGCCGAGGGTGATCTGACACACAACTTTACCGACCGTGCAACCGACGACGGCAGTTTGGCGAGCGCCCTCAATCACATGCTGGCCACGTTGAAGTCGATTGTTTCGAACGTGCGCCAGGGGTCTGAGTCGGTGGCCACAGCCAGCGCCGAGATTGCGCAGGGCAACAACGACCTCTCCGCCCGCACCGAGCAGCAAGCCAGTGCCTTGGAAGAAACTGCTGCGAGCATGGAAGAACTGGGCTCCACGGTCAAGCAGAACGCCGACTCCGCACGCACTGCCAACCAGCTCGCAACCAATGCATCCACTGTCGCCGTGCAAGGCGGCGAAGTGGTTTCTCAGGTGGTGGAGACAATGAAGGGCATCAACGATTCGTCACGAAAGATTTCAGACATCATCAGCGTGATCGACGGAATTGCCTTCCAGACCAATATCCTGGCACTCAATGCAGCCGTCGAGGCTGCACGTGCCGGAGAACAGGGCCGCGGCTTTGCGGTGGTGGCCTCAGAAGTGCGATCGCTAGCTGGCAGAAGCGCCGATGCAGCCAAGGAAATCAAAAGCCTGATCAACGCCAGTGTTGAGCGAGTGGAGCAAGGCACGGCACTGGTCGACAAGGCCGGCGAAACCATGACAGAGGTGGTGAGCTCTATCCGACGGGTTACCGACATCATGGGTGAAATTAGCGCTGCCAGTAACGAACAGTCAGACGGGGTGGCGCAGGTCGGTGAGGCAGTGACTCAGATGGACCAGACCACACAGCAGAATGCTGCGCTGGTAGAGCAGATGGCGGCTGCGGCGAGCAGTCTCAAGAGCCAGGCGCAGGAATTGGTCCAGACGGTGGCGATATTCAAGCTTGGTCAGAACGACTACGCAGCCAGCCCGGCCAGGGCTGCCGTGCGCTCGCATGCGCCCCCGGTCGCGCAGTTCAAGGGGCCGGAGCGGCGTGAGGTCGGCATACCAAAGGGCGCTGCAGCACGGGCACCCAAGACGACTGCCCCGCCCCCACCTACTTTGGCTGACCGCCTGATTGCGCCAGCGAACGCTCCGGTCTCCAAGAAGCCGACGCCCAAGGGTGGTGATGAAGACTGGGAAACGTTCTAGAGTCAAATTGGAAGCGACTGCCCCTGAGCTGTCTCCTTCCGTTGTTCTTGGCCCTGGAGGACGGCGACTACCCGGCTTGCCAATGGGGTGTGCGTGGATTTGGCGCCTTTGAGTCTGTTGCGTGCGCCGGGATTTCCTGTCTATAGAATGAAGGTTCAACACACATAACGGAGCGCCTTCATGAGTCTGACACTTGGCGAGTTGCTGGAGGTCATCAAACAGCACAGTGATGCCCAAACCATGGCGGTGAAGGTGTTGCCTTCCATTCTGGCCTATGTCGGTGCAGAAAATGGTTCCCTCATCCTCCTGGCGGGTGATCGTGTGGTGCACAAAGTGTTGGCGACCAAGGAGACCTTTGCACAGGTCTCTGAACACAAACTGCAGACGGTGCTTGCCGACGGCCTGGCTGGATGGACGTTACGGCACCGCCAAGGGGGCTTGGCCTCCAATACCGAGCTCGACGAGCGCTGGGTGTCCCTCGGCCCACCAGCGATTGCGTCGGCCATGGTGGTGCCGATGATGAGTCGCGATACGGTCATCGGCTTGCTGTCATTTCACCATGCAACGCGTGGCCAGTTTAGGGAAAGAGACCTTGCGAAGGCCGCTGAGTTGGCGCACGCAATCGCGCCGCTGTTTGACATTGCCATGTTGACGGAGTCCACCATCGAATCCCTCATCCGCCTGTGCCGTAGTGCTGCGAATCCATCGGCGGTGGTCGACTGGCAGGGCAATGTCAAGGTCGTCAATGACGCGATGGAACGCCTGGATATTGCCTGGGAGGGTGTCAATTTTTCGCACAGCCTTCTTCCCCGGGAGTTGAATGTGGTCTCCATCCAACAATGCGAATGGGAAGGACCCCGAAAATTATCGTCTTTGCCATTCGATGCCCATGTCGTCCCGTTTCGCGGTTTTGGCGTGTGGGTTCAGCTGACAACTGCAGTGGCCGCTGGAAATAGCTGACGCGTCACCGTTCGATCATCAGAGAACCATCTATTGACAACATTGGTACGCACCGTACAGTTTAGCGACATCTATTTTTCCAAGCACTTCCCAACACACGAATCGCCATGCATCTGCCATTTCGCGCCGTTGTGCGTTGGACCAGTATTCTTCCAATAGTGATTTCACAGGCGGCGTTGGCGCAGCAACCGCCCACCGCTGGAAGTCAGCTGCAGCAAATCCCGGCGCTGCCGACCGTTCAAACCAGCAAGCCGGACCTGCAGGTGAGCGCGGAGCCGCCTCCACCAATGGTGCAGGGCGATGGCGCCAAAGTCGTTGTGAAAGGGCTGCAGTTTGCTGGTGTCACCGCAATCGAGGAAGCGGAACTGATTCGTGTGAGTGGGTTCGCAGCGGGGAGCCAATACACCGTCGCGCAATTGCGCGCGATGGCGGCCAAGATGACTGCCCACTACCGCAGCCTGGGGCACTTTGTGGCGCAGGCTTATCTGCCTGCGCAGGACATTACCGATGGTGTTGTGCGGTTTATGGTGCTTGAGGGGCAGTATGGCCAGATCAAGCTGCGCAACCAGTCGCGTCTGGCAGATGGTGTTGCCAACCAACTGCTTGGCGGGCTCAAGAGTGCTGACAAGGTCACGTCTGACGCACTCAAGCGACGCCTGTTGCTGCTATCCGATTTGCCGGGCATCCAAGTCAAATCGACATTGGCCCCGGCAAGTGAACGTGGCGCGACCGATCTGACGGTCGACATCGCGCCCGGCCAGACCGTCAGCGGCAGCGTGGAGGCGGACAACCAGGGCAATCGCTATACCGGCACCAACCGTATCGGCGCCAGCATCAATATCAATGAACCTACAGGCTTGGGTGATGTGGCGTCTTTGCGCGTGCTCACGTCCGGCGAGGGATTGGTTTTTGGGCGTGCCTCGTATCAACTGCAGGCCGGTCAGGTCCGGTTGGGGGCGGCCTACACCACCATGCGTTACGTGCTGGGGGAAGAGTTTGCGAGTTCACAGTCCAGTGGCACTGCCAGGGTCGGAGGCCTGTTTGTCAACTACCCGCTGATTCGCGCTCGCAACAGCAATCTGAGTGCCCAGTGGTCGCTCGACAGTAAAGATTTCTCTGACCGGCTGGAGGTCAGTTTGCCTGGGGTGAGTGTGGACAAGAGTGCCCTCCTGAGCACCCTGAGTCTGAGCGGTGATCTGCGTGATGCCTCGGGAACGGGACTAACCACCTTCATGCTGAGCTGGACGCGCGGACGTATCGATTTGCGCAACGACGTGTTCTTGACCAATGACAGCGGCAGCGCCCAAAGCAACGGCACGTACGACAAAGTGTCCTATGCACTGACACGCCAGCACGGGTTGTTCAACGGAACAGACCTGTATGTGAGCCTCAATGGCCAGTGGGCTTCGAAAAACCTGGATGCCTCCGAAAAGTTCAGTCTGGGTGGCGGCACGGGTGTGCGTGCCTATCCCGCCGGTGAGGCCAGCGGGGACCAGGGAGCGATCCTGACGCTGGAGACGAGAACCAGCATCAACGGCTTTATCGATCGGCTGCCCGGCCAATTGCAACTGATCGCCTTTGTCGACATGGGCAGTGTGACCATCAATCGATTTCCCTGGGATGCCGTCTCCTCGAATGGCCGGGAACTCCGCAGTGCCGGATTAGGGTTGAGCTGGAGCGGCCCGGGCAATATATTTCTAAAGGCTTACTGGGCGTTCAAGCTTGGGGATGCCGTTGCCACGGCTTACCCAGCAGACAGGCGAAAGGTCCACCATGAACCACATATACCGCTCGGTCTGGAATGACGCACTGGGGTGTGTTGTAGCCATTTCAGAAATCGGCATGGCAGGCGGCAAGAGGTCGTCGACGATAGGGGGCGAAATTCGGGCTTGCCAAGACTTTGCATTGCGCGCGTTGAGCGTGAGCCTGCTACTGGGGTTTGCGACTACGGCTCATGCCTTGCCCTCAGCAGGTGTGGTTTCGTCTGGTAGCGCCACCATCACCAGCAGTGGCCCGGGCAGTCTTCTCATCACCCAATCAAGCCAAAACGCTCTCCTGAATTCGGTGCGATTTGCACAGCCAGGCAGTAACTCGGTGGCCATCAACCGGGTGCTGGGGTCGGATCCATCGCAAATCCTTGGCAGTCTGTCGGCCAACGGCAAGGTGTTTCTGGTGAACCCCAACGGGATAATGTTTGGCAAGGGTGCGTCTGTGAATGTGGGTGGACTGGTGGCGTCCGCATTGGACCTCGCCGATGCGGACTTCACTGCCGGGCGCTATCGGTTCAGTGGCACCGGTGGTGGCGAGGTCACCAATCTCGGCAGTATTCAAGCTGAACAGGGTGGTTCCGTGGCGCTGTTGGGCGCGCGCGTTGGCAATGAGGGGACGATTTCCGCCAATCTGGGCTCGGTAGCGCTGGCAGCGGGCAGTGCGGCTACGGTGGATGTGCCGATCGATGGCTTGATCCATGTGACTGTCGACAAGAGTGCGGCGACTGCGCTTGCCAGCAATGGCGGGCTAATCCAGGCAGATGGGGGCGAAGTGCTCATCACCGCGCACGCCAAAGACGCACTGCTGAACACGGTCGTCAACAACCAGGGCATTGTGCAGGCGAACTCGGTGGGGTTCCGCAATGGTCGCATCGTGCTGGACGGTGCTGACTCTGGCGTGGTGAACGTGGGCGGAACGCTGCGCGCGAGCGGGCTGGCGTCGACCGCCACCGGTGGAACCCTCATCGCCAGCGGCGACAAGATCCTGATTGCCGACCACGCGCAACTGGACGCCACGGGTGCTTCGGGTGGTGGCGGCATTTATGTGGGCGGCGGATGGCAAGGCAGAGACCCCGACATTCGGCAGGCCAGTGGTGTGTATGTGGCGCAAAGTGCGACGCTGGACGCCTCGGCTACTGTGAATGGCAATGGGGGCACGGTGGTGACGTGGTCTGATGTGCACAACCCGCAGTCTGCCACCCGGATATACGGGTCCCTGAATGCACGCGGTGGTGCCGAAGGTGGCGATGGCGGGCGAATCGAGACTTCGGGGCATTGGTTGGATGTGAGCGGGCTAAAGGCCGATGCTGCTGCTCCGCGTGGGAAGGGGGGAGTGTGGTTGCTCGATCCGACCGACTTGACGGTCAGTGCCGCACCAACTGATTTGGGAACAGTAGGCCCCCCCCCAGGTTTCTTCACTTCAGTTGACTTACCCTTGGCGACCAATGTGCAGAACACTGACATTCAAACACTATTAAACGGTGGCACTAGCGTGGTACTGCAGGTGAGTCCAGCTGGTGGCGGAAATGGAGACATTTTTGTGAATGCTCCCATTGCGACCGCGCCTGTATCCAATACGTCGTTAACACTGACTGCTTTTCGCGATGTGGTGCTGAATGCGAGTATCGCGAACCCTGGGCCCTCGGTCGGCAAACTCGACGTCAATCTCTTGGCTGGGCGGAATTTCATTAACAACGTAGGTGCGGCTGTTTTGAGCCTACCTGGTGGAGGTGGCGGGCAGTGGGTTATTCTCAGCAGTGATCCTGCGACCAATACCTTTGGCGGCTTAACCAGCGGCAATAAGGCTATCTGGGGGGGTGGACCTGCTCCGCTGGCGGGTAATTGGTATGTGTTTGGAACAACCGGTGCCGTGACAGCAACGACGGTTTCGGACGCCAAGACCTACGGCCAATCCATCAGCGTGGCCGGCGACATCACTTACAGCGGGCTACCTTTGACGAGTGCGGCTACCTACGGCAATGTCTATCTAAATCTGGCAGTTACGGACGCCCTGAGCGCGCTTCCTGCCGCAGGTTCAGCAGGAGAAAGTTCCACCGCGAGTGTCGGTGGATATGCCATCTCCGCAGGGGGTGGGGCCCCCAATCCCGGCTATACCCTCAGTATTGTTAACAGCGGCACGCTGTCGGTTGGCAAAGCGTCGCTGACGGTCACAGCGAATAACGCAAGTAGGCTGTACGGAGACCCCAACCCGGTGCTGAGCGCGACGGTGAGTGGTTTTGTCAACGGCGAGACGGTTGGCACGGCAGCGGGCTTTGGCGGCAGCGCCAATGTGAGCACCACCGCTACACCGACCACCGGGGTGGGCAGTGTGGCCATTACGCCAACGGTGGGCACGCTGACCGCATCCAACTACAACTTCACGACGCTACAGAACGGCACACTGACGATAGGCCCGGCGCCGCTGACGGTGACAGCCAACCCAGATACAAAAACGTACAACGGGGTAGCCTACAGTGGCGGCAATGGGGTTGCCTACGCAGGCTTTGTGAACAGCGAAACCAGCGCAGTGCTGTCTGGCACCTTGTCCTATGCGGGAACCAGCCAGGGTGCCAAAAATGTGGGCAGCTATGTGATGAGCCCTGGTGGCCTCAGCAGCACCAACTACGCGGTGAGCTTTGTCGATGGCCTTCTCACGATCACTCCGGCGGGACTCTCGGCCATTGTGGCCAGCCTCACGGGCACGACCAGCAAGGTCTATGACGGCACAACCGCTGCAACGCTGACGCCGGGCAACTTCAGTGTGAGCGGCTTTGCTACAGGCGAAGGAGCCAGCGTGACCAAGACCAGCGGCACGTATGACACGGCGGGTGCGGGAACGAACAAGACGGTGACGGTTAGTCTGAATACCAGCGACTACGCGGCCAACGGGGGCACGCTGCTGTCGAACTACACACTGCCCACAACGGTGAGTGGCGCGATTGGAACCATCAGCAAGGCACCGCTGACGGTGACGGCCAACAACGCAACGAGGTTGTACGGTGCAGCCAACCCTGCGCTGAGCGCAGCGGTCAGTGGTTTTGTCAACGGCGAGACGAGTCTGACCGCAGCGGGCTTTGGCGGCAGTGCGAGTGTGAGCACCACGGCCACTGGTACGACCGGGGTGGGCAGTGTGGCCATCACACCAACGGCGGGTACGCTGACCGCATCCAACTACAACTTCACGACGCTGCAAAACGGCACATTGACGATCACCAAGGCACCACTGACGGTGACTGCCAACGCTGATACAAAAACGTACAACGGGGTAGCCTACAGTGGAGGCAATGGTGTTACCTATGCGGGCTTTGTCAACGCAGAAACGGCTTCGGTTCTTGGCGGGGCATTGGCTTTCGGAGGCTCCAGTCAAGGGGCTATCAACGCCGGTCAGTACGAAATATCCGCCAACGGTTTGACCAGTTCCAACTATGCAATCGACTACCTTGGCTCTACATTGACTGTGAAGCCGAAGTCGGTATCGGTTACCGGTCTGGCGGCCGACAACAAGGAATTTGACGGTACGCCTACGGTATTCATTCGCGATTG
Source organism: Rhodoferax sp. (assembly GCA_020048895.1). Classification (GTDB taxonomy): domain Bacteria; phylum Pseudomonadota; class Gammaproteobacteria; order Burkholderiales; family Burkholderiaceae_C; genus Allorhodoferax. Next base: position 4,460 of record JAIFLV010000040.1, on the reverse strand, counting down.
GGGTACCGTCGTGACTGGCGTCGGGTCAGAAACGCTGGCGCTCAACCATGGCAGCGCAGCCTTTAGCGATTCGATCGTCGGCACTGGCAAAACAGTGACGGCAGAAGGCTACAGCTTGGCCAATGGGACGCAAGGTGGTCTGGCGAGCAACTATGTGCTGACCAGTACCAGCGCGCAAACGCTGGCCAATATCGTGGTGGGAGAAAGAGCGCAGTCGGTTTCTGCAGTGCAATCATCACTGAGCACTTCCACCCCATCGTTTTCCAGTGCTCCAGGATCTTCGGTGCCCGGCACCAGCACCGGGGCAAATGCAGTGCCATTGGTCAACCTGATGGAGCGAGAAAGAGGTTTGGATACAGTTGCCATCACGGTCAACGGCAGTCGCATTGACGGCGGTAATCCGGACGGTTTGTCGGCGTCCCAGGACACTGTGCCATCCAGCACTGGCGGGCCTGCAGGTTCAACAAGTGTCGCTGGTCAGACCGCTGCTGGCGGTCCCGCGGCTGCAAACCGTGTGGCGGGTCAAGCCGCCGCTACCGGGTCAAATTCCCGCAACGCTTTCGGGGGCCCTGTCGGTGGAACGGTGGGTGGCACTGCTGGATCTGCAGTCACTGGAGCCGCCTCCCGGACCGCTGCGCCACCGGGAACCAGCAGCTTTCGCACCTCGGGTCTTTCGAATATGCCCGCACCCGCTGCCCCAGTTCCTGGCACAGCGCCCGGAGTTTCCCAGGACGTGTACGTCAAGGGCTTTTCGCGCGCTGTGGAAGTGGGGACCACCACCGGTGGCGCAGTTATTCTGGCAACGGTTGCCGCGAACGCAAACCTGACCCGTCTTGGGGTGACGGTTGCTGCTGGGGATGGATTTGGTATCGCAGTTCCCCTTGATCTATTTGGGGCCGCCGCCGTGCGTGGCGCGGCGACGGTTCAGGCCACGACGTCGTCCGGGGGGCGCTTGCCTTCCTGGCTCACTTTTGATCGCAGCCGCATGCGCCTGACCGCTGACAACGTGCCACAGTCGGGACTTCCATTGACGCTCAAGCTCGCCGCTGGCCCAGGGAAAACTGTTGAGGTGACACTCAAATGAGCGCAAGCAACATGGTCAAACTTGCCATCCATTCGTGTCTGTTGATGGGTCTATTGATCGCTTCGCCTGGTTTTGCGCAAAAGGCGGAGCAGGTCTGGGGCTACAAGGTCCGTCCCGGCGACAGACTGATCGACATTTCCAAGTCGTATCAGAAGAACCCGGATGAATGGAAGAAATTGCAGCAAAACAATACCGTCCCGGACCCCAAGTTGTTGCAGCCGGGCAAGCAGATCAATATCCCGGTTTCGGACCTCAAACAAGGTGATCCATTTGCGGCTGCTGTCCTGGTGCATGGCGAAGTACAGCGTCTGGACAAATCGGGGCAGCCTGTTGCCAAGGTGGTATCCGGGGACGTGCTGAAGATGGGCGACACCATCCAGACTGGCTCGCGCAGCACATTGACCGTTCGCTTTGCCGATGACTCCCGGATGCTGGTGACCGAGAAAAGCAAAATCACCCTCTCGAGCCTGGTCAACTATGGCAAGACCGGTATGGCAGACACCAAGGTGCAGGTGCATCAGGGTGGAACCGACTCGCAGGTGTCGCCGCAAAAGGGGCCGGTTGCGCGCTATGAAATCAACACACCCGCACTCAATCTGGCTGTGCGTGGTACGGGTTTTCGCATCCAGGTTGACGAGGGCAGTGGTGCCACGCGTACCGAGGTTGTGGAGGGGTTGGTAGCTGGCGAGTCCCAAGGTGGCCAGGCCATGATTGGCGCAGGCTTCGGTATCCTCGCAGAGCCCGGAAAAGCGCTTGGGCAGCCGACTCGCTTGCTAAGTGCACCGATCATGGGTGCGTCTTCAACCCCGGTCAAGAAATTGCCTGCCCGGTTTGAATGGACAGAGCTCGCAGGCGCTGTGCGGTACCGCGTACAACTGCTAGCGGTGGTCCAGGGCAATGACGCCATCATCGTGGATGAGGTTTCCGAAAACAGCAAAGCGCAGTGGGATGAACTGCCCGATGGCGACTACGTATTGCGGGTGCGCGGCATCGATGCATCGGGTCTGGAGGGTTCCAACGGGACCATGGCGTTTGCCGTAAAGACCCGTCCAGAGCCACCCGAACTCAGCTTTCCGCAAGACCAAACGCGCTTGGTTGACGAGAAAGTGGTGTTCCGGTGGTCCACCGCACCGCAAGCCCAGGACCACCGTTTTCAATTGGCTGAAGATGCCGAATTCAAAAATCTGGTGGCGGCGGTTCCCAAGATCTCCGGCAGCACGCGTGCCGTATTGTTTGCCGTACCGCCGGGCCAATACTATTGGCGGGTTGCCAGCATCACCAGCACCGGTGACGTTGGCCCGTTCAGCGATGCGTTTACCTTCACGCGCAGCGCGGCTGCATCTCAATGACAAGAGCATTGTTCACACAGCGCTACATGGCGATGGCTGACGGACGGTTTGTGAGTCATGCCTAAAGCGCGATTTTTCGGCGGCCCCTGGACCCGCAAACGGGTTTATCAGTTGTTGATGCGGGCACTGTTGCCAGCAGCCATCATGGTCTTTTTTCTGGCGGTGCAATTCCAGGACCCCCTGGAGCGGATGCGCATTCGGGATTTTGCGTTTGACTGGCTTCACAAGGTGCATCCCGGCGCTTATGTCGAAGACGTACCTGTCAGAGTGGTTGCTATTGACGACAAGAGCCTGGAAACATTAGGTCAATGGCCTTGGCCTCGCACGGTACTGGCGCAGATCATTGACCAGCTGACAGCGTTCGGTGCGCGGGTCGTTGTGCTGGACTTGATTTTGGCTGAAGCGGATCGAACGTCACCCAACGTGGTCAAGCAGTTTTGGCCAGAGAACGCGCAACTCGAGGCCGTGCTGCAGACGTTCCCGTCTCACGACGATATGTTGGCAGCGATATTTTCGCAAAGCCGGGTAGTAACAGGTATTCAGGCATACAACTCCGATGCCCACAAGCAATTGCCTGAACGCAAGACACAAATTGGAGTAGAAGGCGGAGACATTGCATCCTGGGTCAGAAGTTGGTCGGATGCGACGGGCTATTACCCGCCGCTGCTTGAGTCTGCGCTGGGCGCTGGGCTTGTCACCATGGTCCCCGATCACGACGGGATTCTGCGATCGATGCCATTGGTGAGTGCACTGGGCGATGAACACTTCCTCTATCCCAGCCTGGCGCTGGAAGGGTTGCGGGTGTATCTGGGGTCCAGCGATTTATTGGCCAAGTCTGCTGCGCCTCAAAAGGCAGGCTGGTTGCAACAACCCGGAATCGAAGGCATCCAGGTGGGGAGCGCCGCTTACCTGCCAACGTCACCGGAGGCGCGCGTGTGGTTACACATGCGGCCCAAATCGAACGATCGCTATGTGTCCGCAATTGACATTCTCGATGGCAAGGTTGAGCCCAAACGCATCAAGGACCACATTGTCGTTATCGGTGCCACCTCCGTCGGCTTGGGTGACGTGGTGCGCACACCCTTGGGCGAGTTGGTCCCCGGAGTGGAAGGCCACGTGCAGCTGATCGAGCAGCTGTTGACCAATGGGTACCTGCTGCGGCCAGCGTGGGAAAACGCCTTTGTGTCGGGTCTGATGCTGGCCTATGGCCTGGCTATGGCGGTAATGCTCGGCTACTTTCGCCCAGTATGGTCGGTGGTGTTGGTTGGTGCGGGTGTGGTCGGACTAGCAGGCCTTTCGATGTGGCTATTTTCGAGCCAGTACCTCCTGTTTGATCCGTTGTACCCGGCCTCTGGACTGGTTGCCCTGTTCCTGTCGCTCTTCATACCGGGGTACTTGCGTACAGAAAAGGAGCAACGCTGGATCAAGACGGCATTTTCACGTTATGTCTCGCCCAACCGGGTGAAGTACCTGCAGGACAACCCCGAGACACTGGTGTTGGGGGGTGAATACCGGGAATGCTCGTTCGTGATGACGGACCTGGCGGGGTTCACCTCGATGATGGAGAAGTACGAACCGGCGATGCTCTCTTCGCTGTTGAATGAGTACCTGAACAGCATGATCGAAATCGCTTTTGCCCATGACGGTACGCTCGACCGGATCGTGGGGGATGCCGTGGCCGTGATGTTCTCTGCCCCGGTGGTGCAAGCCGACCACGCTGCGCGCGCCGTCCGTTGTGCGCTGGCGATGGATGCCTTTGCCAACGGTTTCAGTCAAATGCAACAAGCACGTGGTATTCCATTTGGCAAGACCCGCATTGGCGTGAATACGGGTGATGTCATGGTCGGGAACTTTGGAGGGAAGGTGATGCTGGACTACCGCGCCCTGGGGGACGCCATCAATACGGCGGCCCGGCTGGAGACCATCAATGGCCAACTGGGAACGCGCATTTGTATCAGCGGCTCCACCGTTGGCCAGATTGATAATTTCCGGGGTCGACCGGGCGGCCGTCTGGTGCTCAAGGGAAA